>DXGR01000028.1 GCA_019113825.1 Candidatus Stackebrandtia excrementipullorum | reverse complement strand
AGCCGACCACCTTGACCTGGTCGCCGATGACCTTGGTCAGCCCGGCGTCGAAGATGCAGGATGCCGGGTCGGTCACGATGTCGGCCGACACGATCGGGTCCTCGGTGTAGGTGAGGATGCCCTTCAAGTCGCCTTCGGCGGCGGCCCTCACAGCGGCGTTGACCTCATCGACGCTGGTCTCGCGAGAGGCGGTGAAGGTCAGGTCGGTGGCAGAACCCGTCGGGATCGGAACACGCATGGCGAATCCGTCGAGCTTGCCTTTCAGCTCGGGAAGGACCAATCCGATCGCCTTGGCCGCACCTGTGGAGGTCGGCACGACGTTGGTCGCGGCCGCCCTGGCCCTGCGCAGGTCCTTGTGAGGACCGTCCTGCAGATTCTGGTCTTGTGTGTATGCGTGAACGGTCGTCATGAGGCCACGTTCAAGGCCCACGCTTTCCGAAAGCACCTTCGCCATCGGAGCCAGACAGTTCGTGGTGCACGAGGCGTTCGAGATGACCGTGTGTTTGGCGGGGTCGTAGTCGCCGTCGTTGACGCCCATGACGATCGTGACGTCCTCGTTCTTGGCGGGCGCCGAAATGATCACCTTCTTGGCGCCGTTGTCGGCGTGCACCTTCGCCTTGGTCGCGTCGGTGAACAGACCCGTGGACTCGATAACCACATCGGCTCCGACGTCGCCCCACGGAAGCTTGCCCGGGTCACGTTCGGCGAAGGCCTTGATGCTCTTCCCACCGACACTGATCTCGTTTTCGGTGGCCTTCACCTCGTGCGGCAGTCGACCGAGAATACTGTCGTACTTGAGCAGGTGCGCCGTCGTCCCGGTATCTCCCAGGTCGTTGAAGGCAACCAGTTCGACGTCGGCGCCCGACTCCAACACTGCACGGAAGAAGTTTCGTCCAATACGGCCGAAGCCGTTGATTCCTACTCGGATGGTCACGCGTTCATCTCCTTGTTGAGAATGAAGAAAGTTCCCTGTATACCTTGGCGTCGCGCTATCCGAGCGGATACTCGTTGAACAAGCTCACACGGAAGCGGATTGACACCGCCGCCGGCCTCGTCGCCGAGCACCTTCGACCCTACCTAAACCGCGGCCTGCGGCCGTTGGAAGGTGGAGACATACTCGGCGGCCGGCTAACGACACCAACATCTCTTCGGTGACCGCAGACTCCACCGACGGCACGCCCATGGCTGCAGCCTGCTTATTGGCCAGGTTGATCAGCCGACGGATACGCCCGGCGATCGCGTCCTTGGTCAACGGAGGATCGGCCATCGCCCCGAGCCCTTCCAGCGACGCCTGCCGATTGGCCAACCGCAGGCGCCCTGCCTCGGCCAGGTGTTCGGGGACCTCGTCACCAAGAATTTCCAGGGCACGAGTGACCTTGGCCGCCGCGGCGACGGCGGCTCGGGCCGACCTTCGCAGGTTGGCGTCGTCGAAGTTCGCGAGTCGGTTGGCGGTGGCACGTACCTCACGCCGAACCCGACGTTCCTCCCATGCCAACACCCCGGTGTGGGCCCCCAGTCGCGTCAACATCTCACCGATCGCGTCACCGTCGCGGATGACGACCCGGTCGACACCACGCGCATCTCGCGCCTTCGCGGTAATGCCGAGCCGTCGCGCGGAGCCCACCAGCGCCAGGGCCGCCTCCGGTCCCGGACACGTGATCTCCATCGAACTGGAACGCCCGGGTTCGGTCAGTGAACCGTGCGCAAGGAACGCGCCCCGCCAAGCGGCTTCAGCACAACAGAGATTGCCGGCGACAACGTGTGAGGGCAGCCCTCTCACCGGACGGCCACGAGCGTCCAACAGACCGGTCTGCCGGGCCAGGGCCTCACCGTCGCTGATGACACGCAACACGTAGTGCGTCTGTCTGCGGAGTCCACCCGCGGTGAGAACCTGCATCTCACTGCCATACCCGTATGCCTCGTTGATGGCCGTGCGCAGCCTACGTGCGACACTTCCCGCGTCCAACTCCGCTTCCACGACGAGTACACCACCGACCAGGTGAAGCCCCCCGGAAAACCGGAACAATGCGCTCATCTCCGAACGCCGGCAACACGGTTTGGTCACCTCGACACGGCTTAGCTCGTCCTTCACCGCTGCGGTCATCGCCATGCGTGTTCCCCACCTCGTTCTACTGAATCACCGTCGTCAATGCGGCAGCCAAGGCAACCGGATCGTGCCGAGCCGACGAACTCGACTCGGCGACCCCCGCCAACAGCAACCGCGCCCCCAACGATTGTGCCGCACGTCGAAGCGGCGCGGGATCCCCGGTCGCCTGGGTGTCCGCCAAGACGACGTCAACGGCCAATCCCGGCGCATAACTACGAAACGCCGCAAGGTGATCGGCCGACGACAGTCCGGATGTTTCGTTCTCGTCGGAGAGATTGAGAATCACGATGCGTCGGGCGTTGCTAGCGTTGAACGCGTCTTGAAGTTTCGGTATGAGAAGGTGCGGGATCACGCTCGTGTACCAGGAGCCGGGACCGAACAACAGCCAATCGGCCCGTGCGACCTCGGTCAGGACTTCGGGACACACCACCGGATCCTCGGGCACCAACCGCACCGCCCGTACGGTTCCGTCGCTCACGGCGACATGGTGCTGGCCTTTGACGACGGTCGTGGTGCCGTCGACGTCGACGTCGGCTTCGATGTCCAGCGGCATGGTGCACATCGGCAACACCCGCCCACGGGCCCGAAGCAACACCGCGGCGGCGTCCAGGGCCGCCACCGGGTCGTCCAGGGTCTCCATGAGCCCCGCCAACACCAGGTTCCCCACCGAATGACCGGCCAACTCGTCTGTGCCGGAAAACCGGTAACCGAAAAGATCGCGCAGAACATCGTCGGCGTCCGACAGTGCGATCAGCGCCTTGCGCAGGTCGCCCGGGGGCACCAGCGGACGGGTCCGTCTCAACCTCCCCGACGAACCCCCGTCATCGGCCACCGTGACAACGGCGGTCACGTCGGCATCCAATGTACGCAGTGCGCGAAGCGAAGCGGCAAGCCCTTTGCCGCCACCGAACGCAACGATTCGGCAACTCACTCAAGCCCCATGTCTCGATGGTGCGGATAAGCGGACAATCCATTGTCGCGCAACGCTTGCGCCAACGCCTCGGCGATGGCAACGCTGCGATGCTTACCGCCGGTGCACCCCACCGCGACCGTCACATACCGCTTTCCTTCACGCTCAAATCCCGAGGCGGTGGAGGCTATCAACTCGGCGTATCCACCGATGAAATCCTTGGCACCCGGCTGGCCCGTCACATACTCGCTCACATCGGTGTCGGTACCGGTGAAATCACGCAACTCCGGGATCCAGTACGGGTTGGGAAGAAACCTCACGTCGGCGACGAAGTCGGCGTCCAACGGAATACCGTATTTGAATCCGAACGACAAAGTCGTTACGCGAAGCTTTCGCGCGTCGGCCGGCGCGAACAGTTCCTCCACCCGGGCACGCAGCTGGTTCTCGTTGAGGTGACTGGTGTCGATCAGTGCATCCGCGGTTTCACGAGCCGCCGCCAACAGTTCCCGTTCCGCGGCGATACCGTCGAGGATGCGACCCGAACCCTGCAATGGGTGGGCACGACGGACCTTTTCAAACCTCCGCACCAGGATGTCCTCGTCGGCGTCGACGAAAACGACCTTCGGCTTGAACCCACGTTCCTTCAGATCATCCACCGCGCCCACCAGGTCGGCGGTAAAGGCGTGTGACCTGACGTCCAAGACCATCGCGGTCCGGCGCGTCGCCTTACCCGATTCATAGGCCAACTCGGCCATCGTCACCATCAGCGACTCGGGCAGGTTGTCGACGACGTAGTACCCGACGTTCTCCAGCGCCTTGGCCACGGTGCTGCGGCCTCCCCCGGAAGCGCCGGTGACGATGACCAGATCAAGTTCGGCTCGAGATGCTGGGGCTTCAGATATTCGATCAGGCATGCGCAAAGTATGCATGTGTCGACCCCGCCGACGGCAACCAGACGAGCCGGACGTGTCGACGGCCGCCGACGTCGCTCAGCCGCCGGTGCCGCGAAGCGACCTCGCGACCGTTTCCGCCAACTGATCACCGATACCCGGAACCGCCTTGATCTCGTCGATGTCGGCCTGTCGAATACGTTTCACCGAGCCGAAATGCTTGAGAAGCGCCTTCTTTCGAGCCGGCCCCAGTCCGGCGATGCCGTCCAATTCCGACGCGGTCATCTTCTTTCCTCGCCGCCGACGATGGAGGGATATGGCGAACCGGTGCGCCTCGTCGCGCACACGTTGCAGGAGATACAACGCCTCGGACGTTCTCGGAAGAATCACCGGATAGTCTTCGCCGGCCAGCCACACCTCTTCCAGCCGCTTAGCCAAACCGCACACGTTCACCGTGTCGATCCCGAGGCTTTGAAGCACTTCGTCGGCAACGGCCACCTGCGGCGCGCCGCCGTCGACGACCAACAGTTGCGGCGGATAGGCGAACCGCTTGGCCTTACCATCGGTATCGACCGCCTCCGACGATTCGTCGATCCTGCTCAATCGCCGTGTCAACACTTCGCGCATCGCGCCCAGGTCGTCGGTTCGCTCGCCACGAACAACAAACCGTCGGTACTCGGACTTCCGGGGGAGACCGTCCTCGAACACGACCATCCCGGCCACAACGTCACTACCGTGAATCTGCGACACGTCGAAACACTCGATCCGCAAAGGAGGTGTCGGGAGTTCCAGTGCCTCGGCCAACTCCTCCAACGCCTTACCGCGGGCCGTCAGATCCCCGGCCCTTCGCAGCTTGTGCCGGGCGAGGGCCTGCTCCGCGTTGCGTTCGACGGTGGCTGCCAGGGCACGCTTGTCGCCGCGGCGGGGCACCCGCAGATCCACCCTTGTGCCTCGGCGCTGTGACAACCACGCGGCCAAGGCGTCGGCGTCCTCGGGCAACGCCGGTACCAGCACCTCGCGGGGGACGTCGGTACCGGACTGATTGCCGTAGAACTGGGTGCACAGGTCGTGGACCAGGTCTCCGTCGGTCACGCCCTCGGGGCGGTCAACGATCCAACCGCGTTCACCACGGATGCGACCGCCACGGACATGGAACACGGTTACGGCCGCCTGCAGCTGATCTGCTGCGAACGCGACCACGTCGGCATCGGTACCGTCCGGCAGGACCACAACCTGCTTTTCCAAGGCCCGTTTCAACGCGGCGAGATCATCGCGTCGACGAGCCGCACGCTCAAAGTCCTCATCGGCCGACGCCTGATACATCTCAGCTTCCAACCGACGAACGAACCGGTCGGTTCGTCCGGCCATAAAATCGCAGAACTCGTCGACGATGCGTCGGTGTTCCTCGGCGTCGACCCTACCGACGCAGGGCGCCGCGCACTTGCCGATGTCTCCCAGCAAACACGGTCTGCCGATACGACGGGCCCGAACGAACTCGGCCTTACCGCAGGTGCGCGCCGGAAACACTCTCAGCAACAGGTCCAAGGTTTCCCGGATCGCCCATGCGTGCGAGAAAGGCCCGAAGTACTTGACTCCTTTACGTTTGTCGCCACGCATAACCTGCAGACGGGGATACTCCTCCCCCACGGTGACCGCCAGATACGGGTAGCTCTTGTCGTCGCGGTACATGACGTTGAAGCGCGGATCGAACTCCTTGATCCAGGAGAACTCCAACTGCAACGCGGCGACCTCGGTGTCGAGAACCACCCAGTCGACACTCGTCGCCGTGTGCACCATGCGGTGAGTACGTGGATGCAGACTCGACGGGTCGGCGAAATACGAGTTCAGTCGTGCCCGCAGGTTTTTGGCCTTACCGACGTACACGACACGGCCGTCCCGATCCCGGAACCGGTAAACGCCCGGCTGTTCGGGGATCGTGCCCGGCGCGGGGCGATACGACAGGGTATCCGTTGGTGAAGCCACGCCCTCAGGTTAGCCGTGCCCTGTGTCAACCCGTCGACGTCAGAACAACGAGACGAGGAGCAGGATCAGAAAGGCCACCACCAGCACGGACGCCACCACGATCGTCATGACGACCGCGGGCTCCTGGCTCCATTTCTTTTGAGGGGCCACCGGGCGAGGCGGCGCCTGAGGCATCGGACGCGGTTGTGCCTGCATCGGAGGCCGGGGCGGAGGCATCTGCGGTTGCATGGCCGGTCGCGGAGCGATGTGCGGTTGTTGCATCACGGGAGGCCGCGGCCCGGGCGCCATGGGGGGACGGGGCTGCTGTGGACCGACGGGAGGCCGGACCGGCGGGCGCTGTGCCTGCCCGCTCATCGGCTGGTTACCGGCCGGGCGTGATGGTCCGCCGATGGACAATGCGCCTTCGACGACCACCGTTTCGGGTTGTTCAAAGGTCCGAGGCGCCACCCCCAGACCCTTGTGGATCAGGGCCGCCGCCATCGGAATTCGGCTCGAGCCGCCGACCAGGAAAATCCCGACCAGGTCCTTGGGTGCCTGCCGGGCACCCCGGATCGCCCGTTCCATGCATTCGACGGTGCGGTCCAGGTGCGGGCGGGCGGCCTCCTCGAACTCCTCACGCGTCAGGTGCGCGTCAACGTCCAAAGCGGGGAGGTGGATGTCCGATGACGCCGTACGTGACAGCATTTCCTTGGCACCGCGAACATCCTCGTACAACATCCGGCGGTACCGGCGGTCCTTGTCGTCGGTCGGGTTCATCAACCGGGACCACATGGCGGCGTGCGAAACACCGTAGGTCTTACCGAGATGTTCGACGATGCCGTGATCGAAGTCCAGACCACCCACATCGGGCAGTCCTTCTTCGCTCAGCACCTCGAAACCGGCCGGCGTACGACGCACCACCGTCGCGTCGAAGGTTCCGCCACCCAGGTCGTAAATCGCCAGGGCACGCCCAACCGGCACGGCCGTGCCCAAGACGCTCGTAAAGTACGAAGCCGCACCAACCGGCTCGGGAATCAGTTGTGGCTTGGGAAGACCGGCCAAACGCGCGGCCTCAACCACAAGATTGCGGCGACGCTCGCCCCAACGAGCCGGGTGCGTCATGCGCACCGCCTCCGGTGGCCCGCCGAGCTGCCTCTTGGCCTCGACGAGGACCTGCTCCAACACGTAGGCGATCGCACGTGGAACCGGAATCTCCTGGTCTCCCAGGAAGATCGATCCGTCGTCGATACGACGTTTGGGGTTCGGTTCGAAACGCGCGGGGTCCATCCGGGCGTTTCGCTCGGCGTCTCGGCCGATCAGCATCCTGCCGTCGGCCGACAGGTAAATCGCCGACGGCAGCATCGGTGAACCGTCGAACAACAACGGCTTGACCCGGCCGTCAGCCATCCGCAGGATGGCGACCGTGTTCGACGTCCCAAAGTCAATGCCAAGCACACGCATGAATGCCAGTCTCCCTCTTCGGTTGCCCACCTTAGTGGCCGGGTCCGGTTGGTGAGGAACCGCACCAGGCACGCTAACGCCACATTTCCGGCATACCGTCACCAATGTGCCGAACACCGAGCGATAGATACTTCTAAGATGTCCTCTCGACGCAACCCTGTACACAACCGACTACGAAACCCATACCGCTACCTGGACGATTCGGGGCCGATCGGATTCGCTCACCGCGGCGGCGCAGCCGACGGGGACGAAAACACCACGGCGGCGTTTCAGCGAGCCGTCGACGCCGGTTTTCGATACCTCGAGACCGACACCCGTTCCAGTTCCGACGGTGTTGCGGTCCTGTTCCACGATGAAACGTTGGAACGGCTGACCGGTGACCGGCGCGGCATCGACACCCTGACGTGGGGCGAGCTTCAGAGCATCCGTCACCGCGGTGAGCCGCTGATCCCCCGACTCGACGAGGTGCTGGCGGCCTGGCCGACGACGCGTTTCAACATCGACACGAAAACCGATGCGGCCGTCCTCCCCACACTGGAGGCTCTGTCGGCGACCCGTGCCGTCGATCGAGTTCTGGTCTCCTCGTTCAGCGATGCGCGATTGAAGATCATTCGGGAGGCGTCCAGTCCTCGGTTGGCCACAGGCATGGGCCGACACGAGGTCACCCGGCTGTGGCTCGCCTCCCGGTTCCGACCATGGTCGACGAACCTGGGTTACGTCCACCGGGCCGCCGCAGTCCAGGTCCCGGTGTTCAAGGGCCGACTGCGTGTCGTTGACGAAAAGTTCATCCAACACGCCCATCAAATCGACCTTCCGGTCCATGTCTGGACGATCGATGATGCGGGCATGATGACTGAGTTGCTTGATCTGGGTGTTGACGGCATCATGACCGACCAGATCGACACACTTGCTGACGTCTATCGTTCGCGTGGCCATTGGCCCGCCTGACTGTGAAAGCCCGAGTCACTTGGTCATCAACGAATCCGCCCAACCTACGCCCGATGTCAGCTCGAAAAAGGAACGCGCCGGCTGGTACATGTACGACTGGGCGAACTCCGCCTTCGCCACCACGGTCGTCACCGCCTTTCTCGGGCCCTATCTGACCGGGATCGCCAACAACGGCGCCGACTCCGACGGCTACATCTCCGTCATGGGCGGCCTGTTGTCCTTCAAAGCCGGTTCCCTCTGGCCGTACGTCACCGCATTGTCCGTCATTCTGCAGGTGCTGGTGCTGCCCATCACCGGTGCCATTGCCGACCGCACCCCATACAAGAAGCAACTGCTGGGCGTCCTCGCCTACATCGGTGCCGCCGCGACCACCGGACTGGTCTTCCTCACCGGCGAACGCTACGAGCTCGGAGCGTGGCTGTTCCTCATCGCAAACGTGTCGCTGGGAGCCAGCGTCGTTGTGTACAACTCGTTCCTGCCGCAGATCGCCGTCGAAAAGGACCGCGACAAGGTATCGAGCCGCGGCTGGGCCATGGGTTATCTCGGCGGCGGGCTGCTGTTCCTGTTCAACCTGATCGCGCTTCTCATGGGTGGAGCCGAGAATCAGGCCGAGATCGCTCGATGGAGTCTGGTGTCGGCCGGGCTGTGGTGGGCCGGCTTCACCACGTTCACGATGTTGTGGCTGCGCAACCGTGACCCTTATGAGGGGAGCCCGGAGGGCTCCGTCTTCACCGACGGCTTCAAACAGTTCTTCCGCACGCTGCGCGGGTTGAAGGCATATCCGCTGACGCTGCTCTTCCTCGTCGCCTTCCTCATCTACAACGACGGTATTCAAACGGTCATCGCGTTGGCGGGACTGTACGGCGCCGAAGAACTCGGATTCGAACTGACCCAGCTCATGCCGGTCATTCTCATGGTGCAGATCCTCGCGTTCGGCGGGGCGCTGCTCCTGGGCTGGATGGCCAACCGGTACGGAGCCAAGAACACCGTCCTGGGAAGCCTGGTGGCGTGGGTCGGCATCGTATGCGTGGCCTATTTCGTGCCGGCCGGGAACTTCCCCGTCTTCCTGGCGCTGGGGGCCGGAATCGGGTTGGTTCTCGGCGGTTCGCAGGCGCTGAGCCGCTCCCTGTTCAGTCAGCTCATCCCGAAGGGTAAGGAAGGCGAGTACTTCGGTCTCTACGAGATATCCGACAAGGGCACCAGCTGGCTGGGCCCGTTGCTCTTCGGCCTCGCCTACGACCTCACCGGTAGCTACCGGATCGCCATCATCTCTTTGATCATCTTCTTCGCAGTGGGCTTCGTCCTGCTCCTGGCCGTTCCGATGCGGCGCGCCATCGTCGCCGCAGGTAACACACCACCCGAAAAGGTGTGAACCGTCCGTAGGGCGCGGTATGCCGCGCCCTACGGATACCTTCTACGGCAGACCCAACAGCTGGCTCTTGTCATCGACGTCTCGGTCACTCGAGCGGCGCGACAAGTACAACAAAAGCCCCAAACCAACGATCGATGTGAACACACCGATTCCGGCGACCCAGGCGAACGGGCCGTGCCACCATGCCCCCGCCACCACCTCAGCGGAGTCGTTCGGTTCACGCGGCGGTGTCACGAACGAAGCGGTGTCGGTGGTGATATCGACCCCGGCGAACGCCCACTCCTGAATTCTTCGGTCACTTCCCCAGGAGTTGGCGCCGAAATCCCAGCTACGCGCACCGCCCAGCGAATCGGTCTTTCCCGATTGATCGGCCGCGTTCTCCCTCGTCGGGTCGGGAGCGTCGTCCCAGTACAGGGTCCGTTCACCCGCGTCCGGCCCGTTCAGGTATTCGACCTCGATCCCGCCGGACCGTCCCTCGACATCGGAGTTGACGAAGTAAATGGTCCCTACCCGGTCGATGGTGGCGCGCACATCGAAGTTACGCCCGTTGCGTACCTTCTTCTCCTCGCCTGTCAAACCGTCCCACGGGACCGCGATCTGTCCGGTTCCGACCTCGGTCACCCCGACAGAGATCGATCGATCGGCCTCGTCACCGAACTTTCCGTTTCCGTTGAGGTCCAGTTCGACGGTGATGACACCCTGATGGTCGGTCACCGTCACCAACAGGTCACCGGCCACCGAGTGGGGCTCGGCGGGTCGGTATTCCACCGCGCCCAATGCGGGTTCTTTCACCGCGGTCAACAACCACGTGGCCTCCCCACCGGCGATCTTTCCGGATTCGGGTAGATCGGCCGCAGGCTCGCCGAAAAACACCTTGTAGGCACCACAGGCCGCAAGGTCGGTGTCGAAATCGCCCTTCATACCGCCGGGGCTGTGATTGATCGGCTCGCAGGTACCGGCATGGGTCAATCCGGCGGTACCCGCTTCGAAAGAAGACCACCCTCCGTTGTAACCGCGGTATACGGCCTTGTACTGAAAACCCAGCTGCGACAGGTAGTACAGGTCGATTCGCGCACCGGCACCGGGGTCTTGGTAGACGTTGTAACGATCGGTCCACACTCGGCCGGCGACGTTCTCCCCCTCGGCCGACACCGTGATGTTCCAATGAGCCGGGATCGCTTTGGCATCGCCTGCGGACCGGTAGTCGATACGCCAGATGCCGGCGGTGGAGGACGACAGGTCGCCGAAGGAACACGGTTCCGCCTTCCCGTCGTGTTCGATCACGCATTCGGCCCGCTGTTCCCCTGCCGGATCGACCACATCGAGCACTCCGTCGACCTTCACGTCCTCGTCGATGTCGGCTTTGACGAAGTCCACCCCCACGGTGTCACCGGCATTGGCCCAGGCGTAGAAGGTCGTGCCGGATTGGACGGCGAAGGACGATCCGCCCAGAAACTTGTCGGTACCCGTTTTATCGTCTGCGCGAGCGGTTACCGGGAATGCCACGGCCCCCAGCAAAATCACCGCGCCGGCCACCCTGACCCACTGTGTCCACGCGATAGCTCTCATCGCCTCATGATGCACCATGAGCCGGTCATGGGTATCCAGGACGGACAACCGCCCTGTTGCGGCATCGTCTGTTGAGCAGGCCTTCGTCTACTGTCCGAACCTGGGGTGATTCATCAACCGCCGTTTCGTTGCGTGACTCTCGAAGATGCGACACGAAACGCACCGAACAGCCGGACCCGACACACTCCCCTCTGCTTGTTCGGTGCTCGTGTCCACGCGAGTGCGGAAGGGCGATCCTGTCGTCGATGACGGTGTGGACCTGCGGCGATCGGTGTGTCCCCACCGCCGCAGCATCGGGCCGTTTCGGTCCCACTAAGCTGGCACGCCGTGACCCCGATTCCCCAACGGACCCAGCGCGGCGCTGCCAGATTGAAGTTTTATTACGGACCAATGGACTGCGGGAAGTCGACTCTGGCACTGCAGATCCATTACAACCACGCCCGGCAGGGCCGAGTCGGCCTGTTGCTGACTCGTGACGACCGGTCGGGACGTTCCCGGGTCACCACACGCATCGGATTGGCGAAGGAGGCCGTGGAGGTCGGCGATGAACACGACCTCCGGGAGCTCGCGTCCTCACCTCAGATCGACTACGTGATCTGCGACGAGGCACAGTTTTTCACGCTCGATCACGTCGAACAGATGGCCGATCTGGTCGACAACGACGGCGTGGACGTGTATGCGTTCGGTTTGGCCACCGATTTCACGTCCACTCTGTTTCCCGCCAGCGCCAGACTATTCGAGCTGGCCGACGAGGTCTTGCGTCTTCAGGTGGAGGTTTTGTGCTGGTGTGGCAATGAGGGCGTGTTGAACGCCCGAGTCCTGCACGACCGAATCGTGCGCCACGGTGAACGGTTCGTCGTTGGCGACACCGATAACGACGACCTTCACTATCAGGTACTGTGCCGCCGCCATTACCGCAGCGGGGAGCTGATGTAGTGGAGTCGGCTGCCGATTCGACGACGGGCCCGCCGGCCCGGACCGATGAACCGCCACCGGCGGTGTCCGCGCCCGGCCGTCGACCGCGCCCGAGGGCCCGCCGGTTGGCCACCGCACGCCCGTACGGGATCGAGCGTGAAATCACCGCCGACTTGAAACGTGTGGTTCGCCGACATTCCGAACGTCGGCGCCGTTCGATTTGACATCGACAGCTACAAATAGCCAATTGTCATCACCGACATATGATGGATGTCGGACCGTATTCGAACCCGCGTTTCGACCATGAAACGAAGTGCGACGGAAACGGCTGTATGCCGGTTTCTCGTCATCGTCGATCGGCTCGGAATCTGTGGCACGGTTTGGCGCGTGATTGAACCAACGGGTGTTCGAGGTGAACGATGCACGAAATGGGTAACAGTCGACGGAGGTGGAAACAATACGGCTTCGTCGATCGTTACACTGTCCGACCGTTGTCATCGCCAGAGTATCGTGCCGCCGGGGACGTACACCGACGACGGCCACCAACAGCCAACTGCACTACCGAGATCAGGCGTTTTAGAGGGGAAGGCCACCGAAGATGAGCGAACGGATGCTACGCGGCAGCCGGCTTGGCGCGATCAGTTACGAATCCGACCGCAACACCGAACTTGCGCCGCGACAAACAAGAGACTTCGTCTGCGCCCGCGGCCACCGGTTTGAGGTGCCCTTCGCCGTTGAGGCCGAGGTACCGGCGACCTGGGAATGCCGTTTGGACGGCACCGTGGCCAAACTCGTGGACGGAGGCGAACCGAACACGAAGAAGGTCAAGCCGCCGCGTACCCATTGGGACATGCTGTTGGAGCGTCGCAGCATGGACGAACTTGAAGAAATCCTGAACGAGCGGCTCAGCGAAATGCGTGCCCGTCGGGGCGAATAACACGACGCCGAGAACAGTGGGCCGGATCACGACAGTGGTTTCGGCCCACTGTCGTGTCGTGATCGGGTCGTGGTGTCGTCGTCTTCTCGAGTACGTGCCCTGGTGTTGTCGTCGACGACTTCACCCTCGATGACGTCCTCGGTGGTGAACCCTCGATCGGGCGGCGGCTGTGCCTGCTCTTGAGTACGTACGACACGGGGGCCGAAGAAACGGGTCATGGTCGGGGAATCCATCTGTTTTTCCAGGAATCTCGTGACCAACGGCCGCAAGAGGGATCTCGTTCCCGGAAGAACGCACAACAGGCCCACGACGTCGGTGACGATCCCCGGCAACAAAAGAAGTATCGCGCCTGAAACTCCTAGGACTCCGGTGACAACGGCTTGGCCCGGCGGCTTTCGTTCCAAGATCGCCTCACGGTAAGCCCGCATGGCCTTGACACCGTTCACCCGGAGCAGGACCGCACCGACCAGTCCGGTGGCCAGGAAAACCACGATGGTCCAGCCGATGCCGATGGCCATGACCACACCGGCGAACGCGGCCAACTCCGCCAACAGGTACACCGCGAGGGTGAGCCTCGTACGGTAACTCAACTGCGGTGGCGGCGTGGTAACGATGGTGTGGGTTCCTTTCCTGTGATCCGGGAGGTGGCAGCACGAAGACGCGTGGCCGCTCCCCATGCGGTGATCCGCCACAACGCCTCACGGACAACGGAGCCGTTCATCTTCGACTCACCACGCTCCCGTTCTGCAAACGTGATCGGCACCTCTCTGACGTCGAACCCCGCTTCCACGGCGCGCCATGCCAACTCGATCTGAAAACAATACCCCTGCGGTGGTGTCCAATCCGCGGTGATCTTCTCGAGAACCGGCATGCGGTACGCGCGGTATCCCGCGGTCGCGTCCTTGATCGGCAACCCCATCGCCAGGCGCGTGTACAGATTGCCGCCCCGAGAAATCAGTTGACGCGAGAGCGGCCAGTTGACGACCAGCCCCCCGGGAACGTACCGCGAACCGATCACCAGGTCGGCCGACGCCAACGCGTCCAGGAGCCGGTGCAGCTGCTCGGGGGCGTGAGATCCGTCGGCGTCCATCTCACAGGCGACGTCGAAATCGTTGTTGCGCGCCCACTCGAAGCCGGACAGATACGCCTGACCGAGCCCCTCCTTCTTACGACGATGCAGAACGTGCACGTTGTGGTCGTGGCGGGCGATACGGTCGGCGAGTTCTCCGGTGCCGTCGGGGCTTGAGTCGTCGACGACCAGCACGTGTGCCGCGGGCACGGAATCCCGGACTCGCTCGATGATCAGGGCGACGTTGTCGACTTCGTTGTATGTGGGAATGATCACCAGAACGCTTCCAACACCGGGGTATGCGTCCTTGCCGGAAACCGGGGTCTTCGGGTCGTCAGTCACGTTTCTCGCTTCCGATGCGGTCAACGGTCGGCGGATTCGACGGGCCCACCGGATCCGCTTGCTGCACGGTATCTCCGCCGTTCGGCTCCAGCCGCCACCAGCGCCAGCCCGGCCATAACGCACATCAGAATCTCTGGTGTCGCGCCCAGCGCCGTCGCCGGAGTGGTGCTCTCCCCCAGCCTAAGCTCGGAGACGATAACAGCCTGTGTGTTGAACGTGGTCAGATCGTGAACCGCACCGTAAGCGTCGGTGAACCCCGATACACCAACGGTGGAGGCCATCAATCCGTCACGGCCGTGCTCGATCGAGCGTATCCGAACCATCGCCATCTGCTGAGTGGCCTCGGCGTTGTCAAACGTCGCGTTGTTGGTCTGCACTGCCAACAACTGTGCTCCCTCGGTCACGGCCTCCGACACCAGGCCGTCGTAGGCGACTTCGAAACAGATCACACCGGAGACGGTGAAATCGGACACCGGGATGACGCCGGGTTCGGTGCCGGGTCGAAAGCCGTTGACGCGGTCGATGCCGTCGACCATGCGTTGATCGATCCAGCCGGCCACGGTACGCACGAACGGTTTCATGGGAACGTACTCGGCGAACGGGACCGGATGCTGTTTGGCGTACTGGAACCCCGGACCCGTGCGCGGGTCCCACACGATGCTCACGTTGAGTCCCTGACCGTCGGGAAGCCTCTGCAACGTGCCCAACACGATGGGAACGCCGACCGCCCGTGCGGCGGCGCTGATGAGTTCGGCGGCATCCGCGTTGGCGAGCGGGTCGATGTCACTGGAGTTCTCCGGCCACACGACCACGTCCGGCTGTGGTTCCCGGCCCTCGGCGACGGCATCGGCCAACGCAATGGTCGCGTTGACGTGATTGTCCAACACCGCACGCCGCTGCTCGTTGAAATCAAGGCCCAGACGGGGCACGTTGCCTTGAACGACCGCGACGGTGACCGTCTTTCCTGCGGGGGCGGTCAGACCAACCGGCATCACGAATCCCGCAATAAGCACGAGTGCGGCCGCCAAGCATACGTTCACGGCACGACGAACGGTGGCCCGCCGGTCAACGAGCATCCACGTCCCCAGAAGAAGCAGGCCGCCCAGGAGCGCGGTAACGAAGGTGACCATTGGTGCGCCACCCAGCCACGCGAAATACGCCAACGGCGAATCGGCTTGGCTGAACGCGAGCCGTCCCCACGGAAAGCCTCCAAAAGGAGTACGGCTGCGCAGGGCCTCCTGTCCCACCCACAACACCGCCGTGACCACCGGCCACAACCAGCCGAAGCGGTCCACGTAACGGCTGGTGAAGGCGATGGCCCCGCCCAAAAGGGCGATGTACAACGACTGCAGGACCGACAGCGCGATCCACGGGACCTCTCCTACCTGTGTCGACGCCCAGCTCAGCAGCGGGAGAAAGAACGCCAGTCCCGTCACGAAGCCCAAACCGATCCCGGCACGGATGCGACGCCTGTGACACGCCGCCGCCAGCGCCGCCACGCCCACCGCAGCCAGGGGCCAGACGTTGAAAGGAGGAAAGGCCAGAAGAAGTCCGAGACCGGCCACGATCGCCGACAGCAGGGCCGCGGGGAGTCGGAGGCGGCGACCGTCGGCACCGACGCGCAACAGACGGCCGGGTTTTTCGGGTTCGGCCACGTCGTCGGCGCTCGGCGTATCTTCAACAGTGGTCACGCGTACTCCTAGCAAGGGGACCATTCGATCATGACTGATGTTTTTCAGCGTTTGATCATCTTCCCCGCCGCCATAGCCGTCCACACCACCGGTCGGACGCCGCCCTGTAGCTTCGTGGCGGACTTTTTGACGGTCCCTCGTGACACGGCAAAGGGGCGTAGCTTAAGTTTCCGCCACGCCCCTCGCACGGTTTCTCCCAGTCCCTGTACGGCCGGCACCGCCGTGATCTCTTCGCCCCGCCTTCGGACCAACCCCATACCGGCCGGCTGCCAGGCATCGAGCTGTTGTCTACTGGTGACGCGCGCCCATCGCGGCTGTACCACACGGCGACCGTCCCGCACGCTCCGCCGACCCCCGCGTACTGAACCTGGCCGCCGGTCACAATGCGGCCGCGTCATGACCGATTTGGTCCAGTCAGCGAAGGAGCAAAGCGAGTCGAGTCGCCCCCGACAAAGACGACGAACCCGGTAAAGACCCGTCGCCTCGGACGTTTAGAACGGTAAGCCCTACCCCCCTGTCGTTGTCAACCGGGTCCGAGAAATCATCGGTGCCGATCCGACACCGATGATTCAGTTCGAATGCAAAAGATTACGTTTCAGCAGATCAAGGGCCATCTGTGGATGGTCGTTGGCGAGAAGCCCGGCGGCGGCGAGAACATAGGCGGTGTCGACCACGACGGTCGGCGCCTCTGGAAGCGGATATCCTCCCGCCGTGTCGGCCGCAGTTGCGGTGCGCAGTATCTCGGTCGCGTGAGGCGTGTTGCGAAGCACCCCACCCGACCCCACGATCCAGTCGACCGGTCTGAGATCTTTGCCACCGCGCAGCGGGGCGTCCGGACCGCCGAGGCGTTCTCCTCTGGCATGACGACGCAACGCCACCATGACGGCGAGTTCGGTGAGCCGGACGTCCACGGCCTTTTCGTCGACGTCCTCGGGCAGCCAGGCCGGCGCCTCGGTCCTTCGCTGGGCAGCCGCGGCAAGTCGCGTCACCTCCGGCTCCTGTAGGAGGCCTTCCTCGCTCGCAGCCGCGACGATTCCCGAAGCGGTGTGTCTCAGCCCCAGGTCGCCTTCGACGGTGCGTGACCGCCACGCGGTGCCCGCCACCTCTCGCCGGGGGCCGGTCAGCTCCGCATCGGGAGTGAGGACCGAATAGACGTCGGTGGTCGCACCGCCGACGTCTACAACCACAAGGTCGCCGACGGTCCGCCCGTCTGGTGTGCCGTCGGCGAGCAGTTCAACGCCCGCGAGGACGGCGTCGGGAGTCGCCGCATGCACCAGGGACTCAAACCGACCCGATCTCGACAGGCCCTTTCCCGCTATCACGTGCCGAAGAAAGGCCTCCCGCAGCGCCAAACGGGCCGGAGCCGGTTGCAGGACACCGATCTTCGGTAGGACGTTGGCGACCGCCGAGGCGGGAATTCCGACGGCTCCCAGCTGCGCGACGACGTCGTCGCGCACCGCGGAGTTCGCCGCCACGACGACGGGCACACGTAGCCGCGGTTCGTCGACGACCGCAGCGGCCAGTACCGCGGTGTGCCGGCGGACCACGGTCTCGTCACCACCGTCGGTTCCACCGGCCAGAAGAATGATGTCGGGATCGGCTTCGGCCAGTTTGATCAAAGCGGCGGAGTCGACCGTTCCCGCAGCGATGTGAACGACCTTCGCGCCCGCCGAAAGACCGGCACGGTGTGCGGCGGTCGCGGTCACAAGCGGCTCGTTGCCGATGACCGCCAGTCGTAGACCGCCGCCGGCCGATGAGCACACCCGCATGGAGGCGAGGTCTATACCGGCGGGTAGTTCATTCTCGACCGCGCGGCGCGCGTCGGCGAGGCCGTCGAGAACATCCGTATCGCCGGTTGTCCGGCGTGCCGCGGTCGCCAATAGAGCTCCGTCGTCGGCGACCGCGGCGACCTTGGTGTACGTCGAACCGACGTCGGCGCACAGAATTGCGCCGGTCACGACGTGGGGACCACGACGGTGCCGGTCGCTTTGGTCGCGATGATCGGTTCGGCCAACACGTCGGCGCTTGACCCTCCCCGATCGGGACGTCCACGGCACACCACCGACAGGGTGAAGTCGATGGTGCGGCTGCGGTTACCGACCCGTGTGATGACTCCGGTCGCCTCAACGATGTCTCCGGCGCGCACGGCGGCAAGGAACTGAACGTCGGAGTAGGAGGCGAACAGGCCCTCGTCGTCATCGGTCCGGATACACGTCTCGGTGGCGACATCACCGAACATCGCCAGCGAAAACGCTCCGTCGACGAGGTTTCCCGCGTAGTGGGCCTCGGAATAGGAGATGTAACGGCGGTGCGTGACGGAAAATCCTTCAACGGCGCGGGTCATGCAACAAGCTCCTTACTGTTGATCAAACGATGGGCGATGTAGGAGGCGACATCGGCGGGCGTGGTCCCACGGCTGAAGATCTGGTCGACTCCCAGGTCGTCGGCCATGTTTTCGTCGAACCGCGGCCCGCCGATGATCAACAGCGGTCGCCGGTCCGGTGGCAGCGCCTCGCGAAACGCGGCCGACAGTTCACGAGTGTTGTGGAGATGAGCGTCGCGTTGGGTCACGACCTGGCTCACCAGGACGGCGTCCGCCTTTTCGGCGATCGACCGGTTGACCAGATCCGGTACCGCCACCTGCGCACCGAGATTGAGTACCTTCAACTCCCGGTAGTATTCGAGTCCTTTTTCACCGGCAAAGCCCTTGATGTTCAGAATCGCGTCGATGCCCACGGTGTGTGCGTCGGTACCGATGCAGGCGCCGACGACCACGAGCTTTCGGCCCATCCGTTCCTTGACCAAGACGTTGACCTCTTTGGCGGTCAACAACGGATAGTCGCGTTCGACGACGTTGACCTCGTCGAGGTTGACGAGATGGTTGGCTTTTCCGTACACCACGAAAAAGGTGTGCGAGGCGCCGATCTGTGTCGCGTGGACGACCATCGCCGGCTCCAGGCCCATTTTCGCGGCAAGTTGCGCGGCTGCGCCCTCGGCACGCTTATCGTGAGGTATGGGCAGAGTGAAGGACACCTGGACCATGCCGTCGCCGGTGGTGTCGCCGTAGGGTCGAACGATGTTACTCATGGTCGGTCTCCAACCGTATTGCTGGCGGACGCGGTAAGCGACGCGCTCATTCGGCACCGCTGTACGGCGTCGCCGGCTCGTCGTTTTCCAGAAGCTCGCCGGCGGGGTTGTAATAGTCGTCGGCGTGAGCCTCGACGCCGTCCAACCCACGACCTGCATCGGCCGGGCGCTTCATGATGCCGAAGGTTCCGTCTCCGATCGCCTTCAGCAAACCGTCGTCGACGATCTTTTCCAGGAGGTCCACGGCTTCACCCAGGACCTGCTGTGCACGACGTGCGATGAATCCGTCGGGCGGCGGCTGGAAGTCTTCGATAAGACCACCACAGGCGTTGAGGACGTAGCGCACGTTCTGCAACGCGATGTCACGGTCGGACAACCACGGTGTGACAACGGCTTCGGTCATCATCCCGACCAGGAGAATCCCCTGGCCGGTCATGGCGCCTGCGAGGTTGAAGAAACCGTCGAGGAGGTTCCCCTTGAAGACGTCACCGGTCATGTGTCGAGTCGGAGGCATCCATTTAAGCGGGCAGTCCGGGAAGAGTTGACGCGCCAACAAGGCGTGTGCAAGTTCCATACGGAAGGAATCGGTCAGGTCCGGGTTGATTTCGAACGCGTGGCCCAGACCGAGCAGACCGTCGGGAAGCCCCGCCTCGTGGGCGAAAAACTCGTTGAGCAGCTGCGAAACGGTGACCGTGTGGGCCGCTTCGACCGCATCTGCGGTGGTCAGGTAGTTGTCTTCACCGGTGTTGATGATGATTCCGGCACGGGCGTGAATCTGGCGCGACAGCCGCTGGTCGACGAACGTGCGTATGGGGTTGATGTCGCGGAAGAGGATCCCGTACATCGAGTCGTTGAGCATCATGTCGAGACGGTGCATGCCTGCCAGGGCGGCGATCTCGGGCATGCACAGGCCCGAGGCGTAGTTACACAGTCGGACGTACCTGCCCAGTTCACGTGACGTCTCGTCCAGTGCGGCACGCATCAGGCGGAAGTTCTCACCTGTGGCATAGGTGCCGGCGAATCCTTCGCGAGTGGCGCCCTCGGGAACATAATCCAAGAGTGACTGCCCTGTCGAGCGAATCACCGCGATGACGTCGGCGCCGGCGCGGGCCGCCGCCTGCGCCTGCGGAATGTCCTCATAGATGTCCCCGGTGGCGACGATCAGATAGATCCACGGTCGCTGCGGCGGATCGCCGACCTCGGCGATCATCCGGTCACGTTGTAGGCGTCCCTCGTCCACACGCGCCAAGCCTTTGGCGACAGCCGTTTTGGAGGCTTGGCGTGCGGCCTTGGCGGCGTCGCCGGTGGGGATGGAGAACTTCACGGCACCGGCGGCCGCCTTGTGGGCCAACAGCGTCAGATCCTGATGGCCTTCCGACAACAGGGCGTGATAAACCGGTAGCGCGGCACCGTGGGCGATACCGACGTCCGAACGCACCGCGTCGAGCAGCCGGTTAACCCAGGGGATCCCGTCGGGGTCGGCTCCCGACAGGCCCGCCAGGCGAAGCATCGCTCGCTCCACGGCCACAGTGGTATGGCTGGTGGCCAGGTCAACGACGGGTTGCCCTGCTTTGGCCGCGAGTCGTCTGGCCCTGGCGATCACGTCGTTGTCCAAGGGCAGCCGGGGCGGTTGCGTCATTGATCGTCCTCCTCGTCGAAGATGGTCTCGCCGTCGACAACGGTGCGCAGACACCGCGGCAGCGGGACGTCACCGGACAGATCGGGCAGTCCGGCTTCGGTACGATCCCATACCGCCAGCGTTGCCGGGCTACCCGGCACCAGTACGCCGGCCTCGTCGTCGCCGAGTGCGCGCCAGCCGCCACGGGTGTGAGCGGCGAAGGCCGCCGTGACCGACAGACTCTGCACGGGGTTGCGGTGGTTGGCCGCGGCCGCCACCCCTCCCCACGGATCCAGGGGGGTGACCGGTGAGTCCGACCCGAGGGCCAACGGAACCCCCACTCCGGCAAGAGAACCGTACGGGTTGGATGCCATTGCCCGGTCCACGCCCAAGCGCGTGGCATACATTGCATCGGGGCCGCCCCACCGGGCGTCGAACGACGGCTGAACGCTCGCGTACAGGCCGAACGTCACGAAACCGGCGATCAGCGACTTGTCCAACATTTCGGCGTGTTCCACGCGGTGGCGGCCGGCCCTGACGGTCTCGATCCCGACGGTTTGAGCGGCCTGAGCCACCCCGGTGATGACGTTTTGAATGGCCTGGTCGCCGATGGCGTGGAAACCGCCCTGCATTCCGTAGCCCGCACAGTTGATGATGTGCTGCTCGACATCCGATGCCGACAGGTAGGCGTGCCCACTGGAGTCGACGTCGGAGTAGGGCTCCCGCAAAGCGGCGGTGTGCGCACCAATGGAACCGTCTACCGACAGGTCGCCGCCACACGCGTGCGCTCCCAGTTCACGGGCTTTGGCCGCCGCGGTCAACTCACCCCAGTAGCCGTAGACGCGGGGCAGTCGTTCGGCCGCGGCCAAGGCGAGGATCGCGGTGAAGTCGGCTTCGCCACCGGCGGCGCCGTCGGACGGCATACCGCATTCGACGACCGCCGCAATTCCCAGCGACGCGGCGCGACGGAGGGCACTGCGGCGCCACTCCGTGCGCTGGCTGTCCGGGATCGCCGCCGACGCGGCCGCCCGCGCGCTGCGATGCGCGTAGAGCGTCAACACGCCGGTCTCGTGATAACCGTCCAATTCCGCCAACTCGGGGCGTTCCAGCAGCAACGCTGCCGACGCGATTCCAGTGTGTCCACAGGTACGGGTCAGGTAGGCCCTGCGGCCTCCGACGGCGCGTGTGACCTGCTCACGAGTGGGCAGTGTGGGATCGTGCCATTCGGTCTCGTCCCATCCTTGACCGATCACGATCGCCGTGCGAGGCATCTCGGCGGCGGCCGCGGCGATGGCGTCGAGAAACTCGGTGGCGCCGTCGACCTGCGACAGGTTCAGCCCCGCCAACGAGCTTCCCGTGCCGGTGATATGGGCGTGAGAGTCCACAAACGCCGGTGTGACGAGCCGACCGCCCAGGTCGATGGTCTCGTCGGCAGAAGGCGCGTCTTCGTCCGGCCCCAGCCAGGTGATACGTGACCCGGTCACGGCCACGGCGGTCGCCATGGGGTACGCCGGGCTGAGAATATGTCCGTTGCGATAGAGGGTTGTTTTATTCGTCATGGTTCCTCAGTCTGCCGTCATCCTGGCTTGGAACATCGAGCGGATCGCCGGGACCGTCTTCAGCAGGGACATGGCGTAACCGGCGTGCCCGGGCGTGTAGCCGTTTCCGACGATCATCTCCACGTCCGCGGCGAGGCCTTCGGCGCCCAACGCGGCGGTCGGAAACGACGTCGCCATGGAGAAGAAGATGACCGTGCCGCCTTCGGCCGTGGCCAGTATCGCGCCGTGCTCGCAACCGGGCACGTCCACACACACGACCGTGAGGTCCGCCCCGCCGGGTATCACCGTGGCCACCGCTTCAGCCGTGGCCACCGCGTCTGTGGCATCGGCGATCACCACGTTGTCGACCAGTTTCTCGTGCTTCAGAAGGCTCGCCTCGGTGTCGTCCCTGACCACTGCCACCGTCCGTTCGGCCTTGCGCTCCACGGCCGCGGCCAGTGACAGGCTTCCGCTTTTCCCCGCCCCGCCCAGGACCGCGACCGTCGGGGCACGTCCCACACGGTCGCGAAAGCGGTCGACCACCCGTGCGGTCAGCGCCGGGGCCCCGCAGACGTCGAAGACGGCCAGGGAAAGATCGTCGGGCTCGTCGTCGGGCAGCCGTGCGGCGATGGACCGGGCGAACAGAGTCGCACGACCAGAGCAGGGCACCTGCTCGGACAGCCCGTCCCAGTCGGCCAGGCCGTCGGTGATGGTCAGCGGCGTCAAGGTCAACGAAACCAGGGTCGCCACACGGTCGCCGACATTAAGGTCGAGAGGCGAATCCGGTCCGACGGCTTCGACGGTGCCGATCAACATTCCGCCGGAGCCGGTGACGGGGTTGTGCATCTTGCCGCGCTCGGCGACTATCCCGACGACCGCGTCTCTGATGGCCGCGCCGTCACCGTTGTGGGCGGTGTGGAGTTGCCGATACGAAGCGGCGTCAAGGTTGAGTTTGTCCACTGCTATGAGGACTTCGTCGGATCGAGGGGGCGACTGCGGATCCAATCGGTCGGCGGCTTGGGGAAGCACGCCTGCGGGTGCGAGCACCCGGTGGAGACCTATGGGCGAGGACGGCACTGTGGACATCGACTACTCCTGCTCGAACGGGTCTGCAGCGGCAGCATAACCGAAAATCCTTCGGCATTACACCTTGACATGTGGATGTTTTCCACTATTCTTCGCTTTAGGCCGTGGAATCTAGTGAAGGTGGCATCATCGTGAGCTCTCTGGCCGAACAGCCGTACGAGTACGCCCGCGCAGAACTGGTGGAGCCGGACTGGCGACGCTTCCCTGGTTGGTCCGACGTCACCGAGGCCGACTGGAACAGCGCCCAGTGGCAACGGGTCAACTGCGTCAAAAACGTCGGCCAACTCCGCAAGATCGTCGGCGATCGTCTGGACGAGCGCTTCTTCGACGACCTGACGGCCGATGGCCAACAACGCGCCACGATGTCGATGTTGTTGCCGCCGCAGATGTTGAACACGATCGCGCCGACGCTGAGCGACTCCGCCCCCGGATCCTGGACGGACGCCTACTACGCCGACCCGATCCGCCGCTACATGCTTCCCGCGTTGTCGGACCGCCGAACCGATTGGCCGTCGCACCCCTACGCCGCACGCGACTCGCTCCACGAACACGACATGTGGGTTGCCGAAGGCCTGACCCACCGCTACCCGACCAAGGTTCTGGCAGAGCTGCTGTCCACATGTCCGCAGTACTGTGGACACTGCACCCGCATGGACCTGGTGGGAAATTCCACCCCCACCATCGACAAGCTGAAGCTCAAACTTAAACCCACCGCGCGTTACGACAACATGATCGACTATCTACAAACCCACCCCGGGGTGCGTGACGTCGTCGTATCCGGTGGGGACGTTGCCAACGTGCCATGGAAAAACCTCGAGAACTTCCTTGACAGGTTGCTGGCGATCGACTCGATCCGCGACATCCGGCTGGCCACCAAGGCACTCATGGGCCTGCCGCAACACTGGCTGCAGGACAACGTGGTCGACGGCATGGGTCGCGTCGCGAAAATCGCCCGTGAGCGGGGCGTCAACCTGGCGATCCACACCCATGTAAACCACGTTCAGTCTCTGACTCCCACGGTGGCCCGCGCGGCGGCGGCCATGTTGGACGCCGGAGTCCGCGACGTCCGAAATCAGGGTGTCCTCATGCGCGGGGTCAACGACACCCCCCAGGACCTACTGGACCTGTGCTTCGGCTTGCAAGGCGAAGCCGGCATCCTGCCGTACTACTTCTACATGTGCGACATGATCCCCAACTCCGAGCACTGGCGCACCTCCGTCGAACACGCACAACACCTGCAAACGTCCATCATGGGCTACCTTCCCGGCTACGCCACTCCGCGCATCATCTGCGACGTCCCCTTCGTGGGCAAACGCTGGGTACACCAGCTGGAACGTTACGACAAGGAACGCGGAATCTCCTACTGGACGAAGAACTACCGTACGTCGATCGAGAAGGACGATCCGGACGCGTTGGACCGTGAATACCCGTACTACGACCCGATCGACACGTTGCCCGCGTCGGGTCAACGGTGGTGGAGTGACCGGCATCAAGCCGACGAGGTCGCCGGTGCCGCAGACGAGGCCGCGGCCAAATCACGGGCCACAGCGGCCGCAGAAGCCGGCTAAAACCTCGCGCATCCGAGCCCGCGCCGTGATCGTTGCCGGTGAAACACCGGCGGGCGACGCGGCGCGGGACACCCGCAGTTCCACGTCGCGGCCCCGCCATGTCCGAAACACGGGATCGGCCCGCCGAGGCGGTCAACAGGACCGTGACGGGGGCGGCCACACCGAACCGCTGCAGGTCGCGTCCCCACGGCACTGGAGACCGCACTTCATCATCGACCCGCACCACGATGGATCTCTGCGGTTCAGCCCGCCCGCCGACGACCGACCCACCTGACGTCGATGGAATCGCAACAAAAACGTCGCTTGGCTTCTCCGACCACCGCCAGCAGCGGATAAGCCGGCCACGACCCCGCGGCGGAGCGCATCGGCGGCCTCATTCGCGGTTTGGTACAAAGGTGACTCCGCTCCGGCGGCCTTGGCGAGCTGGCCGAGCAGATCGATGGTCTGTCTAGTCCACCGCACGAAGTCACCTGCCGGCATAAAACCCTCGGGGCCGTCACCGGCCGCCAACACCTTCGCCAAAGGTTCTCCCCTGGCCCACCGGTACACCGGCCACACAAAACCGCAGTCCGGCTCCCTGGTCAGCGCCAGTCCACGCGACTTTTCGTCTCGCGCGATCGTGTCGAAACGACGTATCGTGGCGGCGACGGCACCCGGCAACCGCCCCTGCGGCAACGTCGGTGAAGCCTCCGAATCACGCCGCGACTCGTACAACACCGTGCTGACCACCGCCGCCAACTCCGCCGCGTTCAGATCCTCCCAGTCGCCGTACCGAGTGCATTCGGCAACCAACAGGTCCGCCTCCGACCAGATACGCGACAGAATGCCCCCGTCGTCGGTGACTCGATCGGACGTTATGTACCCGTACTGCCGCAGCATGTCGCACACCCGGTCGAACGTACGCGCCAATGAACCCGATCGTTGATTCACCCGCTGCTGCAGTCGCCGATGGTCGGCCATCAACCGATACCGACGCCCGGCCTGGCGAGCGTGCTCATCCACATCGGGACATTGATGACACGGATGCAGACGCAGCTGCTCGCGCATCCGGTCGAGCTCCGCGTCGGCGTGTGCAGCGCGCCGCCGCTTGCGACGTCCCTCCGGCACCACTGCGGCAGCCGCGCGCAAACGGGCGGCCATGTCTCTTCGAGCCGCCGGGTTGCGGTGGTTAAAATTTTTCGGCACCTTGACGCGTGCAAACGCCTCAACCTCGGAAGGAAAGGCCGAACCGGCCAACCGGCCACTCCACCTCGCCTCGGTCAGGACCAGCGGACGCACCTCACCGTCGCGGCCACCGCCCCCGACGCCGGGGTCCAGAATGACGGCCAAGCCCGCACGCCGCCCCGCCGGGATTCGAATCACGTCGCCGATTCGCAACCGGCTCAGTGACGTCTGCGCCGCCGACCTGGCGTCGGCTTTACGTTGACGCGACATCTTCTTTTCGCGTTCCGTCAGAGCCATGCGCAGCTCGAAATACTCGTCGAAGTCTCCCCTGTCACATTCGACGTCGACCTCGAACTCGGCGGCGGCTCTCTTCGCGGCTTTTGCCTGTTCGGCAAGGCCTACGACCTTTCGGTCCGTTTGAAACTGCGCAAAACTCGACGCCAACAGCTCCCGCGCCTTGCTCGCCCCCACCGTGGTCACGAGGTTGACCGCCATGTTGTAGGACGGCGTGAAACTCGAGTTCAACGGGTACGTCCGCGTCGACGCCAGGCCAGCAACATGGCGAGGATCGACCTCGGGGGTCCATATCGTGACCGCGTGCCCCTCGATATCGATACCCCGGCGCCCCGCGCGCCCGGTCAGCTGGGTGTATTCCCCCGGCGTCAAATCAACATGTTCCTCACCGTTGTACTTGACGAGCCGCTCCAAAACGACCGACCGGGCCGGCATGTTGATACCCAACGCCAAAGTCTCGGTGGCGAAGACGACCTTGACCAGCCCTTTGAGGAACAGTTCCTCAACGATTTCCTTGAACACCGGCAACAAGCCGGCGTGATGTGCCGCCAAACCGCGTTGCAGGCCGTCCAGCCACGGGTAATAGCCCAAGGCGTGCAAATCGGCGGCGGCGATGTGGGCCGTCCGTTCCTCAACCAATGCGGTGATCTCGGCCAGTTCACCGGGCTCGGTCAACCTGATGCCATCGGCCAGACACTGCCCAACTGCGGCATCGCATCCGGCACGGCTGAATATGAACACAATGGCCGGAAGGAGACCCTCCCGATCCAATTTCGCCACCACGTCGCTGCGATAGACGGGCTTGGCGCGCCGGAGTCGACCCCTGCGGTCAAACCCAAGGCGCCGTTCCTGTTCCCTGATGTGCCGCAACAGTTGCGGGTGGGCTTCGTGGCCGGCGGCGGCGTCGGCGTCGGCAAACAAGTCGAACATCCGCCTGCCGACCAACATGTGTTGCCACAACGGCACCGGTCGGTGTTCCGATACCACCACCTCGGTGCGGCCGCGCAGCGAAACCAGCCAATCGGCGAACTCCTCCGCGTTGGAAACCGTCGCCGACAACGACACCAGGCTCACCGATGCGGGGAGGTGAATGATGACCTCTTCCCACACCGCACCTCGAAAACGGTCTGCCAGGTAGTGCACCTCGTCCATGACGACGTACCCGAGGCCCGCCAATGTGCTCGACTGGGCGTACAACATGTTGCGCAACACC
>DXGR01000027.1 GCA_019113825.1 Candidatus Stackebrandtia excrementipullorum | reverse complement strand
GGCGGTGGTTACCGTGGCGGTCCCGGTGGCGGCGGCCCTGGCGGCGGCGGTGGTTACCGTGGCGGTCCCGGTGGCGGCGGCCCTCCCGGCGGAGGTTTTCGTGGACGTCCCGGTGGCGGAGCACGCAGCCGAGGCGGAAGCGCAGCAGGCGCGTTCGGTCGGCCCGGTGGTCGTCCGGCGCGAGGGCGCAAATCCAAGCGGCAGCGTAGAGCGGAGTTCGACAATCTCTCCGCCCCGACCATGGGTTCGGGCGCACCACGTGGCCAGGGCCAGACGGTCAAGCTGCCCCGCGGCGCCTCTCTGGCTGATTTCGCCGACAAGATCAAGGCCAACCCGGGCTCGCTCGTTCAGGAGATGTTCAACCTGGGTGAGATGGTCACGGCCACACAGTCGTGTTCGGACGACACTCTGCAGCTTCTGGGAGAACACCTCGGTTTCGACGTACAGATCGTCAGCCCCGAGGAGGAAGACCGTGAGCTGCTGGCCAAGTTCGGCATCGACCTTGAGGACGAGGCCGTACACGGTTCCGCAATGGCGAGGCCCCCGGTCGTAACCGTCATGGGTCACGTCGACCACGGTAAGACGAAGTTGCTTGACGCGATCCGTCGCACCAACAAGGCCGACAGCGAGGCCGGAGGCATCACCCAGCACATCGGTGCGTACCAGGTGCATGTCGACCACGAGGGTGACGATCGGGCCATCACGTTCATCGACACCCCCGGTCACGAGGCGTTCACCGCCATGCGTGCTCGGGGTGCCAACGTCACCGACATCGTGGTGCTCGTCGTCGCTGCCGACGACGGCGTCATGCCGCAGACGATTGAGGCACTCAACCACGCCAAGGCGGCCGAGGCGCCCGTTGTCGTGGCGGTCAACAAGATCGACAAGCAAGGGGCCAACCCGTCGAAGGTGCGCCAGCAGCTCACCGAATACGGCCTGGTCGCCGAAGAGTACGGCGGCGAAACCATGTTCGTCGACGTGGCCGCGAAACCGGGCACCAACATCGACCAGCTGCTCGAAGCGATCATTCTGACCGCCGACGCGTCGCTGGAGTTGACCGCGCCGGTTCAAGGCCACGCGCAGGGCATCGCGATCGAGGCTCACCTGGACAAGGGCCGCGGTCCCGTCGCGAGTGTCCTCGTGCAGAAGGGCACCTTGCGTGTCGGTGACTCGATCGTCGCGGGTGGAGCGCACGGACGTGTTCGGGCCATGCTCGACGAGTTCGGTAAACGGATCAAGGAAGCGCCGCCGTCCCGCCCGGTCCAGGTGCAGGGATTGACGTCCGTGCCAGGCGCCGGCGACACGTTCCTCGCCGCCGACGACGACCGCACGGTGCGTCAGATCGCCGAACAGCGGCAGGCACGCCGACGTGCGGCGCTGCAAGCCGCCCGTGTCGGTCGCGCGACGCTGGAGACACTCATGGAGCGCATCGCCGAGGGCGAGCGCGCCACGTTGTCGCTCATCATCAAGGGTGACGGTTCCGGTTCGGTCGAGGCGCTGGAAGAGGCTCTCGTCAAACTGGACATCCCCGAAGAGGTGCAGCTTCGCATCATCCACCGGGGCGTCGGTGCCATCACCGAGAACGACGTCAACCTGGCCAGCGCGTCGTCCGACTCCACTGCCACGATCATCGCGTTCAACGTTCGCGCCGAGGGTCGGGTCAAGGAGATGGCGGCTCGCGAGAACGTGGACATCCGGTACTACACGGTCATCTACCAGGCGATCGAGGAGATCGAAGCAGCGCTCAAGGGCATGCTCAAGCCTGAGTACGAAGAGGTTGAACTCGGCAGCGCCGAGATCCGTGAGGTCTACCGGTCGTCCAAGTTCGGCAACATCGCCGGGTCGATCGTTCGTACGGGTCTCATCAAGCGCAACTCCAAGGCACGTCTCATACGTGACGGCGTCGTGGTGGGAGACAACCTCGAGATCGCGTCGCTGCGTCGCTTCAAGGACGATGCGACGGAGGTTCGCGAAGGCTACGAGTGTGGTATCACCTTGAAGAACTTCAACAACGTCTCCGTCGGTGACACCATCGAGACCTGGGAGCTGCGCGAGAAGCCGCGCACCTAACAGGCCGAGATCGAATCGGGCCGGTTCCGGGCTTTACGCTTCGGAACCGGCCCGATCTTGTGTTCGCGGTTCGTCGGAGGTGCAACGGACACGTTGGAGGGCCGCCTTTCGGCGCATTGTTGACGGCAACTAGCCTGTGCGGTCACCCCTCCTTCCGTCCCATGCCCGAAAAGGAACCATTATGGACAAAATCGCTTTGTTTCGTGACACGATCAAGGCCGTCGCCACCGGAGACGTCGACGAAGCGCTCCGTCTGGAAGAGCAGATCACCGACGACGACCGGGAGCTGTATCACCTGCACGTCACGGCGATGTTTGCCGCGCTGGTACAGCACCGGTTTGAAAAGGACTCAACCCACACCGCGATCGTGGACTTCGTCAACGGCCTGACCAGCCGCTACTCCGGCGCAACACCGCCGCTGCGGCCGTTGATGATGGAGGGCATGCTCCGCGTCGTGTTCGGCGAGGAACATTTTTTGGCGGAGATCCCGCTCGCCGAACAGCTGCGGATCCAGTTCCTGATCATCCGGTTTCTGATACAGGACTCCGACAACCTCGCCGATCAGCTGGAGGAGACCATAACCGCTGCTCAAGAGCTCGCAGCGCACTGGGCCAGATCCTGAGGCATCCCGGTCCGGTCCACTTTCTCACCGGGGAGCCTCTCCTGGAACGAGTCGAAGACGCCGTACAAGTGCGCGCAGCTTTTCTTTCGCCATAAGCGGCGCCACCGAGCGACCGTGGGCGGCTTCGCGGAATGGTCCGATCAGTCGCCGAGGGTGTCGGCGATGGCTGCCGCCTGGGCCACATCCGGGCCCGGCTGCGGCACGAACACGGCCTGGCGGTAGTAACGCAGCTCTTTAATGCTTTCTCGGATATCCGCCAAAGCCCGATGAGCCATACCTTTGGCCGGTTGACCGAAGTAGACCCGTGGGTACCATCGCCGGGTAAGTTCCTTAATGGAGGAGACGTCGATCATGCGATAGTGAAGGTGCTCGTTGAGCGTCGGCATGTCACGGGCCAGGAAGCCGCGGTCCGTCGCAATGGAGTTTCCACACAACGGAGCCGTCCTCGGTTCCGGAACCCATTCCCGAACGTGTTCCAGAACGCGTTTTTCGGCTTCGGCAACCGAGACCGTCGACACACGCACCTCCTCGGTCAGACCCGATGAGGCGTGCATCTCCTGGACGACGGGGACCATGGAGTCGAGCTTCGCGTCCTCGGCGTGGATGACGATGTCGAGTCCATCGTCGAGGACGTTGAGCTCACCGTCGGTGATCAACACCGCGATTTCGATCAAAGCGTCCTTGGCCAGATTGAGCCCGGTCATCTCGCAGTCGATCCACACCAAACGATCAGTCACGTCGTACACCTTAACGAGACCCGTCAGGGTGATCGACGGACAACCCCCATGCGACCGACTACAAGCGTGACATCGGCCCGAACGGGCAACGTGTATCCCGACCCAAAACGGCGTAACGTCTAAGCGTGTCCACCGAATCGTCAAAATCGGTAAACCTGCTCACCGTGGTCAACGGGGTGCTGCCCTCACTCACCGCCGCCGAGGCCAGAGTGGCTCACGTCGTTTTGGGTGACCCCGGTGGGGTCGCCGAACTCACCATCACCGCCCTCGCCGAAGCCGCCGAAACCTCGGAGGCGACGGTTATCCGATTCTGTCGCTCGCTGGGGCTCGACGGTCACCGGCAGCTACGGCTGAGAGCCGCTCAGACGGCCGCGCGACAGGAGTCCGGCCTGGACCGACAGGTTGCCGGCGGCGACATACCGGTCGGGGCCGATATGAAACGCATCATCGAAACCGTCGCCTACGCCGACTCCCACGCGGTCCAAGACACCGTGCACTCTCTGGACGCCGATACGTGTTCGACGGTGGTGGATCTCTTGGCCGCGGCGGGTCGCATCGAGGTGTTCGGTATAGGCGCTTCGGGTTTCGTCGCCGACGATCTGGCTCAAAAACTGCACCGGATCGGCCATACCGTGTTCAGCTGGCCGGATGTTCACGCCGGGCTTACCGGAGCCGCGTTGCTGCGCGCCGGTGACGTGGCGGTCGGCATCTCGCACACCGGCAAGACGACCGATACCGTCGATTTTCTCGCCTGCGCTGCAGAACGAGGTGCACACACGGTGGCTTTGACGAACCATCCACGGTCACCGGTTGCGACCGTGGCCGAACACGCTCTGATCACCGCGGCTCGGGAGACCACCTTCCGATCGGGGGCGACAGCCAGTCGGATCGCCCAATTGACCGTGATCGACTGTCTGTTCGTCGGAGTGGCGGCCAAGGGCGGTAAAACCGCAACTGAGGCGCTTGCCACAACTGCAGCCGCCGTCGCAGGTAGAAGACGTAACGCCTGAGCGTTATGCGAGGAATATCCCGTTCTTCGGGACGTGATCGCCACCCTATCTATATGTCCTCTCAACCTTTTGCCGGTACAGCGCGTGTACTTGTGTGTAAGCAGAGTCCGCAATGTCGCGACTTGCCGGCGATTCCGTGATCGTCGCCTCACCGGCGTCATATCGAGGCACCCAAACCGTCTCATAACCGACTGGAAACGCGGCGGTGAGAGTGGAACCCACTTGATAAGGGTATCGATGTGACATCGGTCGCGGAATCAACGCGCCGGTTCGGCTGTTGTGACAGTCGTACCGCCCGGTGCGGTGGGGGAAGAGAAGGCTGGAGGAGACCTTGAGCGTAGAAACGACGACTGCGATTCGGACTGATGAGGTTGCCGAGGAGCGCGACCTCGTGGGTGTGTACCTACACGAGATCTCGAAAACTCCGCTGTTGGATGCCGCCGCAGAGGTGGATCTTGCCAAGGCCGTCGAGGCGGGTTTGTATGCTCAGCGGTTGATCAACGACGAAAACATCCCGCCCAGTGCCTCTGAGCTGGAACTCGACACGCTGGCTTTCGAAGGAAAAAAAGCCAAGGAACAATTCATCAAGGCGAACCTGCGGTTGGTTGTATCGATCGCTCGTCGCTACGTGCGTAGCGGCATGCCGATGCTTGACCTCATCCAGGAGGGCAACACCGGTTTGGTTCGTGCGGTCGAAAAATTCGACTACCAGCGTGGTTTCAAGTTCTCCACCTACGCGACCTGGTGGATCCGCCAGGCCATCAGTCGTGCGATTGCGCAGCAGGAACGGACCGTCAGGCTCCCCGTCCACCTTGTCGAGGACGTCAACCGGATGCGTAACACCGCACGCCAGTTGACGCGTGAACTGGGCGCGGACCCCGAGCCGGAGCAGATCGCGAACGCGCTGGGCGTCACGGTCGAAAGAGTCAACGAACTCATTCGTTGGTCCCAGGACACCGTCTCGCTGGACACGCCGATCGGTGACGACGGTGACACCAACCTGGGGGACCTCGTTGCCGACTCCGACGAACCCACTCCCGAAGATGTGGTGATCGCCGGACTTGAACGTGAACGAATCGACACGATGTTGGGGCACCTGGACGAGCGGTCGGCCGGAATCGTCAGGGCCCGTTACGGGCTTGAAGACGGGCGCGAGCACTCGCTCACCGAGGTTGCCCACCGATTCGCACTCTCTAGAGAGCGTATTAGGCAGCTGGAGATTCAGGCGCTTGCACGTTTGAAGGAGCTGGCCAGTGACGGTGGTTTCTCCAACGAAAGCCGTCTGCGGGCTGTCGCTTAGAACACCCTGATCAACCGGGCCGTCTTCTTGGGAAGGCGGCCCGTTGACGAGCCCGTCGGGTCCATCGATCGGCCGGTGGCCGACCGATTACAGTGCTCACCTTCTGGTGTGAGACCCTGTTCGCCATGTTCAAAGGCTTTAAAGACTTCGTCATGCGCGGCAATGTTGTGGAGCTTGCCGTCGCCGTTGTCATGGGGGCGGCGGTTGCCGCACTGGTCGAGTCGTTCGGTGCTGCTTTCATCGATCCGTTGATCAAGCTGGTCACCGGTGGCGGAGAGATGGGAGGCGAATTCATCGTCAATGGCGTGACCTTTGAGTACTCGTTGTTCATCAACGGACTCATCACCTTCGTTTTGACCGCCGCAGCGGTTTACTTCGTCGTGGTCCTGCCGATGAACAAGCTCAGCGAACGACTCGGTTTCGCAAAGGAGGAGGAAGCGGACGCGGAGGAGATCACGCTCCTTCGTGAGATCCGTGACGAGTTGCGTCGTACCAAGTCGTCAGAAAGCGTCACCAGCTGAGACTGCCGGTCGGTGGCATCGGAGACGCCAATGCCGCGGCGTCGGTGGCGGGTTGCGCGCCGCCCCGAAACCGCTCGAAATCGCGGCCGTGGAGAACCCGGCTCGGAAAGTTCGCACCGGCTGCGCGTCGCGAAAGATCCGCGACCGGAAGCATCCCTCGGGACCCATACAGCACGATGTTTCCGAAGCGACGGCCGCGCTGCACGCCCGGTTCCAAAAGCGCAGCGGCGTCGGTGAAGACATTGGCGACGGCGGCCGCCACCCGACGCGCGAAGGGGAGGCGTCCGCCGTCGCACACGTTCATGGCGAAGGAACCGTTGGGGCGTAGAACACGTGACACCTCGGCGAAGAATTCCAATGTGGTCACGTGGGGCGGCACGATCGGTCCGCCGAAGAGATCGGCGATGATCACGTCGTAGCACTCATCGGGTGCTGCGGACAGTTGCTCGCGCGCGTCCCCACGACGGATCTTGACCTTGACCCCTTTGGGCAGTGGCGCTTCGCGGCGGACCAGCTCGATGATCTCCGAGTTGATCTCGACGGCCTGTTGGTAAGAACGGGGGCGTGTCGCCGCTACGTATCGAGCCAGGGCCAGGCCGCCTGCACCGAGATGAAGAACCCGTAGTGGTTCGCGTGCCGGGGCCACCGAGTCGAGGAGGTACGCGATGTGGTTGGTGTACTCATCGACCAGGTGGGACGGGTCGTCGAGGTCGAGCGTCGTTTGAGTGGTCCCGTCGACGGCGAGGCAGACACAGCCGGGCATACCGGCGGTCGGATGGATGTGAATATCCATGATGCGTTAATTCGTGTCCTTGTCTTCACTCAGCATCCGGGCGGCCACGACCTCGTGTGCGAGGGATCTCATCGCGTTGAAAGCAGTGGCACCGATGATGCTGCCCACGACGGCGACCTCGACGACTTCGTCGGTGTTCTTGCGTCGGGCTATCCACTCGATCTCGTGAGGGGCCAGTTGCGCGATCAGGTCGGCGTACTTGTTGAAAAGGTCTTCGACGTCGTCCTGCCCGAGTCGTAGAAAGACTTCCGCGGCGGCGACGAGGGTTTCGATGCGGGGGGAGTCGGGGTGTATGCCCCAGCCGCGTTCGGTCAACAATCGGTCGACCATCTCGCGTGCCTGCACCAGGTGTGGGCTGTCCGTACTGGTCTGGTTGGGCAGCGTGGCCTTCATCGCCGTTCCCAGCGCCTGGTGCAGGTTTTCCCCTTGTGCGTCGATGGCTTGAAGCAGCTCTCCTACGGCTGCAATCGACAGCCCGCCCACTTCGATGAAAGCTCGGATGAGTCGTAGGCGGTGGAGGTGTTTCTCGCCGTAGTCGGCCTGGTTGGGGGCTGTGCGTTCGCCTGGAGGTAGAAGGCCCGAGCGTAGGTAGTACTTGATGCTCGGCACCGGCACACCGGATGTGCGGCTGAGCTCGGCGATGCGCATGAGTCTCCTTCGGTTCGGGCAGCCCACTATAACCGAAGCGGATAGTGCATCTATCGAAAAATCCCCGAAGGGCTTGCATTGTGCGTCCGCATGATAGATAGTGCAACTATAGATAACAGAAAGCAGTACTATCTATATGCCGGGCGTGAATTCCATCGCCCGCTCATGGTGGTGGTCGGCCTCATGGTGGTGCTCGCCGCTGCAGCCATCACGGGTCTTGTCGTCGACGACCGAGTGCTTCTGGGTGTCCCCATCTGGGAGAAGCCGTTGAAGTTCGCGTTGTCCTTCATCCTCTACGGGACGGTCCTGGCTCTGCTCATCCCATTGCTCAACAGAGCGAAACGGCTGGCGAACGTCTGTGGGAACGTCATAGCGATCACCTGGATCATCGAGATGGTCATCATCGTCGGCCAGGTGATCAGGGGCAGAGCAAGTCACTTCAACGGAACCACGCCGTTCGACGCGGCGCTGTTCACCACGATGGGCGTCGTCGTAGCCGTCCTGTGGTTCGCCAATCTCGTGATCGCGATCTTGCTGTGGCGACACACCTTCGCAGACAGGGCGCTGGGCTGGTCGGTACGGCTTGGCGTCACGATCGCACTGTTGGGTGCCGCGATCGGAGCGATGATGACCGGTCCACGTGACGACCTTCCCGCCGACCTGGTGGGAGCGCACACCGTCGGCTTGGCCGATGGTGGGCCCTCACTGCCGTTTGTCGGTTGGAGCTCGGTGGGAGGCGACCTGCGGATCGGGCACTTTGTCGGTATGCACGCCCTCCAGGTGCTGCCCCTGGTGGCCGTCGTATTGGCGCTGTTGGCACGCCGGCTACCTCGCTTGGCCTCACCACAGCTGAGAACGCGGCTGGTGGCCGTCGCATCGGCGGGTTACCTGGGGCTGACGATTCTAGTGACCTGGCAGGCGCTGCGTGCCGAGCCGTTGCATCGACCCAGCGAGACGATCCTCATTGCCGGTTCGGCGATGGTGATCGCCGTGCTGGTCGCCACCGCGGTGGCGCTGCGACGCTCATCGCAGGGGCGCTCTCAGACACGTCCGAAGGATGTCGACCGGAAGCCGCTGACAAGGACGGGGGGATAGCCTCAAGCCAGGAACACACCCACTGTGGAGGCACCCCGTGTACGGCCATCAACGCATTAACGACGCTGTGGCGACCGCCGCGGCGCCTGGACCGGCCTATACACGAGCAGAGTTTGCGGCCGCAGCGATGCGGCCGCACCTGTCCGCCCTGCTAACACAGCTGCGGCTCGACGCCGGACGAGAAGGCCCGCTTCCCGATCTGCCCTACCGGCTTTTTCGCGCCTATGCCGAAACCGGCGATCGGAGCGAATACGAAGAACGGTACTTCGAACGTCGTCGTCGGCTCAACTCCGTGGCCGCCGTGGCCCTCATCGACGGCGACACCTCGGCGATCCGGCGGCTGGAGGACATCCTGTGGGAGATCTGTAGCGAATACAGCTGGGCGGTCCCGGCGCACCATCGTTTCAACACCACCCTGGGAATGGGGTATGACCGGTGCATCGACCTGTTTGCTGCGGAGACTGCACATGCGCTGGCCGAGATTGTCACCCTTCTAGCCGAGGAAGTGGACGGACCCGTCGTGCGGAGGGTTCACAACGAGATCAATCGACGGGTCCTGTCGCCGTTTTTGGACGAGCCGCGGGCACGGTGGTGGGAGACCGCCACCAACAATTGGGCGGCCGTATGCGCAGGAGCCGCCGGCATGGCCGGTTTGATCTTGGAGAAAGATTCTCTGAGATCGGTGGCGCTCATCGAGCGGGTACAAAGGATTCTCACGTCTTTCCTGTCCGGATTCGGGACGGACGGAGGTTGCTCCGAAGGCATGGACTACTGGGTCTACGGTTACGGCTACTTCGTTTATTACGCCCACGCCTTGATGGAGCGGACCGGCCTGGACCTCTTGACGGGCACCGAACACATCGCAGCCTTCCCGGCGGCGATCGATCTGGGAAAGGGCCGTTGTGTCAGCTTCTCCGACGGCTCCGACAGGTCTGTTCCACCGACCGGTTTGATCTCCTACTTGACACGTCGCCTGGGGGTCCGGCCGCCCCACATCGCTCGAATCTCGGATTTCGACGACGACCACTGTTATCGCTGGGCCCACCTGTCTCGGACGATCCTGTGGTCAAACGCGGAGGTCGTCGATTCGCCTGCGACCGAAGGCGTCACGTGGTTGCCGGACCTGGCGTGGCTCATCGCTCGGAGTGGCAACGGGGTTGCGTTCGCGGCCAAAGGTGGCAGCAACGATGAACCTCACAACCACCTCGACGTCGGTTCGTTTCTGTTGGCGGTCGGCGGCGAGCAGCTGATCACAGACCTCGGAGCGGGTGTCTACGATGCGGACTACTTCGGAACCCGCCGATACGATGCACTGCACACCTCGGCGGCCGGCCACAGCGTTCCCCGCGTTGGCGGTGTCGACCAGATATGCGGTCCGGTGGCGGCCCACGTCGTCGAATATGTTGAGGAGACCGACCGGGTCGCCCTGGAACTCGACCTGTCGGCCCTATACGCGGGACATCCCGTTCGTCGACGATTCGAGTGGGACGGAACACGGCTTGTCCTCATCGACTCCTTCGGAAGCCAAACGGTTGACCTCGTGGAGCGCTTTATCAGCCGGGTGAAGCCGTGTCCCGGCGACGACCGCATCGTCTGGCAGCACCGGGGCGGCAGTCTCACGTTGCACTACGAGGGGGAGTGGGACGTCATGGTGGAAAGAATCGACACCCTTGACCACCGGGCGCACCCGGACACGGTGTACCGATTGACGCTGACCGGCGCCACCGCTGCGACACACGGATTCGTATTCGTTGTCGAGCCCGGAAGGTGAGCTTCACTTCGCAAGAAAATCGTTGACGATCGTGTTGGTGGCCTTAGCGTCGTCGACATGTGGGTAGTGTCCGGAGGTTTTGAGCACGTGAACCGTGCCCGGGCCGGCGAGCTCGTCGCGGATGCGGGCTGCTTCGGCAGACGGGTCGTCGAAGTCGCCGTCGCGTCCGCCCATGATGATGGTGGTCGGTGTGGTAACCCGGCTCAGGTCGGCGTCGGTGTCCGGACTGAAAGACTCCAAAAGCCTCCTGACCGGCAGCATGCGGCCCGGGCGTCGTAGCTTCGTTTTGAGGCCGGTCGTGTATTCACGAAAGTCGGCAGGTTTGGCACCTGGATGAAGTGACGCGTAGTACCGGGTCCACAACAGTGGACTGGACGCCACCAGCCGGGCCATCTGTCGGATGAAGAAGCCCATGGGCGGGTGGTGCACGGCGGGCCCGAGCATGACCAGACCCTCCACGAGCTCGGGTGAACGCTCGGCGACCATTGCGGCCGAGCCTGCGGCGAATGAATGGCCGACGACGACGGCCGGGCCACCGAGATGATGGATCAACGCGGTGATGTCGTCGGCGACTGCGGGAGTCGAATAGGCGGGCCAATCGGCGCTGGAATCTCCATGACCACGGACGTCCATGGTCGCGACACGGTGGCCGGTTGCGGCGAGCGCGGGAGCCAGGAAACGGTAGGAGGCCCGCGTGTCTCCCAGGCCGTGAACGCAGACGACGAGTGGACCTGCGGGTTGGCCGATCACGTCGTAGGCGATGGAACCGTCGGTGAGCGTGAGTTGCCGTGGGGTCACCGGAACCTCCGTGAGTGGGTGATTCATCAAAGCTAATGCCATTAGCTTTGAGTGTCAACTCATATGGCTTGTGCTCTGGGACATGGCGCAGTCAAGGGCACGCCGGCTCGATGATCCCGTAACGGAGGTCGTCGAGACACGCTTATCCACGGTGCTCGTCCTCATGCTTTGCGGGCACTCACCACGTAGTAGTCGATGAAACCGTCACGCCAGGCCCGAACCCAGTTGCGTGCCCACGTGTCGGCAAACTCGGTTTGAGAAATCCAACGGTCCATGCCCTCCCACACGTGGTCGCCCACATTGGTCACCTCCACGTTTCTCAAACCGGCTTCGGTCAACGCAGCCGCGAAATCGTCGACCGGTCGTATGACATCGGCACCGTTGCCCACCGTCTCGAGCAGCTCCGTCAGACCGGATGGGTCAAGCCCTCCCGAGCCGAAAAACGTCGCCGCGCAGAACCGTCCCTTCGGTTTCAGCACACGTTCGACCTCGGTCGCCACAGCGCCCAGGTCGTCGACGTGCTGAAGCACCTCGATCGAGTAGACACCCTCACAAGAACCGTCTTGTAGCGGAAGCGCTGTCACCGAACCCCGTCTCAACTCGATGCGGTCGGCAGCGTCGGTACCGGCGATCGTTTGCCGTGCCCGCTCGATCTGCTCTGTCGAAAGATCGACACCGAACAGCCGAGCAGGACGAAACTCGTCGATTACGGTGACCGCGCCCGCTCCGATCCCCACACCCAATTCCAGCAGCGTGTCCTGTTCCGAAACGTTCAGCCGTGAAACCACCTGTCGGTAAAGCTCGGCCTGACTCTCGGTCCGCGCCCGATGGCTGATAGCGCCGGAAGGGAGCGGGGAAGGCCAATAGCCGTAGTTGATGAAGCCGCCGGAGAACAACGCGAACCCGCCGAGATTCACATGTCCGTACATGGCGTCGCGTACCTGCTGTGGATCCGCCTTGCTGGTCATACCGACCACTGTAGTCGCCATGAGGCGTGAAGGCGGCGGTGAAAACGAACCTCGCTGGGGTTGCGACCGACCCCATGCGACGGTGATGGTTGATCGTTGGAGTGGTCGTTCGTGCCATACCGTCCGGTGGTGGATCCACCTCGTATCCTTCGGATGGCATCACCGACGGGCCCCGCTCAGCAAAGCCGACATAAAAGTCCACGTTATGCCACTGGCTCAATCAGGCAATGAGCACCGTGCACAATCGTTCAAAACCGAGACCGTCATCCCACGCATTCGCGACCAGATCGGAAGACACGATGCGCGGTTTCGGGTTACTGCCGCCGATCTATGATGGACGGCTCTGCAATGATCGAGGCGACCACATACTCTGCCGGTCATTGATGTGGTCACGAACCGCTCGACGGCATGGCGGGGTATGACCGGACGATCGTCCCCATCGCCGCATGATGCGGCTTGGGACGGGTGACCATGCGACACCGTTCGCGGTCGTCAGTCCTCGGCATCGTCTCTGCGGCTGTTGTCCGCGAGCAGTTTCTCCATGGCGGACAACTCGTCGCTCCAGGCGTCGGGGGCCTGTCTCGTTCCGCACGAGCGAAGCAGTCGGGTGAAATCTTCGGCGGCGCGCTCGATCCTGCGGTTCAGCGGTGAAGACTCTCCGGCTCCGAAGTCGTCGGTGGCCGCATATACGCCGGTCGGGGACACCACCGCGTGCAGGTAGGAGAACATCGGGCGCAACGCGTGCTCCAACACCAACGAATGTCGTTCCGTTCCACCGGTCGCACCGATCAGCACCGGTATTCCCGCCAGGGTCTCCTCGGGAACCACATCGAAGAAGGACTTGAAGAGTCCGCTGAACGAAGCGTTGAACGCCGGTGTCACGGCGATCAGACCATCCGCCGAGGACAGCGCTTGAAAGGTCGTTTCCAGTTCGGGGGTCCCGAATCCGGTCAGCATCGCATCGGTGACGGCGCGCGCCAACGGACGAAGTTCGATGACCGTAACCGTCGACTCCACTCCGGTGCGGGTAAGCCGGTGGCGGACGGCGGATTCGATGCGATCGGCCAGCAACCGTGTCGACGAGGGTTGCCGTAGACCGCCGCTGACCACTGCCAGGCGCGTTGTCACGTGTCCTCCTTGTTATCCACGCTGCGTTGGGTTTCAACCAGAGACGCGTGAGTGGGGGCCGAAGGTGCTTCGGGAGATCGACGGGAAGCGAACTCCCGCCGCAGGGTGGGGAGGACCTCTTCGCCCAGTAGATCCAGCTGCTCCAACACGGTTTTGAGGGGGAGCCCCGCATGGTCGATAAGGAACAACTGACGCTGGTAGTCGCCCACGTATTCACGGAAACCGAGCGTTTTGTCGATGGCTTCCTGCGGAGACCCGACGGTCAACGGAGTCTGCGCTGTGAACTCCTCCAGCGACGGGCCGTGCCCGTACACGGGCGCCTCGTTGAAATACGGGCGAAACTCCCGTATCGCATCCTGGCTGTTCTTGCGAATGAACACCTGTCCCCCCAGCCCGACGATCGCCTCGGCGGCACTTCCGTGGCCGTGATGTTCGAAGCGACGTCGATACAGCTGGACCAGCTGTCGAGTGTGAGAGGGAGGCCAGAAGATGTGGTTGGAGAAGAAGCCGTCTCCGTGAAAGGCGGCCAGCTCGGCGATCTCCGGGGTTCGAATGGATCCGTGCCAGACGAACGGCGGTACGCCGTCCAGCGGCCGTGGTGCCAAAGTAAAGGACTGCAGGGGTGTGCGAAATCTTCCCTCCCAGTTGACGACATCCTCACGCCACAGCCGTCGCAGAAGATCATATTTTTCGACCGTGAGGGGGACCGCCTGTCGAATATCCTCGCCGAACCACGGGTAGACCGGGCCGGTGTTGCCGCGTCCCAACATCACGTCGACACGGCCGTTCGACAGGTGCTGCAAGACGGCGAAGTCCTCGGCGATCTTTACCGGATCGTTCGTCGTGATGAGAGTGGTGGACGTGGACAGGATCAACCGACTGGTCTGTGCGGCGATAAAGCCCAGCAGGGTGGTCGGTGACGACGGCACGAACGGTGGGTTGTGGTGCTCGCCGGTGGCGAACACATCCAAGCCGACCTCTTCGGCCTTCTTCGCAATGCGAACCGTGGCCTGAATGCGTTCGGCCTCCGTGGGGGTTTTCCCGGTGGTGGGATCGCGTGTCACGTCTCCCACGGTGAATATTCCGAACTGCATGCCGCTCACGCCCACTTCCACCCGCTTGTCGCCTGCCGTCTTCAACAACATAGTGAGACATGAATTCCCTCGTGCCGGTTCACAGGACATCCGTGGGCTGGAAACATCGGCCCTTGCTCGCGCGCGCTCTACCCGAACCGGGCGGCGATGCGGAACCTCCGCGTAGGGGGCGACGTATGAGCCGGAGTCTTAGGCTCGACTTGATAGCGCTGATACCGGTGATGGTGCGATGTGTCGGCGATTTCGACGTCACCACGGTCGAAGACGTTCAGGTTGTTTGTCTGGTGCACAGTACGTCGGTATGTTGCTGTACCGGAGCCGTCTCAGAGGAAAAACGAATGTTTCGCCTGATGGCGCGCCCGGCAGGGATCGAACCTGCGACCGTCAGATTAGAAGTCTGCTGCTCTATCCGCTGAGCTACGGGCGCTTTCGGTGGGCACACAGTCAAGAGTGCCCATGAAAGACTATCGTCTGCCTGTAGCCGAGTGCGACCGGTTATCACCACCGGAGCGTTGCTGCTGTGAATCGACGTCTGTGCATCGACTGACCTGGTTGTTTGTTTCGGCGCGGTGCCGACGGCGCAAAACGGCACCGTCGACACCGTCACGGAGGATGACGCTTCAAGGCTCACACCGGAACACTGTGGCCTGCCGAGTGGCGTCACTCACAAAGCACAACCGCGCTGGCCCCCCAACGGGCGTGATCGTACGCCTGGGGGATTTGGAGCCGGTGCGTGTGGACGAATAAGTGAGCGCATCGGCTTCACCGTGCCTCCTGGCGCCTCGTCGACTCCGGCGAATGGTTTCCCCCGAACGATGCGCGTGCGCGCGTGGAGGGCCGCCGATCAGGCTGCGGCGCCGACCGGGGCCTCGGCCGGGCGTTCCTCCTTTTCCATGCTTTCGACGATGGCGTTGAATTCGGAAGCAGGTCGAGACCGAGGGGGCGTTCGCCCGTGGCGGCGGGAAAACTGCGATACGCCTCGGGAAAGATCGTGCCCGACGGTTTGAGCGTTGATCTCGTATACGTACTTGCTTGTTGAGCCGCCGTTTTCGGTGATGCGCCTTGAATACAGTCGGCCGCGGACCATGATGGGGTCCCCGACGTCGATGGACTCGAGAGTGTTGTCCCCCAGCGTTCGCCAGCACGACACCTTGATGAACAACTCGTCGCCGTCAACCCATGCGTCCTTTTCCCTGTCGTATCGACGTGACGTGGACGCGATACGAAAATCGGTGACGCTTCCGTTGGTGAGCTCGCGGCGGTTCGGTTTCGTGGCCACGTTTCCGATAACCGTGATCAGGGTGTCGAACATGGTTTTCCCCTTTGTTGATGAATTGAACCTGTCGATGCCGAGCAGGTCGGACATGTGGGTTCAGGATGTGTCGCAAGGGGCCGGCCGGTCAAAAGGGTGTGGTTTTTTCTGCGAGTTCAGGTGAGGTTGTGGATAACCGTCGGCCTGTGGAAAGCCCGCGGCGCTGCCACCCGTTACGGTTGTTGAAGCACATGGTGACGGGACAAAAGAGACCGAGATCCTCGATCGACGGATTCTCGTGGTCCGCGGAATCATCGGTCATGCCGTTGTTCTGGGGGCTCCGACGGCTGTGAATTCAGCGAAGGGAACGTGACGGGGCAGTGGTGTTTTTATGTGTACTTGTACGGATCGGGGCGCCCAGGAGACCGGTGAACCGGACTTTGGGCGCCCCGAACCACTTGCTGACCCGCATATAGGAATAGTCGCCATCGATACGGTCTGTCAAGGCGACAGGTCGTTGTTGTTACCGTGATGTTATGGGAATATATTCCTATATGGAATTGGCTCTGGATGTCATGGAGCGCTCGCCGTCGTTGGGTGAAACCAGGGTGGTGGCCGTCGACGGACCGTCGGGGGCGGGTAAGACGCGCTTCGCCGACCGGCTTCAGCGTGCACTCGCCGAGCACACCGCCGTCTCGATCCTGCACACCGATGACCTGTACGACGGCTGGGGCCATCCCACCAGCTTCGATTCGCGGCTGCGGTGTTGGGTCACGGAGCCGTTGTCAGCCGGACAACCGGCGAAATACCAGACCTATGACTGGCGACGGCAACGTTTTGCGACCGGATGGAACACCATCGATCCCGGTGGAGTCCTGATACTCGACGGAGTGTCGGTGGCCGGTCGGCGATGGTGTCATGTGACGGCCTACCGCATCTATCTGGACGTCGCCTCACACCTCGGACTGCGCCGTGCTCTCGACCGAGACGGTGAGGAGCTACGAGGGCACCTGAAAATCTGGCAGCGGCAGGAGACCGAATACTTCGCCGCCGACGGCACCCGCGACACTGTGGACCTGGTGGTGGACGGGGCCGTGGCCCATGACGACCCCGAGCACCAATTCGTCGTGGTTTCGTTACCGCTTCAACGCGTTGGCCACGTTGCGGAGCAACAATGCTTCGGCGTGGCAGATACGACGGAACTCTTCAAGATGAAGGCTTTCGTTCGGGCCGTGCGCCCGGGCGTCGGGATCTTCAACCCCGGTGACCAAAATGGCCGCCTGCGGGAACATCTCCTGAAACGTCGCAATAAACGGAATAGAGCCGCCCACGCCCATATCGACGGGAGAGGTGCCGTCCCAGGCTTCGGTGAACGCAGCTCGCGCAGCATCGAACGCCGGACCGGAAGCGTCGATGACGCAGGGGTTGCCGCCCTGATCCAATGTGACCTCAAGCTGTGCACCCCACGGTACGTGGGCCTCCAGGTGACGCTTCAGTGCCTCGAATGCGGCCATGTCGTTGTCCCCGGGAGCCAGACGAACGCTTATCTTGGCGCGGGCGGACGGCTGGAGCGCGTTCGCCGCCTCGGTGGCCGCAGGAGCGTCGATGCCCAATACGGTGGCGGTCGGTTTGGTCCACAGCCGTTCCACGAGGCGACCGGAGCCGATGAACTCGACACCCTCCAACATCCCCGACTCTTGGCGCAGCCGTTCCTCCGGCATCTCCAACGGCGCAGCCACTCCCTTGAGCAGTCCATCGACCGCCACATCACCGTTGTCGTCGTGAAGTGTCCCCAATAGCCTGCACAGGGCCGTCAACGCGTCCGGTACGGGGCCACCGAACATGCCGGAGTGGACGGCCTGGTTCAGGGTGCTCACCGTGACATAGGCGTTGACGAGTCCGCGAAGCGAGGTGGTCAAACCCGGCGTACCGATGTCCCAGTTCCCGGAGTCGGCGATCACGATGACGTCGGCGGCCAGCGCGTCGCGGTTCTCCTCGATAATCGTCTCCAGCGAGTCCGACCCGAACTCCTCCTCGCCTTCGACGAATACGGTGACCCCCACCGGAAGGTCGTCACCGAATGCGCGCAGTGCGGCCACGTGAGCCATGATCCCCGCCTTGTCGTCGGCGGTGCCTCTTCCGTAGAGGCGACCGTCGCGCTCGACCGGTTGAAACGGATCGTCCTGATCCCAATTGGCCAGGTCACCGACGGGCTGCACATCGTGATGCGCGTACAGCAGCACGGTAGGGGCACCCGGCGGCGCGGGCTTACGTCCGATGACGGCCGGTTGTCCGGTTTTCCCCGACGGGCCTTTCGCGGTCACGATACGCACATCGGGCAGCCCCGCTTCGGTCAGCAACTCGGCCACGGCGTTGGCGCTGGCCACCACGTGTGAGTGGTCGAATCCGTCAAAGGCGATCGACGGGATGTTCACAAGGCGTTCCAGGTCACTGCGGACGCCGGGCATGACGGCGTCCACCGCTGCACGAAGATCAGTCATGGCAGCTATCGTAATCGCCTCACCGCGCGTGTCCGGCAACGTGACCTCTTACGCGTACCGTGCCCGCGGATCAATCGGTCCGGTGAGCTTTCCTAGACTGTGATCGTGGTGTCTCGATACCGGTTTCTCATTTCATGGCGATGGCTCGGCGTAGTCGCGTTGGCGCTGGTCCTGGTCGCCACCTGTGTGTGGCTGGGCATGTGGCAACACGACCGGTACGAGCATCGAGCAGCTACGAACGAGCGGATTTCTCAAACCACCGACATGAAACCGGCGGCGATTGAGACCGTCATGGCCGTTGGCGAGGACCCTTCCGAGGAGCAGGTCTGGTCACTCGTGACGGTTGTCGGTCGATATGACCCCGCCGGCGAGGTCCTGATTCGGAACCGCTCGCATGAGGCGCGCGCCGGATTCGAGGTGATCACCCCGTTGGTCATGGGTGACGGAACAGCGGTGCTGGTGAACCGAGGCTGGGTTCCCGCCTCTGGGGAAGGAGCGGGTACACCGCCGGAGGTGCCCGGGGCTCCGACCGGCGAGATCGAGGTGACCGGTCGGGTTCGTGCTTCGGAATCGGCTGTGAGCGGATTCAACCAGGTGGAGGGGACCCATCAGGCACGAACCGTGAACACCGAACAGATCGCCGACATCGTCGACTACGACCTGGTCGGTGGTTACATCATGGAGCTTGACCCGGCCGAGGGATTCTCCGCGATGCCGGTGATTCACGAACGCTCGTGGCAGAACTTCGCCTACGCCTATCAGTGGTGGATGTTCGCATTGATGATTCCGATCGGCGTCGTCATGCTCGCGCGACGGGAAGCCAAACCTGCTGACAGGGCCTCTCGGGACGTGGTCGTCGCGGCCGATGAGGTTGCACTCCGCGGCTAACCTGTTCATGCCCGCTCAAGGTTGTTCACCCACCGTCACCCGAGGACCCTGCCATGACCGACGTGCCCAGACTTGTGATCTCCGCTCCTTCGTCGGGCCAGGGCAAGACCATGGTGTCGGTGGGCTTGTTGGCCGCGTTCACGGCTCGTGGTCTTCGCGCCTGCGGGTTCAAGATCGGTCCCGACTACGTTGATGCCGGTTACCTTGGTATGGCCTGCGGTCGTGTGGGGCGGAACCTTGATTCGCGTCTGACGAGTCCGAGTCTGGTTCTTGATCTGTTTGCACACGGTAGCGCCGGAACCGACATCGCGATCGTGGAGGGCAACCTCGGGGTCTTCGACAGCACGGCGCAGCACCGCCGGTCTCACAGCACCGCGTATGTGGCGCAATCCCTGCGCGCCCCGGTTGTCCTTGTCGTCGACGCCGGTTCCAGCGGCCAGTCGGTCGCCGCACTGGTCCACGGGTTTCGCAGTTATGACGAGTTGTTGTGGCTGGGCGGTGTCATATTCACCAACGTCGGCTCAGACCGACACGAGGCGATCCTGAGGGAGTCGATGGAGGATGTGGACGTCCCGGTGTTGGGCGCGATCCGCCGCAACGATCTGACCCCGCTGCCGGCCGAGCATCACGGACTTGTGCCGGTGGCCGATCGCAGTATGGATGCGGTGCGATCCATTCGTCGACTGGGCGAGACCATGTTGGATCAGGTCGACCTGGATCGCCTGCTGTCCATCGCGCGGTCGTCGCCACGGCTGTCCGAGTCCAACTGGACTCCGGAGGGCTCCTTGGCGGAAGCCGGAGCTGTGAAAAGCGATGACGCGCCCGTTGTCGCCGTGGCGGGTGGAAGCTTCTTCACCTACTCGTACGCGGAGAACGTGGAACTGCTGCAGGCGGCGGGGGCGCAGGTGGCGGTGGTGGACCCGTTGCGCGATGAACAGCTGCCCGAGGGGACCGAGGCGCTTGTATTCGGTGGTGGTTTCCCCGAGTGGTATGTCGAGGAACTGTCCAGCAACGTCGAACTCGGCCGGCAGGTGACGGAGTTGATCGGCGAGGGGGCGCCCGTGGTCGCCGAATCCAGCGGGTTCACGTGGTTGACCGACGAACTGGACGGCAGGCCCATGACCGGTGTCGTTCCGGCCGCCGCTCGAAGCATCGACCAAACGGTTTTCGGCTACCGACCGGCCACCGCCTGCGCCAACAGTGTGCTGTGTCCGGCGGGCCTTCAGGTCACCGGACACAAAAACCACCGCACCCTGGTGTCACCTCGCGCAGGCGAAACCGCAGCGTGGGAGTGGCCGAACGGGCGTGCGGAGGGGTACATCCAAGGTAACCTGCACGCCTCGTACCTCAACCTTCACTGGGCCCGGCATCCACGGATGGCCGGTCGTATCGTGTCTCGGGTCGACTGGGCGAAGAAGAGGTTACTCACCGGACGACGTCGCCTTTGGGAGGCGTGAACGTCTGTTTCGGCTCTCCCTTCAGCGCCTCTTTCAAGGTCATCGCGGACGTGTCGATGGGTTTTTGTGCGTTGCCGTCGCCGACGGCGTTGAACGGGTTGTCGGGATCGGCGATGAACGACGCCACCGCCAGTTCCGGCGTGTAACCCACGAACCAGGCTGCCCGCGTCGAGTCGGTGGTACCGGTCTTGCCGGCGGCTTGGCGCCCCACACTGCTTGAGAAGCCGTCCGCGGTACTCCAGCTGCCGCAGCTGCCCTTCTTAGCGCCGGCACCGGTTACACACAATGCTGCATCGGTGGCGGCGCGGGCCACTTCTTTGTCCAGTTCACGGTGGCAATTCGGTGCGGCCTCGGGGACGTCGTTTCCGTCCTGGTCGATGGCTTTGAGCACCGGAGTGGGCTCACAGTAGATGCCGTCCGCGGCCACGGTCGCATAGGCACCGGCCATTTCCATGGGTGTGGTGTCGGCGACGCCCAAGGTGAAGGCGCCCCAGCCCGCCGATCGTGATGGGTCGGCGAAGTACGCGTCGGTGTCGCTACGCCAGTGAAGGCCCAGTCGTTCGGCCATGTGAACGGCCTTGTCCGCTCCGACGCGTTGAATCAGCTGCGCGAAGTAGGTGTTCACCGATTTGCCGAAACCCGTCCACATGGTCTGCGTCCCGGTCATCGATTTACTGGCGTTGGACGGACACCAGACACCGCCGCACGAGGCGGGCCCCGAACCGACCGGATACTGTGTAGACACTCGATGGGGAGAGTAGATCTTGGTGTTGAGCGGCATGCCCTCCTCCAACGCCGCAAGCATCGTGAACAGCTTAAACGTCGAACCGGCTTGGTAGCCCGCCATGTCACCACCCCCCAACAACGCGTTGACGGTGTTGGGATAGTTGCCCTTCATCCCCTTGGCGTTGGCGGCCGGATGTGAATGAGCCCCGTTGTCCGACTGATCGATGTCGAACTTACGGTTCACGGCCATGGCCTTGATGCGCCCGGTGCCGGCCTCTACGGCGACGGCTCCGTGGGCGAAACGACTGTTGTTGCTTTGGGTGTCGACGACTCGTTTGTGCACCTTCTCCTGAAGATTCGGCTCGATCGACGTGATGATGGTGTAGCCGCCGCGCCGGAGGTCGTGCTCACGTTCCCGAGGCGTTTCGCCGAATTGCGGCTGTGAGCGCCACCAGTGGCGGACGAAGTCGCAGAAGAACCCGTACTTTGCCGACTTCTTCGACATGTCCATGCACGAGTTGGACGGCTGGGACAGATTGAGCTCCAGAGGTTCGGCTTTGGTTTCGTCGGCTTGACGTTGGGTGACGTACCCCAATGTCGCCATGCGGTCGATGACCCAGTTACGGCGGTCGGTGGCCATCGTTTGGTCGGACACGGTCGGGTCGTAGGCCGACGGTGCCTGGATGAGCCCGGCCAGAGTTGCGGCCTCGGCGAGAGACAACTCACCGGGTGATTTCGAGAAGTAGACGAATGAAGCGGCGTAAATACCGTACGCCCTATGCCCAAAATAGACTTGATTGAGGTAGCGTTCCAGGATTTCGTCCTTGCTCAGCTGCTCCTCGGTGGCCATCGCCAGCCGTATCTCGCGAATCTTTCGGGGCGCGGTCTGCTCGGTCACGGCAAGGACCTCTTCGGAACTGTCGGCGTTGAGCCGCAGCGCACCTCGGACATACTGCATCGTCAAGGTGGAGGCGCCCTGTTCGACTTCCCCGCTTTGCCGGTTGGCGGCCGCCGCCCGGACGATGCCCTTGAGGTCGACGCCGTTGTGATCGTAGAACCTGGAGTCCTCCGCCGAGATCACCGCCTTCTGCATGATCGGGGCGACTTCCTCCAACGGGATGTTTCTACGGAACTCGTCGAAGAACTGGGAGATCAAGGTGGTGCCGTCGGCGGCGTAGACGTAGGTGGTCTGCGGCGGGGTCGACTCTCCCAATTCCAGTGACAGCCGGTCTATGGCGTCCATCCCCGCCTTGGCCGACAGCCCGCCCATCGCCACCAGCGGAAACAGCATGAGCGCCACCAGTAGACCAGCCAATACTCCGGCTTTCATCAAAGACCGTAGGCCGGTGGCCGCCGTCTTGACACGTTCACGGTCGATGTGCGCGATCGCCTTCCACCCCATGACTATCGACGGTAAGGCAACGGTCACCCTCACGTAGGCCGACTTGCCTAAAATGGCTCGCCGGTGGCGGCTTCGGGTGGGCGGCGTTCGAGGTTCCGAACCGTACCGTGTGTCGGGTCGGCCGCCGTCGACGAAAACGAACCGGGGCCGAAGCCTGCGCTTCGACCCCGGTTCCGTTACGGACGATCAGCCCTTGACGCCACCTGCGAGCAGACCGCGGACAAAGTAACGCTGAAGGCCGAGGAACACGGCCACCGGAACGATAATCGAGATGAAGGCACCGGCGGTCAACCGCTGCCATTCGTTGCCACGGCTTCCTGCCATGTCCGCCAGACGCGCGGTCAGGGGACTGGTCTCGGGTCCGGAGGCGAACACCAGCGCGACCAGGAGATCGTTCCAGACCCAAAGAAACTGGAAGATCGCCAGGGACGCCAATGCCGGAGTGATCAACGGCAGGACGATCTTGCGGAAGATCGCACCGTGACTGGCGCCGTCGACGCGAGCGGATTCGATGACCGACCCCGGCAGTTCGGACATGAAATTGTGCAGTAGGAAGACGGCCAACGGCAGCCCGAATGCAGTGTGGGCGAACCACACTTGAATGAACTTCCACTCTCCGTCCAGATTCCACGCGGGCAACAAGGTGAAGCCTGCGACGTCCACGCCCTGCGAGAAGAAGCTCAGCAGAGGCACCAACGCCATCTGAAGCGGAACCACCTGCAACGCGAAGATGCCGACGAACAGCCAATCCCGGCCCCGGAACTCCACCCACGACAACGCGTAGGCGGCCAACGCGGCGAACGCGATCGGGAACAGGACCGAAGGAATCGTGATGACGAGGGAGTTGATGAAGGCCGAGGCCAGACGTCCACTGGAAGCGCTGCCGTACAACACCTCGTTGTAGTTGTTCAGCGTGAATTCGGGGTTGGAGAAGAATGTCCACCAACCGGTCGTTTTGATTTCCTTTTCCGGCCTGAACGATGACAGCAGCAGCCCGAAGGTCGGCGTGGTCCACAGGACCGCGATGATGATCGCGGTCAAGCTGGCCCACGGCCGGGAGAACCGCTTTCTGGCGCGCTGGGCCAATACGACGGGTTCTACTTTCGTACTCATCGGACCTCTTTGCGCTGCCGCAGGTTACGGACTTGGTAGATGATGATCGGGATGACCAGGGCGAACAGTACGACGGCCAGGGCCGCTCCTCGGCCTGTTTGTTGACCGGGGAAGGACTGGGCGTACATCTCGTACGCCAGCACACTGGTTCCGTCGGCGCCGCCGGTCATCGTTCGGACGATGTCGAACAGCTTCAACGCCGCTATGGACATCGTGACGATGACGACCACGATGGCCGGACGGATCGACGGAACGGTCACCTTCCAAAACATCTGCCAGGCGTTGACGCCGTCCAGTCGGGCTGCCTCGATGATTTCGGAGGGAACGCCCTTGATGGCCGCCGACAACACGACGGTCGCGAAACCGGCTTGGATCCACACCATCACCGCGATAAGGAACAGGTTGTTCCAAAACGGCATGGCCAGCCAGTGTTGGGTCGCGCCTTCGCCGAACACCCAAACCATGATCTGGTTGAGCAGACCGATCTGGTTACCGATCTGCTTGTAGTCGTAGACGAACTTCCAGATGATCGCCGCACCGACGAAGGAGATCGCCATCGGCAGAAAGACCAAAGTCTTGGCGAGCTTTTCGAACTTGGAACGATCGATGATGGTGGCATACACCAGCCCGACCGCGGTGGCCAACAGCGGCGTGAGGACCACCCAGATGGCGCTGTTGCGGACGACCGTCAACATGTCGGAGTCGGTGAAGATCCACACGTAGTTGGCCAGGCCCACGAAACCCTCACCGGTTCTGTCACCGAACGAGAGGATCGTGGTGCGGATGGCGGGAACGATGAGCCCGATACCGACCAGGATCAAGGTCGGTATCAAGAAGACCATTCCCGCAATGAGGCTCTTGGGCCGGTGGGGGACGATGTTTCCTACATAAAGGACACCCATCACCACGACCAGGAACGCGACCAGGCCGATCCCGAGGACACCGAACTTGGGGAGTTGGTCAAGAAAATCGAATGTCATTGTCTTCTCCCACAACGGCAAGGGCCGCCGCCGTCGCGGCGGCCCCCGCCGTTACTGAGCTAGTCCTCCCAGGCCTTCTCGACGGCGTCAAGAGCGTCTTCGGTCGACTTGCCCTTGATCCATTCGGTCATTTCCTCGAGGAACGCCTTCGAACCGATGTCACCCGGCATGAGGTCGGAACCGTCGAAGCGGAACTCGGCCTCGGGGTCGCTGAACAGTTCGACCGTCATCTCCATCAGCGGGTCCGTGGCGTTGGCGGCGTCGGCACCGGAGTGCGACGACGCCCACGGGCCCGTCTTCATGCGAGCGTTGGCGAACAGGTCGCTGGAGAGGTACTGACGGAACGCGTCGACTTCGGGAGCGTCGCGGAACGCCGCGACGAACTCGCCGCCGCCCAAAAGCGGGGTTTCGTCGGCTGTGTTGCCCGGCAGGTGGAAGGCGAAGACGTCACCTTCGGGACCGACCTCGACCTCGTCCGGCCACTGAGCGCTGTAGAACGATGCCTGGCGGTGCAGGGCACACTCACCGGCGGCGATCGGGAGTCCGCCCTCTTCGAAGGAGACACCGGCCATCGAGCTGACGTCGCCGTAGCCGCCGTTCATGTAGTCCTCGTTCTTGAGGATGGAACCGGCCTTGTCGACCGCTGCGACGATCGCGGGATCGTTGAACGGGATTTCGTGGTTGACCCACTGGTCGTAGACGTCGCCGCCGGATTCGCGCAGCAACATGTCCTCGACCCAGTCGGTGACCGGCCAGCCGGTGGCGTCACCGCTGTCGATGCCGGCGCACCAGGGCTTCATTCCCGAGTCGGCGATGGTGTCCGAGAGCGAGATGAGCTCGTCCCAGGTTTCGGGGATCTCGTAGCCGTTTTCGCTGAACTGGGTGGGGGAGTACCACACCAGTGACTTCAGGTTGGCGCTCAACGGTTGAGCGTAGAGCTGGCCGTCGAGGGTGCCGTACTGCAGCCAGTCCTCGCTCCATCCTTCGGATGCGAGAGCTTCCAGTTCGGCCGAGGCCGGGATCATCTGCTCCTGGTAACGCGCCATGAGCCCGGGTTGGGGGAACACGGCGATGTCGGGAGCGTCGCCGCCGCTGACGCGGACTTCGATCTGCGCTTCGAAGTCGTTGCTTCCCTCGTATTTCACCTGGATTCCGGTGCATTCGACGAAGGGCGCCCAGGCCGCTTCGTAGGCGTCGGCTTCGGCGTCGGTGATCGGGGTGTAGATCGACACCGAGGGCTGTTCCTCGGTGAAGTCGCCGAACTGCTCGTATGTGGCGCAGTCCTGCTCTTCTTCGGACAGGCCACTGTCTTCAGTGGGGGCGCCGCAGGCCGTGATGGCGAGGGCCGCGCATACTCCGGCGCTGGTCAGACCGGCCAGTCGCAGTCTCGTTTGGATTGACATGAATCCTGTGTCTCTCGTAGGTTGCGCCGAAGCATCTCGGGGTGCTTGGCGCGGGGATCGTCTGCGCCGGGGTGGAAGTGTGGCGCAGATACTCATCAAAAGAGTGGTCCGCTTAATGTTAGTTGTCAATGCGTCGTTATCAAATGGTTACGGGTGATGGGCCTGTGACCTGTTGGGATGCCCTTGATCGAGAGTTCCTTGGGGCAATATGGAATGTCTAATGTGTTTGGAGTTTGGGTGCGTCAAAAAGGCGGTGTCGCAGCTCCAACAACCGCGACACCGCCTTGGTGTCATGTGAAGGTCAGACTTTCGCGCCGTCCAGCAACAGCGCACACCGGATCAGACCCAGATGCGAATAGGCTTGAGGGTGGTTACCCAATGCCCGTTCGGCCAACGGATCCCACTCTTCGGCTAGAAGCCCGGTGGGGCCGGCGCAGTCCAGGATCTGCTGATACAACTCACGGGCGTCGGCGACACGACCGATAAGCAGATAGGCCTCCGCCAACCACGAGGCGCACAGGATGAACCCGCCCTCGGTTCCGGGAAGACCGTCGTCACGCAGGTACCGGTAGACGGTCGGGCCACTGCGAAGACCCGCTTCGATCGCGTTGACCGTCTTGATGAAACGCGGGTCGTCGGGCGGCAACAGTCCGGTGATACCGATCCACAGGCTCGCCGCATCAAGATCGGTGTCACCGTAGGCCGCGGTGTAGGCGCCGACCTCGTCGTGCCAACCCTTCTCGGTGACGTCCTCGGCGATCCGGTCGCGGAGGCCACGCCACGACGGTTTGGCCGCCATGCCGTACTTCTCCGACAACCGCAACGCGTGGTCGATCGTGCTCCAACACATGACCTTGGAGTACACGTGGTGACGCGGCGCCTGCCGGGCCTCCCACACACCGTGGTCGGGCTCATGCCAGCGACGCTCCACCGCGTCGGCCATCGAGGTGATGACCTGCGCCTCGAAGTCGGTCACACTGCCACGCTGGTCGGCGACCGCGGCCACCAGGTCCGCAACCGGGCCGAAGACGTCCAGCTGAACCTGACGGTTGGCGGCGTTGGACACTCGCACCGGACGAGAACCGGCGTAACCGGGCAGCGAATCGATCACCGCTTCGGGCCCCAACGGTTGACCGTCGATCGTGTAGAGAGGCGCCAGCCGTTCGGGGTGGCCGCCCGTCCGTTCCACCACGCCCGCGACCCAGCCGAAGAAGTTTTCCGCCTCGGCCAGTGAACCGAGGTCGACCAGCGCACGAGCCGTCATCGAGGCGTCGCGCAACCAACAGAACCGGTAGTCCCAGTTGCGAACACCGCCCAGATGTTCCGGCAGTGAAGTCGTCGCCGCGGCGAGAATGCCGCCGGTCGGTTCGTAACACAGCCCCTTCAACGTCAGAGCGCTTCGTGCCACCATGTCGGCGTTCTTCTTCGGCAGCTCCAGCTCCGACAGCCAATCCCGATACGGATTCTCCGTTTGCGAGCGGCGTTGCGTGAGTGCGGTGGCCGTGGCGCGAGTGTCGTCGGAGCCACAGCGCAACTCCAAAGTGACCTTTCCACCCGCTTTGGCCAGGTCCACGACCGCGGTGGCGACGTCCTGGTCGCCTTCGGAATCAATGACCCATTCGACACCTGGTGACCGCAACACCACCGGGTCGTTGTCGCCGAAGACGGTCAAGCCGTCGTCGGTTGCCTCGATGCGTACCGGCATCTGGCCGAAATCCGGGCGAGGCACGAACTCGATCGTCGCGGGAACGCGTCCGGTGAGCTCACGCACCAGAACCGTCATGTGCGGGTCTCCCTGAAGGCGAGGACTGGCGTCCAGCCAGTCGGTCACCGTCAGTCCGGCCCACTTGGTCTCGACGGTCATCGTGTCCTGCACGTACCACTGCCCCTGCGGGATACCGTCGGCGACCGGACGCACCGAGAAGTGACCGGCGGGCGGACCACCCAGCAACGATGCGAACATCGCACCCGAATCGGGACGAGGGTGACACAACCAGTTGACGCGACCGTCGGGAGTCAACAGGGCGCTGTTGGCACCGTCGGACAGCATCGAGTGGCGCTCGATCGGCTGCGCGTCCTCGCCGTGAAGCCAGTTGCGGCGGGTTTCCAGCAGCGTGGCCAACAGTTGGGCCACCTCGGTGGTGTCGGCGACCCGATAAGCCGCTTTACTGTCGCCCTCGCCGACTCGAACGCCGACGTCCGGGCCGTGCAGGTGGGCGAAGGCGTTCTCATCGGTGATGTCGTCGCCGATGAACAGGACGGCCGAACTTCCCAGCTGCTGACGCAGGGTGTCCAAGGCGTGGCCTTTGTGGGTGGTGACCACCGAAAGGTCCAATACCTCCTTACCCTCGGTCACTTGGATGTCGTCCCAGGCGGCCGGACCGGAGCGGACCTCCGCGACCACCTGGTCGGCGACATCCCGCTCGGCCTGCCGAGTATGCAGGGCGGCACCGGCCGGTTTGAGCTCGAGCCTGACTCCGTCGTGGCCGGCGGCGATCGACGTGAGCGTTTCGATGAGCTTGTTTCTCAAACTCACCTGTTCGGGCGTCAACGCCTGAACAAACCCGATGTCGAACTCCGAGCCGTGCGAGCCCACGAGATGGATCTCGCTGGGCAGGCGCGACAGCGCGGCCAGGTCACGTAGCGCTCGACCGGAGATGACCGCGACCTTGGAGTGCGGTAGCCCGGCCAGGGCACGGAGCGCCGTGACCGACTCCGGCCGCGGCGACGCAGCCGCCGGGTCGGTCACTATGGGCGCCAACGTGCCGTCGTAGTCGCAGGCGACGAGCAACTGAGGTACTCGCGCCAGCCTGGTCAACGCGGCTTTGAGCTCCGAGTCGAACGCGGCGGCGGGAGGAACGATGTGATTCATGGACGAGTTCCCCGTAAGGGTCTCAAGGTCGCGGAGCGACCGAACTGTTACGTGGACGTTTCGGGCGTATTGTCGGAATCGTACGCCGTGGCAGTCTCGGGCACGCCGAGGGCGGTGAGAAAGCCGCGGGCCCAATGTTTCACATCGTGTCCGCGGAGGTAACGCCGCATCGACTTGATCCGTCGACGTTGCTCCTCCACCGGAGATGCCGCCGCAGTCAACAGGACGGATTTCAAGGCATCAAGGTCGTGCGGGTTGACCTGGAATGCCTGCTTGAGGTCGGCGGCGGCACCGGCGAACTCGGACAGCACCAGCGCTCCGTCGTTGCTCAACCGTGAGGCGACGTACTCCTTGGCGACCAGGTTCATGCCGTCACGAAACGGTGTCACCGCCATGACGTCGGCGATCAGGTACAGGGCTGCGAGCTCTTCGCGGCTGTACGACTGGTGAAGATAGTGCACCGCAGGAACGCCGAGCCGTCCGTAATCACCGTTGATACGTCCGACTTCGCGTTCAACCGTCCGCCGAAGGGCCTTGTAATGCTCCACTCGTTCACGGCTGGGAGTGGCCACCTGGACCATGACCGTGTCCGGCACCGACATCTCTCCGTCGGCCAACAGCTCCCGGAAGGCCTTGAGTCGTTGTTCGATGCCCTTGGTGTAGTCGAGACGGTCGACGCCCAAAATGACGGTTTTCGGGTTTCCCAGCTCCTTGCGTAGCCGCTCGGCGTGCGAATGCACCGCAGGCGAACCCGCGACGCGTTCCACCGAGACCGTGTCGATGGAGATCGGGTACGCCTCGGCTCTGACCTGTCGTCCGTCCTCCGCCTCGACAAGGTGCCCGCGAGGTTTGAGTCCCAGCAGTTGACGTGTCAGGCGAAGGAAGTTCTGCGCCGCGCCCGGACTTTGGAAACCGACCACGTCGGCGCCCAACAGGCCGCGCAGAATGTCGAGTCGTTTGGGGAGCTGGACGAACAGTTCGGCCGGGGGAAACGGGATGTGGAGGAAGAAGCCGATCCTAAGATCGGGACGCATCTTGCGCAGCATCGCCGGAACCAGTTGAAGCTGGTAGTCCTGGACCCATACGACGCCGTCGGGCGCGGCCGTTTCCGCGGCGCGATCGGCGAAGCGCCGGTTGACCTCCTCGTACGATTTCCACCAGTGGCGGTGAAACGCCGGCTGTTCCACGGCGTCGTGGTACAGGGGCCACAACGTGGCGTTGGAGAATCCTTCGTAGTAGTTGCGGAGCTCGTCGGCGTATAGCGGGACGGGTGACAGTTGCATGTTGTCGAGGCTGAACGGGGCGGGAGCCTCACCTTCACCGCCTGCCCAACCGATCCAGCACCCGGCTTCCGCCTGGAGTACCGGATGGAGCGCGGTGACCAGCCCTCCCGGGCTGCGCCGCCAAGTCTGGCCGTCTGCTGTCGTGATGCGGTCGACTGGCAGCCGGTTCGCGACGACGACGAACGGACTTTTGCTGGATTCAGGCATGGTAATCCTTCCAAGCCGAGACCGGTTATACGCCAAGCCTACGGGCATGACTGCCTATGGTGAGGCTCACATGACAACGAGTAAGGGGTGCGTGTGGTGCAAAACGAGTCCCGATAACAGCGGGTTCCATGTTGTCGTTGCAGGTCGTCGACGTCTCGGGAACCTTTCCGAGGCGATGCCCCCGGCTATGGTCGTGGCGCAAGTGCGACAGGGGGCGGCGACGCGTTTCACACATGTTCACGCCGCCGGTGAGACCACCGTGCAGAGGCGATGTGTTGCACCCGCGCCCATACCCCCGTCAACCGCGACGGACGCACTTGCGAATATGGTTCGACGGTTTCGTGACGAAGATTTCAACCTGAGGGATGGCTGTGGCCCAGTACATATACACCATGGAGAAGGCGCGTCGCGCTCACGGGGACAAGGTGGTTCTCGATGACGTCACGCTGTACTTCCTGCCGGGGGCGAAGATCGGCGTGGTGGGCCCCAACGGCGCCGGTAAGTCGAGTCTGCTCAAGATCATGGCGGGACAGGACCACGTCACCAACGGTGAAGCCCGGCTGATGCCCGGATACACCGTGGGGATGCTTGCCCAGGAGCCGCCGCTGGACGAATCGAAGACCGTGCTGGGCAACATCGAGGACGCCGTGGCCGGCACCAAGGGGAAGCTCGCGCGGTTCAACGAGATCGCCGAGCAGCTGGCGACCGATTACACCGATGAGCTCATGACCGAGATGGGCAAGCTCCAGGAGGAGCTGGACCACCTCGACGCCTGGGACCTCGACTCGAAGCTTGAACAGGCTATGGACGCCTTGCGGTGTCCGCCCGGAGACGAGGAGGTGACTCACCTGTCCGGTGGTGAGCGCCGACGCGTCGCTTTGTGCAAACTGCTGCTGGAGCAGCCCGACCTGTTGCTGTTGGACGAACCGACCAACCACCTCGACGCCGAAAGCGTTCTGTGGCTGGAACAGCACCTGGCCGCCTACCCCGGCACGGTCGTGGCCATCACTCACGACCGGTACTTCCTGGACCACGTCGCCGAATGGATCTTGGAACTCGACCGCGGCCGCACCCACATTTACGAGGGCAACTACTCCACGTACTTGGAGAAGAAGGCGGACCGGATGGCCGTCGAAGGCCGGAAGGACGCCAAGCTGCGCAAGCGCCTCCAGGGCGAGCTGGAGTGGGTGCGCTCGAACGCGAAGGCCCGCCAGACGAAGTCCAAGGCCCGGTTGGAGCGGTATGAGGAGATGGCCGCCGAAGCCGAGAAGACTCGCAAGCTCGACTTCGAGGAGATCCAGATTCCGCCGGGGCCTCGCCTGGGTAACTCGGTGATCGAGGCCGAAGACCTCGTCAAGGGCTTCGACGGTCGTGTTCTCATCAACGGCTTGAGCTTCGACCTTCCCCGAAACGGCATTGTCGGGATCATCGGTCCCAACGGCGTCGGGAAGACCACGTTGTTCAAGACGATCGTCGGTTTGGAGAAACCCGACGCCGGAACGGTCAAGGTCGGGAACACCGTCAAATTGTCCTACGTTGACCAGGGGCGTGAGGGGCTGTCCGGCGACAAGAGCGTCTGGGAGGTTGTCTCCGACGGCCTGGACTATCTGATGGTCGGCAACGTGGAGATGCCGTCGCGGGCGTATGTGGCCGCATTCGGATTCAAGGGCCCGGATCAGCAGAAGCCGACGAAGGTGCTGTCCGGTGGAGAACGCAACCGCTTGAACCTGGCGCTGACCCTGAAGCAGGGTGGCAACGTGCTGCTTCTGGACGAGCCCACCAACGACCTTGACGTGGAAACTCTGTCCTCGTTGGAGAACGCACTGTTGGAGTTCCCCGGCTGCGCAGTCGTGATTTCCCACGACCGGATGTTTTTGGACCGCGTCGCCACCCACATCCTCGCCTGGGAAGGTGACGAAGAGGCTCCGAGGTGGTACTGGTTCGAAGGAAACTTCGAGTCGTACGAGAAGAACAAGGTCGAGCGTTTGGGGCCGGAGGCCGCCAAGCCGCACCGTGTCACGTACCGCAAGTTGACGAGGGACTGACGTGGCGCGCTTCCACTACGAGTGCCCGCTGCGTTGGTCCGACATGGACGCGTTCGGGCACGTCAACAACTCGCGCTTCCTTACGTTGTACGAGGAGGCCCGTGTGGCGTTGTTCTTCAACGTGGCCAAGAAGGGCGGCATGTCCTTCGAGGAAGGCGTCGTGGTCGCCCGTCACGAGATCGACTACAAACAGGTTCTCGACTACGTCCCCACGGTTCGTGTGGAGATGTGGATCGGTGACATCCGTAACTCCTCGTTCGACATCTGCTATGAGATGTTCAACGGGGACGTCCTGGTGAGCACGGCCAAGACGGTTGCGGTGTTGTACGACCTCGCAGAACGTCGTCCGCGGCGTGTGCGGGAGGACGAACGCGAGTACCTGCGAACCTGGCAGGACTGACGACGCCGCGCCGGTGGTGGGGGAGCGATCATTCGTCTCCCCCCACTACCGGGGCGCCGGAAGAATGCCCCGTGCGATCGCGGTCGTCACCGCGGCGGTGCGGTCGTCGACACCGAGTTTGCCGAATATGTGGGTCACATGGCTTTTCACGGTGGCTTCGGTGATGAACAGTTTCTTGCCGATCTGCGGATTGGACAGTCCTTTGGCGATGCCGTGAAGAACGTCTAGTTCGCGTGGCGTCAACGACCGGCCGACTCCACGAACCTGTGACGCCATCACGGTGGCGGCCACACCGGACAAAACCGTTTCACCGGCGGCGACGGCTCGCACGGCCGAGACCAGTTCCGTCCGTGACGCGTCCTTCAACAGGAAACCGGCCGCACCGGCGCGTACCGCCCGGATGACGTCGCCATCAGTATCGAAAGTAGTCAATACCATGACGGCGGCTGTGCCGGCGGCGACGATGCGTTCGGTGGCCGCCGCGCCGTCAAGGACCGGCATGCGAAGGTCGAGCAACGCCACATCGGGACGAATCCGTGCGGCCATGTGCACCGCCTGCTCGCCGTCACCGCAGTCGCCGCCGACCTCGATCCCGGGCTCGCCGGACAAGACCGCCCGCAACCCCTCGCGAACAACGAGGTGATCGTCGGCGATGATCACCTTGATCGTCATACCGGCCACCTCGCCGTAATCGTCGTACCCCGGCCAGGCCCCGAGTCGACGGTGAGCTCGCCACCGGTGTCGGTGACTCGGCTGCGCATCCCGGTCAAACCGTAACCCCCCGAGACCGTGGTGGCGTCGAAGCCGAGCCCGTCGTCGGAGACGTCGACTCGTGTCTGAGAAACGTCAAACCTCAATTCGATGGTCAGCGACCGGGCCCGAGAATGAGTGCGCGCGTTCGCCACCGCCTCCTGGACCGTGCGCAAAACGGCGATCTCCTGAGCGGGTGCCAGGGCCCTGGAATCCCCGTCCGAGTCGAAGGTGCAGCCGTTGGGAAAGTCGTCGCTGGACCGGTTGGCCATGCGGCGCAGTACTTCGGGCAACGTCGCCTGGCACAGAGAGGTGGGCGTCAACGCGTGAACGAGGATCCGTGCCTCGTCAAGATTTTCTCGAGCGATGCTTCCTGCCCGACCGAGATGATGTCGAGCCTGGTCGTCGTCGCGTCCGATCTCCGACTTCGCCGCCTCGACCAGCAGCGCCAAGGCGGTGAACCCCTGGGCCAAAGTGTCGTGAATGTCGCGCGCCAACCGCTCGCGTTCGGCGGCCACACCCGCTTGCCGTCCCGCTTCCGCCAGCTCCGCGCGGGCATTGTTCAACTGGGTGACGAGCTCGGCACGTTGCTGGCTTTGCCCCACGATCTTTGTGATCCACAATCCCAGCGCCGCGGTGAAGACCAGCGCAGCGACACTCGAGGCCACCACCGCGAACAGTGACGACGAGTCGAACCCGGTCCGAAAGACCATCGCCGCACCGGTGGCTACGACGGTGGCCACGGTGGCGGCCGCTGCCTTTCTGTGCGGCAGAACCATCCACACATGTGGGTACAGGATGAACAACATGATCGCTCCGACCGGGTCGATCGTGAACGGGATGAGAGTCAACGGAACCGCAAGGATCAGATAACGCGTACCCAATCGCTCGTCGTCGCGTCGAACCGCGCGGCTTCCCGCCGCGATGTACCAGGTCACCAGCAGCACAAGACAGCCGATCGCGCTCCAGCGCCACTGCGGTTCGGTCCCATCCTGTACCGCTATGAGTGCGATGGTGACGGAGGCCAGAACGCCGAAGACCACATGCCACAGGACCCACAGGCGTTCCCATTCGTGGCGGCCTGGGTCGGTCTCGGTGAAGTTGCCGACGGTCACGCGGCAAGTCTTACAGCAGCGATCGAACGCCGGTATCCGACGACAGTCGGATACCGGCGCCATACTGTCGACGACTGTTGCCCAAGGCGGAAGTCCACGACGATCACGGTATGACTTCTCAACGCTCAAGTAATCGAACCCTGGCTCTGGCGATGGTCGTCGTCTCGATGTTGTACGCCGCGGCGCTTGCCGTGATGGCTTCGTTGTCCATGTCGGGTGTCGGCGTGGTGGCCATCATCGGTGGTTGTCTCGTCGGTATCGGCTGGGTCGTGGTGGCGATGGGCACCGATCGGTTGTCAGGACGTAAGAGCGACGGGTAAACGTCCTCCGACGGCTTGATACGACACATACCGACCGATGAGAGTCGTGCACCGACGCCTCCAAGGTCGGCTTCACCGCGACGATAAGCTTTACCGTATGTATCGCCTTCCGACCAACGCATCCGCCCGTGGCGGCGCTCGTGTGTCGTCGAGGGGGCGAGACGATTGACCGCCGACGCCATGAGCGATCTCCTGGTCTTTTTGGCGCGGGCGCGTCGGTTGGACCCGCATGCCCTTGCCCGGTTGCAGCCCGTTGAAGGAGGTGGCCGGGCTTGGGCCGTTCTGCCGTTTGGCGTGTTGGCGACGAGGGTTGTGCCGGTGGCGGTCTCCGAGGACGTGACCGTCCGGGTTTCCGATCTGTTCGACCGTGCACGCGGTGCGGGGGGCCTGGCGTCGGTCGAGGGGTTGTCACGCCACGACGGCCAATGGCGGGGCGGAACGTTGCCGGACCCGGCAGCACCGGTGATCGAACGGATGGCCGCCCACGAGTGTCGGCGCATCGGCGATGAAGCGGGCACCGCATTGCGTGCGGCACAGGAGCAGGCACGCGTCGACCAGCGAGCCGTTGGTGAACGAAAGCTGCGTGACACCCTTTTGGACCATGTCGCTCTCACGGTGACGGCCGAAGCGACTAGGTACGAGATCCCGGTTCGCCTCGTCGTCGGGTTGCTGCGGATGGCGTTCGCCGGTGATGGGCCGGTATTGGTGCGCCGATCCGGGCGACGCCTCGGCCTGGAAGGGGTCCATGGTGGCGTGTGGCTCATCGGTGGCGGGCTTCCACTGTTGACGTGACCGCAGGGCGGTGATGCCGCTCGAATGTGGGGACGGCCACGTTTTCGCTCCTCGTTTGTTTGCGTGTCCGTGCGTTCTGGTATTTGCGTGCGTCGACGTCGTATGCGACACCCCCTTTGAACATGTAGTTCATTCGTCATACATAAGAACGTGTATTTAATTCACATTGTTGGGATCGCTTCCAAATGAACTGATTTCACGTTTTGGCGACCATTCTCCGGGGGTAAAGCGCGCAAATCGTTGATGGTGAGAAATGGTCGACAAGTGCCTAATGTTTGTCTTGTCTGAATTGTCGCTAAGCGACTCGGTGGAAGCAACCGGCCATGGGGGACGGAGCGTGCGCCCATTGCACTGCAATGATTCTGTACGGTCGCGAGCCCGTTACTCCATTGAGTAAAATTTTGGAAACAAGAAAGGGGATTTTGGGTGTGAATGCTGTATTTTGCTCGCGGTGTAGCTAAGGTCGTAATCACTGCCCCTAAAACCCCCTCGGCTGCTCGCTGCAGCCAAAATCCTCACTGAACAGCCCGGACGTCAATTTCTCAGTGCCGTCACCGGCCTCGAGGCGCTGATAGAAGGAACAGTGGAAACATGATTAATACGGCCGTGCCCATGTCGCCGTCCCAGCAGGGTATGTATTTCGACAGCCAGCTGCGGGAAGCGTCCGACTACCACGTGGCACTGCACTTGCGGATGGAACCGGTTGTGCCTGCGAGATTCGAGGCCGCCGTGCGACAGGTCGTGGCTGAACAGCCCGCCCTGCGTAGCGCCGTACGCAACACTCGCGGCGGACTCTCGTACGTGGTCGCCGAATCGGTCGATCCGCCCGTGAGCTTCCACGACCTGCGTGGCCGTGGGAAGGAGCTGGACGCGATCGCCGCGGAGGCGAACCGTACTCCTTTCTCGTTGGACGAGGCGCCACTGTTCCGTATTGTCCACTGTAAACTTGCGGACGAAGACCGTGCGATCATCGTGTGCCACCACCTGGTCGCAGACGGCCAGTCGGTGAGCCTTTTGGCCGAACGTGTCATCTCCTTGGCCCGTGGTCGCGCCGACATCGAGGGGCCCGCCGGGGTGGACGCGGGTTTCCACATCTACCAGGAGAAGCAGAACAAGCCGCTTCCTCCGAAAAAGGAGGCGCGCCACCGAACGTTTTGGCAGGAGAACCTCGAGGTACAGGACGCGCCCGACCTGTCGCATTGGATGCACTCGGAGACCGCCTACACCGTGGGCAAGGAGTTTCGTCTTCCCTTGGACGGCACCCTGCGGGAGGCGCTCGGCGCCAGCGCGCGCGAGATCGAGGTGTCGGAGTACACCTTGTATCTGGGGGCGTTCGGGCTGCTGTTGGGCCACTATGCGCACACCGACCACGTTTCGGTGGCGACGCCGTTTGCCGACAGGCCCTCCGCCGAGATGGAGGACAGCATCGGCTGCTTCATCAAGACGCTGCCGGTCCACATAGATGTAGAGCCGACCCAGACGCTACGGACGATGTTCGAGCGGCTGAGCAAACAGATCCTGGGAACATGGAAGCACCTGGGATACCCGATGGCCAAGCACATCGCAGACCAGCCCTCGCTCAACCGCGTCTACGACGTCACCTTCATTCAGGACACCTACCCCGCCTACCCGCAGGGTGTCCTGGGTACGGCACGGCAGGACCGGGTTCACTTTCCCGGCAAACTCACCGTCATCGTCGAACAGATCGGCGACGGCTGCGAACTCGTCTTCCAATACAAGGAATCGGCCCTGTCGGAAGACAAGGTGTTCCGGCTCGCGCGGCGCTACCTCACTCTGCTCGCCCGGATCCCGGAGTGGCTGGACTCGCCCGTCCGAGATGTACAGCCCACTATGGAACCCGAGACGGCCGATCTGCTGGCGTCACTGTCTCGTACTCACTACTACGACTGGGAGCCGGCGCATCTCGGCTCGCTCTTTGTGGAGAAGACACGACAGGACCCGGCCCGGGTGGCGTGGTCCGACGAGACACGCCGGTATTCCAATGCTTGGGCCCACGATGCGGCCGCACTGATACAGCGCCGTGTCGCCAAGGTGCTGGACGGTGAGAAACAGGCCGTCGCCGTCATGCTGCCGCGCAGCGTTTCCCTGTTGGCGGGCGTATTCGGAACCGTGATGGCCGGCGGCGCCTACGTGCCGATGTCGGAGAACACCCCCACTCAACGGTTGGCCCAGATCATCGAGGACGCGTCGATCGGTGTTGTCCTGACGGCGTCTGCGGTTCAGGTTGAGCTGCCCGACGGCGTCACCCGCTTGAACATCGACGAGTGGGAGGAACTGGAGGCGCTACGCACCGACGAGCGCACCGAAATCCAGGAGGAGCCGCTCGACATCGACGTTGCCGCCGACGACGTCCTCTACATCGAGTACACCTCGGGCTCGACCGGGCAGCCGAAGGGTGTCGTGGTTCGTCACGCCAACATCCAGAACACCGCCATGGACCTGGAACGTCGGTTTCCTCTCGGCCCCGACGACGTGTACCTCCTGAAGACCGCCTTTACGTTCGACATCTTCGGGACCGAGATCTACGGGTGGCTCTTCGGCGAAGGTCGTCTCGACGTGCTTCCCGTGGGCCACGAAGGCGACGCGTTGGCGTTGCTGCGTGCCATTGCCGAGCGTGGCATCACGCACATCAACTTTTCTCCGACCATGCTGCGGGTTCTCCTGGACGCCGCCGCGTCGAACAACCGCGCCGACGACCTGGCGTCGTTGCAGTACGTGTTCAGCGGCGGTGAGGCGCTCACCGCGGACATCGCCGAGCGATTCTTCAACCTGGAGCTGGACTGCTCACTCGAGAACGTCTACGGGCCGACCGAGGCGTCGATGTGGGCGACACACAGCACCGTCACCGCCGGTGACAGCGACGCGATCGCGCCTATCGGTACTCCGCTCAACGATTATCGTGTCTACATTCTCAACTCCGGCGACGGACTGTGCGGTGTGGAGATCCCCGGTGAGGTCTGCATCGCCGGAGCCGGTGTCGCCGTCGGGTACCTGAACCGCGATGAACTCAACGCCACCCAGTTCGTCACCAACCCGTTCTACGATCCGGCCACAGACCCCGAGCACATGCAACGCATGTACCGCACCGGTGACCTCGGATATCTGCGTTCTGACGGCCGTTTCGCGTTCATTCGCCGTATCGACCGGCAGGTCAAGGTCGGCGGTGTCCGGATGGAACTGGGTGAAGTCGAACAGGCGCTGTTGCGCGCGGACGGTGTGGTCGAAGCCGCCGTGGTCATCGACGACGATGTCACTCCTCCCCGCCTGGCCGGATTTTTCACCGCCGACGGCTCCGTCTCCATCGATACGGTGCGTGCCACATTGGCCCAAAGCCTGATGCCGCACATGGTGCCGTCACTGCTCTTCAAACTGGACTCTCTGCCCACGTCGTCGGCCGGCAAGCTCGATCAACGCGCGCTCAAGGAACACCTGTCACGTTCACGAAGCGCCGGCTTGACGACGAAGGCCACACAGTCTCCGATACAGGAACGCATCGCGGGACTGTGGCGGAAGGTACTCGGCACCGAGAACATCGACGCGGACGGCTCGTTCTTCGAACAGGGCGGCAACTCGCTCAACCTGATGAGCCTGCAGCTTGAACTGCAGGAGGAGTTCGGTCGCGAGATCCGCATCACCGAGCTGTTGAAACACCACAGTGTCGTCGCCCAGGCGCGCCTGTTCGGCGATGTCAAGCAGGAAGTGGCGGTGACACGGCAGCGCGTGCAGCCTGCAGGCGACATCGCCATCATCGGTATCGGAATCCAGGTGCCGGGCGCCGGCGATGTCCACAGTTTCTGGACAAACCTGCAACAGGGCCGCGAAACCATCAAGTTCTACGACGACGAGGAACTGCGGAACCTCGGCGTTCCCGATAGCGACCTTCGTGACCCCAGCTATGTGAAGGCGAAGGGTCGACTTGAGGACATCAACGTCTTCGACGACGAACTGTTCCCGATACCACCGGCCGAAGTGGATGTAACGTCACCTCAGCTACGTCTGCTGTACAAGTGCTTTTGGCAGGCGTGTGAGGACGCCGGTTACGACCCCCGGCAACTGCCGGGCAGGATCGGGGTGTTCACAGGCGGCAGCGACGACTTCGCCTGGTACCAGAAGACACTGCTGAACTCGTCGGCGTTCGGGGACGTCTATCAGAACTTCACCCTGGCCACGAACCACTTCCTCAGCACTCGCCTGTCGTACTACTTCGACCTGACGGGCCCGTCCATGTCGACTTTGGCGGGTTGTTCCACCTCGCTGTTGACCGTCCACCAGGCCGCGCAGTCCTTGCGAGCCGGTGAATGCGACATGGCCGTCGCCGGTGGCGTGACCATCGAACTGCCCAATGAAGGCGGTTACCGCTACGTCGACGGGATGATGCTGTCGCCTGACGGGCACTGCCGTCCGTTCGACGCCAACGCCGGCGGCACCATGTTCTCCAACGGTGCGGCCCTGTTGATGCTGAAGCCGGTGGAAGCCGCCGTCGCCGACGGCGACCCGATCTACGCGGTGATCAAGGGCTCGGCGATCGGGAACGACGGCAAGCGCAAACTGTCGTACACCGCTCCCAGCGAGGACGGTCAGTACGAGACCATCCGCGCCGCATACGACGCTTCCGGGATCGACCCGTCGACGGTGACGTATGTCGAGGCACACGGGACCGGCACCCTCTTGGGGGACCCGATCGAGGTCGCATCCTTGTCCCGGGCGTTCGACGGAGCCCCGCTCGGAGGCTGCCTACTCGGTTCGGTGAAGGGGAACGTCGGCCACACCGATTCCGCCGCCGGTTCGGTCGGACTGAGCAAGGTCGCGCTCAGCCTGAAAAACCGTTATGTGCCCGCCACCTGCAATTACGAAAAGCCCAACCCCAACATCGACTTCGAATCGACCCCCTTCACCATCGCCGCCGATGGCCGTGTCTGGCGCGGCGAACGGTTGCGGGCGGGTATCAACTCGTTCGGTGTCGGCGGAACCAATGTGCACATGATCCTCGAAGAAGCACCGAGCACCGACATGACCGATGACAACCCGTACGAGTTGCTTCAGTTTTCCGCGGCGACGTCCGAGGCACTGGAACGCACATCCGAACGCGTCGGCCGCTACATCGCCGATCGCGACGAGGTGTCGTTGAGTGACGCGGCCTTGACGCTGCGCGCCGGACGCGCCGAACTCCCTCACCGTAAAACCATTGTTGTGGCGGCAGGGGAGAGTCGGGAGGACCTGGAGGCCAAGATCGCCGCCGCCGGCTCGGCGAAGTCCATCCGAGGCGCCAAGATCGCGTTGTTGTTTTCCGGTCAGGGAAACCAGTACCACCGCATGGGCTTTGACCTGTACAACAGCTCCGGCCCCGCCGGGAGGGTCTTCCGGCGTTGGATGGACGAGCTGATCGGTTACCTTCCCGACGACGAGGCCGCCACCTTCACCGAGATCATGTACGGCGACGAGTCCGATGGCCGCATCGACCGGACCGAGTGGTCGCAGTTCGCGCTGTTCAGCACCCAATACTCCATGGCGAAGGTGCTGGAGTCCTACGGAGTTCGGCCGGATGTACTTATCGGACACAGCATCGGTGAGCTCACCGCGGCGGCGCTGGCCGATGTGTGGAGCCTGGCGGATGCGGCATGGCTTGTGCGCCAACGCGGAAAGCTCATGCAAAGCCAAACGCCCGGTGTGATGGTCGCCGCGCTGGCGCCGGCCGACCGCGTACGACGCGTCATCAACGGCATGGACGACGTTTGGGTGTCACTGGACAACTCCAGCGAACGTTCCGTGCTCGGGATGACCTTCGAAATGTTCGACGCGGTGATGGATCGGCTGGCGGAGGAGGGTATTCGCGGAAGCAAACTGCACACCTCCCATGCGTTCCACACGCCGATGATGACCGACGCGGCCCAGGCGTTCGAAGCGGTGGTCTCGGGTGTCGAGTCGCGGGATCCGTCCATCCCCATCATCTCCAACCGCTCGGGACGCGCCGTTGAACCGGGCGCGATGATCAATCCGGCCTACTGGAGCGAACACATCACCGACGAGGTGCGGTTTGCCGAAAGCCTGAGCACGCTTCTCGCCGACGGTCCGCTCTTCGGGATTGAACTGGGCCCCGGCCGCAGCCTTGCGACGTTCGCCGGGCACGATCCGCAGCGCACGCCCGACCAGGTCTTTGTGAACGTTCTGCGCCACGCCGCTGAATCCACACCGGATGAGCCATACCTTTTGGCCGCGCTTGGAAAACTGTGGAACATCGGTCTGAGTCTTGACTGGAGCCACCACAACCGCGGCCGGCGCACATCGTTGCCCGGGTACGTCTTCGACAAGACCGTCTACGCGGTCGACACCGAGATCGTTACCGAACAGGCTCCTGCCCCGAAAAAACCCGCCGTGTCCAATGCGGCACCCGGCGGCACGCTTGAAAGTTTCTGCGACGCCTTCCGACACGTGCTCGGGCACAAGGAGGTGTCCGCCGACGACGACTTCTTCGCTTTGGGCGGCGACTCGTTGAAGGCCACCGGATTGTCGGCACACCTGGAAAGTCGGGCCGGCATCGCCGTGACGGTCGCCGACATCTTCGCGTCGCCCACCCCCGGTGCATTGGCCGAACGTTTCCAGAAGGTCGACGCCTCCGGAAGCATCCTCAAGGCCCCCGCAGCCGAGCATCACCCGCTCAGCCCCGCCCAAACGCGTATGTACATCGCCGCGAAGATGGACCCGCAGGCGCTTATCTACAACATGCCGTCGGCGACCCTTCTGCACGGCCGACTGGATCCGGAACGGGTGCGAGTCGCGCTGCGGCGGCTTGTGGAACGTCATGAACCGTTGCGTACCAACTTCGTCATGCGTGACGGTGAAGTCCGTCAGATCATCGCGGATCCCGAGACGGTTTCGACTCTGCCGTTGCGGTTTACGCAGGGTGACCACGGTGGTGTGGGGGCCGTCGACGCGCTCATGACGGAATTCGTGAAGCCGTTCGATCTGGAAAACGAGCAGTTGTTCCGAATGGAACTCGTCGATGACGGCAACAACCGTCACCTCCTGCTCTTCGACATCCACCACATTGTTGCCGACGCGGTCTCGGTCGAGGTCATCACGCGTGACTTCAGTAGTCTGTACGTCGGAGAACTGGAGCCTCTTGAGCTGCAGTACACCGACTTCGTCATGCACGTTCGCGGTGACGAACATCGTGAGGCGCTTGCAGAGTCCGAAAAGGATCTTTTGGCGGCCTTGGACGGTGCGCCCACGGTGGATCTGCTTGCCCCCGACCATCCGCGCGGTGAACGCGAACCCGCTGCCGGCCGAGTGATCATGCAGTTCGACCGCGATTGCGTTTCCGGCGTCAAATCGTTGGCCGAGAAGCACAGCGCCACACCGTTCATGGTGATGCTGTCCACATGGGGTGCTCTGTTCTCTCGGTACGCGGACTGCTCAGATGTGGTTATCGGTGCGCCGGTGACCGGTCGGACCATGGCCGAAACCCAGGAAATGATCGGCATGTTCGTGAACATGATGCCGATCCGACTGCGTCCCGAAGCGGCCAGTTCCTTCGGGGACTATCTGGCAGCAAGCCGCGTATCGGTTCTGGAGGCGTTGACGCACCAGGACGTCCCGTTCGACCAGTTGGTGGAGAAGCTCAACCTTCGAAGGACCGTGGGACGCCACCCGCTGTTCGACATCTCGTTCGACTACCACAACATGGACCATCACGAGGTCCAGATCGACGGGATTACGGCTCAGCAGCTTGACATCGCGCCTTTGGCCGTCGGTATGGACCTGGTCATTACGTGCATGGAGACCGCCGACGGCCTGACCGTGCACGTGGACTATGCCGCCGACCTGTTCGATGCGACCACGATCGAGGAACTCGCCCACCACTTCGAGGCGTTGCTCAACCGGGTGTGTGCCGACGACTCGCTGACATTGGCGGAGTTCCCGGTACACGCGAACCGTCAGCACGACGCGATCAGGTCTCGTCTGAACGGCAAGCCGTTCCAAGCCATCCACGAGGTGATCGAGAAACACGCGACGGAGACACCCGAGGCCACCGCCGTCATCGATGCGTCGGGGGAGCGGTACACCTATGCCCAGATCAACGGCATGGCCAACGCTCAGGCGGCTCGCCTCCTGTCGGCGGGCATCAAAGTGGGAGACCCCGTCGCATTGTTCGCGGTGCGTGACGTCAACCTGCTGATCGCCCAACTGGCGATTCTGAAGGCCGGCGGGGCCTACGTGCCGTTGGATCCGGCTCAGCCGCAGACCCGCCACGAACGCATCATCGCCGACATGAACCCCCGGTTCGCTTTTGCGCCCGCGGATCTGGCGGCAACGGCGAGCATCGAGACCGTCGTCGACATCGGCACATGCACCCAAACATCTGCCCCGACGCTTGACAATGCACCGAAGGTCGGACCCGACGATCTGATCTACATCGTCTATACCTCGGGGTCGACCGGCACCCCGAAGGGCATCGCGGTCAAACATCGCGGCGTCTTCAACCTTTTCTGTGACCACACCCAACGTTCGCTGTTCGGTCCCGGCGACGTCATCATCAGCCTGGCCGACCCCACGTTCGACATCTTCACCTTCGAAAGTCTCATCCCGTTGGCCTCCGGTGCCGGTGTGCACATGTGCCCGGCCGAGGACCAGAAGGACGCGACCGCGATCGGCGACCGCATCGCCGCTCATTCGGTGACACACATCCAGGTCCCGGTGTCGAAGATGGCCGCGTTGTGCGGAAACCGGCGTTTCCGGACACAACTGGGCTCCCTGCGGGTGATCGTGTGCGGAGGAGAGCACTTCTCCGAGAATCTGTTGAGCCTCCTGCAGGAGGAGACGTCGGCCCGCATCTTCAACATGTACGGCCCCACCGAGACCACGGTGACGGCGACTGTCAAGGAGTTCGCGCTCGGTGACGAGATCACGATCGGCAGCGCGATCTTCGGCACCGAGGTGTTGGTCGTCGACGAGAACGGCATGATGCTGCCCGACGGGGTCACCGGCGAGCTGTGCATAGCCGGTGAAGGCCTGGCGTGGGGCTATCTGAACAATCCGGAGGAGACCCGGCGTGCGTTCACACGTATTGCCGAACTGCCGGATGTGCCCGTCTACCGCACCGGTGATGCCGGAGCACGACTGCCCAACCGCGATATTGTCCTGAAGGGACGCCTGGATCACCAGGTCAAGTTCAACGGCAACCGCATCGAACTGGGAGAGATCGAACAGACGGCGATGCGCGCCGACAAGGTCACCTACGCCGTTGCCGCGGTGGAGGACGACAGTCTCGTCCTCTACTACAGCTCGGCCGACTCTTCGGACGTGGCGGCGGCGATCACGACTCAGATCACCGAGGCACTGCCCGCTTACATGAAGCCGGAGCGTTTCCACCGCGTGCACGAGATGCCGAAACTGCCCAACAACAAGATCGACCGCAACGCGCTTCGTAACCTGCGCCGTGAGAAGGCGGCCTCCGGAACACACACCGAGCCCGCCGGTGACATTCTCGGTCGCATTCTGCAGGCGTGGGAAATCGTGCTCGGGCACTCGGCGCGCGCCGACGACAACTTCTTCGACATCGGCGGTAACTCCTACAAGCTCATGCTGGTCAACAACCATCTCGGCGAGATGCTGCAGATGGACGTGCCGTTGGTGAAACTGTTCGAAAACCCCACGCCGCGAAGCCTCGCCGAATCACTGGGATATTCGCCCACATCGACGGGCACGAGCACCGGGCAGCCCCGCCCGGCGCACGTCTCCACCCCGGTCGCCGAGGACCCGATCAACGGTGAGGCCATCACGATGGACGACCTCGCCGGGTTCGACGACTGGGTCGCCGACGACGCTCCCGCACCGCAGCCCTCGTCCTCAGGGGATCAGAAGATCGCCGTGATCGGTATGGCCGGTGTACTTCCGGGTGCGGCCGACATCACCACTCACTGGGACAACCGGGCCGACGGTGTCGTCAGCATCTCCCGGTTTACCAAGGAGGAGATGCTCGACGCGGGTGTGGACGAGGAGACCGTCAACGACCCGCGTTATGTGAACGCGCGCGGATTCGTGGACGCGTCGACCTTCGACGCCGACTTCTTCGGCTACTCCGCCAGGGACGCCGAGACGATGGACCCGCAGATGCGGCTCCTGCACGAAACCACGTGGCATGCCCTCGAAGACGCCGGGTATGTCCCGAACGACTATCCCGGCGACATCGCATTGTTCGTCGGCAGCGGCACCAACTTCGCGTGGATGGCCGGTTTCCTCAACCGTCACGACGACCCGATCGGGGCGTTCGAGGCGATGACGATGAACGAAAAGGACTTTCTCGCGACGAAGATCGCCTACAAACTCGACCTGACGGGGCCGGCGGTCAACGTCCAAACGGCCTGCTCGACGTCGCTGGTGGCCATCCACAAGGCTGTGCAGAGTCTGCGTCAGGGCGAAGCCGACATGGCGTTGGCCGGTGGTGTTGCGCTCAACTTCCCGAGGAAGGAGGGCTACACATGGCATGAAGGCATGATCTTCAGCAAGGACGGTGTATGCCGTCCGTTCTCCGGTGACGCCGACGGAACCGTCGGCGGCCAGGGGTGCGGCGTCGTGCTGCTCAAGCCGCTCGACCGCGCCCTCGCCGACGGTGACCACGTCTACGCCGTGATCGTGGGTACCGCCACCAACAACGACGGCAAGAACAAGGTGGGCTATTCAGCGCCGAGCGTGCGCGGTCAGCGGCAGGTCATAGAAGCCGCCTTGGCCGATGCGGGCGCCGAAGCCGGGGAGATCGGGTACGTCGAGACACACGGGACCGGCACCAAATTGGGCGACCCCATCGAGTATGAGGCGCTGTCGGCGGTATACGGCAAGAGCAGGCCGTGTGCCCTGGGCGCGGTGAAGGCGAACATCGGTCACCTGGACTCGGCGGCGGGTGTTGCCGGATTCATCGGCGCGGTAGGTGTTCTACATCGGGGATTCCTGCCACCGATGGCGAACTTCCGCGAATTGAACGAAAACATCGACGGATCCAGCCTGTTGTACATTCCGACCGACGAGACGGTCACCGAACAGCGGGTACGCATGGCCGCCGTGAGTTCGTTCGGCATCGGCGGGACAAACGCTCACGTGATCCTCGAGAGTGCACCGGCGCTTCCTCAAGAGCCGGACGACGACGGCGTGCAGCACATCTTCCCGGTCTCGGCGCGCACCGAGAAATCTCGGCGCAGCATGCAGAAGTCGCTTGAAACCTTCTACGCACAGGGCCACCGAGGACGCGACATCTCGCACACGCTCGCCCGTGGACGTGCGGAGTTCGTCTCCCGTGCCGCCGCAGTGGCCGGCCCCGGGCGGTCCCTGACCTGGATCGAACCGACCGATCCGCCACTGACCATCAACGCGTCCGACAGCCTCCGGCTGGCCTCGAAGGAACTGTTGAGCGGTGAAACGACGCTGGGCGGTGACTTCCGGAAGACCATCGAACGCGAACTGCGCGTCTTCGACGACGGCCTTCGCGAAACCCTGTGGAAAGCCCTCAGCGACGAGCCGTCCGCGAACCTGGCGATCGACCGTATCTCCCAGTTCGTCATCCGGGTGGCGTTGATTCGGGTCATCGGCGACGGCGGTCTTGATGCACGCAGCGGAGAAAACCGTCTCCTGCGGATCGCTCGTGCCTTTGCACACGGTGAGATCGGACCCGCCGAGGCCATGAGGTTCCTCAAGTCGGGCACGGTGCCTGCGGGGAACTTCGACGGTGCGGAGCAGGTGTCGAATCTCGTCGACGATCTGATCGACGAACAGTTGCTGAACCGCATCCTGGCGTCACAGTGGGTGCACGGCGGCGAGGTCGACAGGATCCGGTTCTGTCGTGAGGGCCGTCGCCTGCCGATGCCCGGCTACGTGTTCGACGATCGCCCGTTCGTGTCCGACATCAAGTTGAACGAACTGGTTCGAGGAGCGGTCTCTGCCCCCAAGCCCGCGGTGGAAGGCACCAGGGACGTTCTTCACGACGCCTGGGTCGAGGTCCTGGGAAGTCCACCGGCCGAGGACGACGACTTCCTTCGCTGTGGCGGCGACTCACTGTCGGCGGTGCACTTCTGTGCATTGATTGAGGAGCGCAGCGGAGTCTCGCTGTCCGTCACCGAAGTGTTCGCCGACGCACGATACAGCGCCATCCGACGGCTTATGGCCGACAAGGGAGGCGCGGCACCGGCACCGGCAGAGGTGGCGATACCGGTCGTTTCGGAGCCGCAGATCGACGCCGAAGAACCGGCGCCTCCGGTGGCGCCGATCTCGCCGGCATCACCGGCGCAGAAACGCATGTATGCGGTGTGCGCCATGCAGGAGGACACGACGGCCTACAACCTCGCGATCTCCTACAAGGTGACCGGACGGCTGGACGTCGAACTCATGCGCAACGTTTTCGGTCGCCTGGTGGAACGACACGACCAACTCAGGACGTCGTTCCACCTCGACGGCGGCGAGTTGATGCAGCACGTTCACCCCGTCGTCGCCGACGTCGTGTCTCACACCACCGCGACTCCCGAACAGGTCGAGGAGAGGCTGGCCGCGGGCGCCCGCCCGTTCGACCTGTCGACCGCGCCGTTGATGCGGGTGGAGATCCTGACGGTTTCCGAAGACCTCCACTACCTGCTTATCGACATGCACCACATCATCGGTGACCAACGGTCCTTGGCGATCCTCGCCGAGGACATCGCCGCGGCGTTGCAGAACGAACCGCTGCCGGCCGTCCCCATGCGGTACGCCGAGTACGTGGAGGCGTTGTCGCGGCTGAAGGACTCGGGAAGGTTCGAGGAGGACACGGAGTTCTTTACGGCCATGCTCGCCGGGGAGATTCCGCGGCTCGAGCTTCCCACGGACACAACACCCGCTCAGCCGGCCACTTTCGACGGTGACCGACACAGTTTCGTGTGCACGGCGGGCCGGCAGGCCATCGCCGACATCGCCAAACAATGCGACGTCACGCCTTACATGGTGTTTCTCACCGCTTTGACGAGGCTGCTGAGCCTCTACGGCGGACGTTCGGAGTTCGTGATCGGTACGGCCTTGTCGGGTCGTTCCGTCCCCGGTTCCGACCGCACGGTCGGCATGTTCGTCAACACGTTGCCGTTGCGGGTCACCGACGTTTCGGATCGGACGGTGCGGCAGGCGGTCACGGCGTCCAAGGACATCGTGCTGTCGGTGTTGAGCCATCAGCACGCTCCGTTTGAAAGCGTTCTGTCCGCTCTGGACATCCAGCCGGGTGGCGACTCCAACCCGCTGTTCGACGTGCTTTTCAATTATGTGAACGTCGGAACCGAGGAACTACAACTCGGTGGCCTGACGCTTGAGCCGCTGCCGCCCGGCCGTGTGAAGAGCCGGTATGCGTTGTCGGTCAGCGTCGCCGAGCGGGCCGACGACTTCTCGGTCGACATCGAGTACCGCACCGAGCTGTTCCACCCTCACACGATCGCTCGCATCGCCGAGCAACTGGATCGGTTGCTGGTGGCGATGGCCGCCGACGCGGACCGACCCATCGCGATGCTGAGCCTGGAAAGCCGGGAAGAGCACGATCGTCGCAGAGCCGCATTGACGGCGGCCGGGCCGAAGATCGACGAGTCGCTGCTAGAGCGGGTCCGGGAATCGTTCGGTCGGCACGCCGCCATGCCCGCTCTACGCTGGCAGCAGCGTGAATGGACCTACGCCGAAGTGGACGCCGTTACGGACGCTCTGGCCGGTGGTCTACAGGAGTCCGGTGTCGGGCAGGGCGATTTCGTCCTGTGTCTTATGGACCGTGGCCCGTGGCAGGTCTTCGCGCGGATCGCGATCATGAAGTGTGGTGCCGTCGAGGTGCCACTGGACGTGAAGACACCGGACGAACGTATCGCGTTGATCCTCGCCGATAGTGGAGCCGAGGTTGTCCTGTCGGACGACCCGCAGTCCCACCCGTGGCCCGAAGGGGTCCTCGCCTGCGGTCCGGAGCAACTGACCGGCACCTACCGGGCGCCCGGCGATATAACGGCGCAGACCCCGATCGTCATGATCTACACGTCCGGCACGACCGGGCAACCGAAGGGGACCCTGGTCACCGGTGGTGGAGTGCTCAGCACTTCCATCGACAACGGGTACACCGACTACCGTCCGGGACAGCGCGTTCTGCACCTCACCGGGTACACCTTCGATCCGTCGCTGTTGGACGTTTACAGCGCGTTCTTGAGCGGTGCGACTCTCGTCATGGGCGAGCAGATGCTCAACATGGACATGAGGTTGCTGGCCGATTTCCTGCGTACCGAGCGGATCGACTGCGGCATCCTGATCACGGCCGTCTTCCATCTCTTGATGGCCGAGAACCCGAATGCCGTGGCGGGAATGACCGCCTTGTACGTCGGCGGTGAGGCTCTCCAACCGTGGGCCGCGAAGAAGGCCTTCGACGTGTTGGGGCCGGGCCGGCTCTACAACCTGTACGGGCCGACCGAGGCGTCGGTGTGCACCACTTACTACCGGGTGGACGAGTCACCGGACTTCCCCCGCATGCCCATCGGTGTTCCCGCCCACAACCGGGAGCTCTACATCGTTCACCCCGACGGCACCGACGTGCCGAGAGGAGTGCCCGGTGAACTGTGCGTGGCCGGGCCGAGCGTGGCCGTCGGTTACCACAAGCGTCCCGAAATGACGGCCGAGAAGTTCGTCGACGGACTGGGCACCGTCACGGGACGGTTGTACCGGACCGGCGACCGGGTCGTCTTGGACGACGCCGACCGCATCGTGTACATCGACCGTGTCGATCAACAGATCAAGCACGCCGGGTATCGCATCGAACTGTCGGAAATAGAGCTGGTCCTGCAGGGACGCCCGACGGTGACGGCGGCCGTGGTCATTCACACGACCGACCGCAACGACAGTCAGTTGACCGCCTTCTATTCCGGTGAGTCGGCTCCGACCGAAGCCGAAATGCGGGAGATGCTTCTGGCGAAACTGCCGCGGTATATGGTCCCGCAGCGTCTGGTCCGGATGCCCGAGTTGCCTTTGACCTCTCATGGAAAGGTCGACCGCAAACGGCTTGCCGCCATCGTCGAACGCGGTGACACGCCCACCGAGCGGTCCGATCAGGCCGACCCGGTTGTCCTGGCCGCGTTCCGTGAGGCACTGTCCATGCCGGAGCTGTCGGCCGCCGACGACTTTTTCGAAGCCGGCGCACAGTCGATTCAGGCGATCGCCGTCGTGCGGCGTCTCCGTGAGGCTGGTGTGGATCTCCAGGTCAGTGATGTATATCGGCACCCGACCGCCGAAGCGTTGACCGCGGCGACCCGCCCGGTGGCTACAACAACGCCGCCTCCGGTTCAGGAGAAGCCGAGGCGAGCTCTGCCACCTGAGCAGGTGCGGCGAATGGTCGGTTGGGCCACCGACGACAGTCGACGGGTGGGGCAGGCTTTCGCCCTTGAACCGGCCGAGTACACCTTCGAGACCGGTGCGGTGGCGAAACTTCACCGTGCCAGCGGCGCCGAGACCGGTGGTTTCATGCATACGCTGACCGGCGTCGGCGTGGAGGACCTGGCCGAGGCGATCACCGCCCTGGTCGTCCGGCACGAGGTCTTGCGGGCCCGATTGAACGAAGACCGCCTCGAGGTGTTGGGACCCGACGCCTTCGAGAATCTGTCGACGTTGTTGTGTGTCCAGGATCTGCGCCGTCTCGACAGGTCTCAGGTGCAGGAGTTCGTCGACGCCGCCGCACACGCTTTGCAGGCCGATTCGTTCGACGACGGGCTGCTGTGGCGTTGCGTGATCGTGCGTGAATCGGAGGATGCGCTGCGCCTGATGTGGGCGTTCCACCACAGCGTCTTCGACGGTTTCAGCGCCGGAATCCTGCGTGACGAGGTCACGCGTCTGCTGCGGGGCGAAAAGTTGAGGGACGCGCAACGGTACAGCGACTTCGCCGGTATGGGGACGACACCGGACTGGTCGACCGAGCTCGCCGAGTTCGACTACTCCGGCTGGCTCGACTCCAACCGCATCGTGACCGAGGCGGTCCGTGACACCACCGATGTTCCGATCCAACGGCTGAGCTACCCGTTGAACGGTGAAAATCCGCTGAACGTCGCCTTGACGACGGTTCACGCACGCCTCGCGGCGATCGGCGGTCACGACCGAGTCGCGGTGGGTGTCGTCAACGACTGTCGCCGTTGGATGGGCGAGGACTACTCCGACTGTGTGGGTGAGTTCCTGGACGTTGTCCCGGTGCTTCTCGAAGGGGCCGGAGACCAGCCGAAGATGGCCGACCGGATGGCCGCCGCGCAACGTCGGGGACTTCACTACATGGATTCTCTGGCCGCATGGTCGGGCGACGACGAGATCCTCAACGCGCTCAAGAGCAGCTACTGCGACGAGAACGGAAAGCTGCGCATGACGCTGCTGAACTTCCAGGGCTACATCGCGCCGGGAGACATGCCGAAGGACTCGACCGAGGGGCCGACGTTGGCGCCTGCACACGTCAACGTGTGGCACGACGACGAATCCCTGCACCTTGAGTGGATTACCGAGCAGCCGCAGGATGCGGCAGGAGCATAAAAAAGATGACCGAACCATCCATAGTGATCACCGGGCTTTCCGTGCGGCTCCCCGGGGCCGACAACCAGGAAGAGTTCTGGGACCTCCTCCGCAACGGCGTCGATCGCACCGGCCCGGTAAGCCCGAAGCGCCGACGGTTGGCGAAGGCCCCCGCATGGGACGACACGATCGGAGAGGTCGATGACATCGACCTTTTCGACGGCGAGTTCTTTGGCATCGACGACGATGAAGCCAGGTTCATGGACCCGCAACACCGCATCGTCATGGAACTGGCCTACGACGCGATGTGCGACGCCGGCCTGCTGGAGTCGAACCAGACCAAGGAACGTCGATACTCGGTCTACGTGGCGATATCGACCGACTCGTATTACCCGCTGGTGTGCCGGTACATGGACGAACGCGGCGACGCCGACGTCCACCCCCGCACCATCATGAACTGCCACAGCACCGCACTGCCGGCGCGCCTGTCGCACGAGTACAACCTCACCGGACCGGTAATGGCGGTCGACACGGCATGTTCGTCGTTCCTCACGGCGCTTGCGCAGGCCGCAGACTCCATCAGGATCCAGGGTTGCGATGGAGCCGTTGTTGCGGGAGTCAACATCTTGAACTCCTCGTACACGACACGGCTGTGCAACGCCGGCGGCATCACCACGTCACATCCGTTCACCCGTGTGTTCGACGAGGAGGCCGACGGGACCCTCATCGGTGAGGGAGCCATCGTCTGCGTTCTTGAACGCGAGGACATCGCCCGGCAACGCAATCGAAAGATCTACGGCCGGGTACTGGGGTACGCGATCAACAACGACGGTTCGTCGTTGAACATCATGGCCCCCAACCCGCGTGGCCAGGCCAACGTGATCCGTGACGCTTACGCGAACGGGATCGACCACACCCGCATCGGGTACATCGAAACGCACGGAACCGGTACACGGATCGGAGACCCGATCGAGCTCAACGGCCTGTCCAAGGTGTATAAAAAGGATGACTTCGGGGACAAAAAGGTCGGCATCGGTTCGGTCAAGACGAACATCGGTCACCTTCTCAGCGCCGCGGGCGGCGCGGGACTGACGAAGCTGCTGCTGAGCATGCGCCACGGACAAATGGCCCCCAACCTTCACCTCGAGAAGCCCAATCCGCTGATGCAGCTGGAGGACACGCCCTTCGAAGTGGTGACCGAGCCCCGGCCGTGGCCGACGGACGGGGACGAGCCTCGCGTCGGAGCCATCACATCATTGGGCCTCGGCGGAACAAACGTCCACTTTGTGATCGCGGAAGGCGACAAGGAACGTCCCGGCCCCGAACTGACAACACCACTCCTGTGCTTCTCCGCCAAGTCGGAGGATGCGCTGCGCCGCATGATCGACGACGTAGCGGAGTACGCATCCGGCAAGGACTGCGATCGGTACAACCTGGCCATGACTTTGGCCCGATTCCGTCCCGCCTACGAATGGCGTGCGACCGCGAGATTGGGCCCCGGCGGCGAACTGACGGATGTTCGGGTCGCCGACGTCGGCCGCAAGGTCAAACGCATCCTGCTGCGGTCGACACCCGAGACCACCGCCCGCGAGGAGTTTTTCCGTGCGGCTCTGGCCGGCAGAGTGCGCATCGACGACGCTGTTGTCGGCCGCTCGGAACTGGCGATCTCGGTGGGTGCCGTCGACGGAGAAGACGAGACCGTCGACATCGATCCGACTCTGTCGCCGATGGAGATTGCAGCGGAGTTGTTCATGAGGGGATGCCCGATCAATTGGGAGTACTACTTCCCGAATGAAACGGGAACCGTACTGACCCTCGCCCCGTACCCGTTTTCCAAGAAGCCGCACTGGCTTGAGTTCTAGAAAAGGAAACACAATGGATAAGGAACACATCAAGACGGTCCTCACCAAGGAAATCGCGACCGAACTGTCGATTTCGCCCGGAGAGATCGACGAGAACGCGAGCTTTATGAAGCTTGGTGTCTCCTCCGTCCAGGCGCTGAAGATCATCAACCGCCTGCGTAAGGAACTCGACATGGACATCAACCCGGTTGCCCTCTTCGAGTTCAAGACCGTTGACGACATCACGACCTACCTGGCGGAGGAAGCCGAGGACGAGGACGCCTGAATCTCGTCCGTGACCTGCCTGCGCAGGTCGGCTTAGTGATGGAAAGGAACAATGTGACGCAAGTACAGTCTGCGAATCAGCGATACCACGAGAGGGTGAAAAAAATCCTCCCCGGTGGTGTGCACTACAACTTCAACCTGCCGTGGGAGGAGACGCCGCTCCACTTCGTGGACAGCAAGCAAAGTCGCTTGTTTGACATGGACGGGAACGAATATCTCGACCTGTACGCCCGTTTCGGCGCGATGATTCTCGGGCACGGCCACCAGGAGTACATCGGCGCGTTGGAAAGCGCCATGCAGCGCGTTCTATGCGTCAGCCATTGTGATTTCGACGCCGACGCGCTCGAACTGATGAATGCTCACATCCCGTCCGCCGAGATGGTTCGGTTCGGTCTTTCCGGCACCGAAATCCTGCAGACGGCGCTACGCCTGGCTCGGGCCTATACCAAACGCAACCGTTTTCTGCGTTTTGAGAACCACTACCACGGCAACGCCGACAACATCATGGGCGGCCGTGCCAAGGAGGCCGCTCACCCGGTCCCGGTCGACTTCCGAGGCGATTACAAGGGCACGGCGGGACGAGCGACGAACATCATGTCCGATCAGTCGTTCCTTCTCCCGTGGAATGACGGCGACCGCCTGGAATCGTTCTTCCGGGAACATGGTGACACGCTTGCCTGCGTCCTCACCGAACCGGTCTGTGTCAACGGTGGATCGATCGATCCGGCACCGGGCTTTCTTGAGAAACTGCGTGCACTGTGCACCGAATACGGTGTGGTGTTGATCTTCGACGAGATGATCACCGGTATGCGCATGGGCGTTGGAGGCGCTCAAAAGAAGCTCGGTGTGACCCCAGACCTGACCACGTTCGGCAAGGCGTTGGGTGGTGGCGGCATCCCCGTCTCGGCCCTCGCCGGTAAGCGCGAACTCATGGAGCTGCTGGAAACGAAGCGAGTCATCCACGCCGGTACGTACAACGGATACCCCCTCGGTACCGCCGCCGTGACCGCGACTTTCCAGATCCTCTCGAGGAACAATGAGGCACTGGTGCATCAGATGCACCGCCGTGCCGAAGAGTTGCACTCCATTTTGGTGGAGGCGGCCGACGGAGTCGGATTGCCGATGGTGGTACAGGGACCGCCCGGTCTCGCCTCCTTCCACTGCTGTGAGAAGCCACTGGAACATCCCGGGCAGTACTCGTTCGAGCTCATGAGCAAGGACATCATCACGGCAACGGCGATGCAGCGACACGGTGTGCTCGTGTCCAGCTTCTCCCGGCTCTACCCCAATGCCCAACTGTCGGAGGAGGACCTGGAGTTCTTCAAGGTCCGGGTCGGCAAAGCGCTTGGCGAAGCCAAACAGTCCATCGACGAAATCTACTAACCCTTCAAGAATTGTGGAGAACATGTCTTCCACCGCCCCCCCAGCAACGAAGCAGCCGTTTCAGCCTTACACCAAGTACTTCGTTCTCTACCTGCTCCTGACCATCGGGTCGGTGTGGGCGTTGACGACGTTCTACCTGGTGGCCGGCGACTTCGCCGTCCAGGCCCTGGGCGAGTTGCACCTGCGCAACCCCATCGTCATCATCATCCTGCACAGCCCGGCGATCGCCGCCTTCCTCATCTTCTTCCTCCACGACGGCATTCGAGGCATCGGAAACTTCTTCCTGTCTTTGATTCCGCGGAAGAAGGACCTGCTCTGGTTGCCCGTCCTGATCCTGATCATGGCGGTCTACATCTTCGCCATCCGTTACCTGTGCATACTGTTCGGCATCGAGGTGCCACCGGAGCCGCTGGCGCCGTTGGACATGGTGCTGACATTCCTCGAGCTCTTCTACATGGAGATCGGGATGGTGGCGATCGCCATCGGTTGGTTCGGTTTCTTCCTGCCGCTGATGCACCGCGTCACCAGGAGCCACATCACCGCAGGTTTCGCCACCGGTATGGGTATCGCCTTGTTCGTGGCACCGGGCAACGTCTTCGCCTCGTTCGAGCTGGCCATCGCCTGGCCGCTGTACGCGGCGCAGCTGTGCGTCCTGTGCACCGCCATGAGTTTCCTTCTCAGCCGCATGAAGGGCAATGTGGTCTTCTTCCTCGTGCCGTTCTGGGTCTCGGCCTCCGGCAGCGCCCTGCAGCTGTACATCTTCCAGACCACGACCCAGTTCATTCAGCTTGGGGTGTTCGCCGCGCTGGCGGTCGTTCTGTACTTCGTTCTGAAGCAGCAGGCGCCCGGTGGCCAACTTGACGAGCGCTTCACCTTCCCCGAGTACCTTGAGAACGAGTACACCGTCCGTCAGGGATCCCCGGTACCCGGCGTCGGCGACAGGAGCAAGGAGAACGCCGCGGGTGCACCGGCCATGGCCGGTGCAGGCGAGGGAGCATCGGGTTGAGTTCCTCAATCCTGTGGAACCTCCGTCCATCGGAGACGGGACGTCAAATCGTGATGTTCCCGTTTCTGGGAGGGTTCGGCGCGTCCTTCAACCGTTTGGTGAAACACCTCAACGGTGACTGGGACATTTGGACGGTGAACCCTCCCGGCCACGGAACGTCGGATCAGCCGCCGTACGAGAGGCTGGCACCGCTCGTCGACTGCTACGTGGACGGTTTCGGTGACGTACTGAAACCCGACGCGGTGTTCTTCGGTCACAGTATGGGCGGCGTCATGGCGTACCACGTGATGCTGGAGATGGCCCGTCGGTCGACTTTCGAGGGACGGCGGCCAACGGACCTGGTGCTGTCGGCGTCCAGTGCGCCGCGGGATCTCCCGGTGGTGGGTTATTCGACCCTTCCGGAAACGGATCTGTTGGCACACCTGTCGACGTTCGGTGCGATATCGGAGGACGTGGCGCGCAACAAGGCGTTGATCGACATGTTCCTGCCCGCTTTCCGTGCCGACTACCGGGTCCTGGAGGACGCGAAACGAACTCCTCCGGTGAAACTCGACGTCAGGACCCGCCTGATTCTGGGCGGTAAAGACGGACAGACACCGGCGGGTACGGCTGCCGCCTGGCAGGACTACATCGCCAGGCCGATCCGTACCCACCTTCTCGAGCAGGAGGGACACATGTTCGTCCTGCACGCGATCGAACCGCTGGACACGATCATCAACGATCTCAACAAGATTCCCGCGGAGCACGTGTGAACGCTGCAGACATGGGCTGCAACGTCGAAATGGAATCGCATGGGCCTGCCTTCGCCGGCAGGCCCATGCGGCGCCGGGTGAGCACTGAGGAGCGTTTGATCATCCGATGGATTCTGTGAAAACGTCAGAAGGTCCGCCGGAGCGACAGTTGTCCGAAGCCGAGATTTCGCGCAACTTTCGAAGCTTCCTACTCATATGGGCGGCGCAGCTGGTCGCTCGGGTCGGAAACGGCCTGACCGCATTCGGCCTTGGTGTTTGGGTATACCAGGAGACCGGACGCGCGACAACGGTCGCGCTCATCACCATGGTGGCGTTCCTTCCGGAAGTGTTGTTGGCGCCGTTGGGCGGTGCACTCGCCGACCGTTTCGATCGTCGACTGTTGATGATCCTGGGCGACACCCTGTCGGCCGTGGGTCTTTTGGCGCTCGTCTTCGCGTTCGAAACCGGACACGGAAGCGTGCTGATGATCTGTCTGTGTGTCGGATTCAGCTCCCTGTTCACGTCGGTCATGGACCCCGCCTATCGTGCGACGGTAACGGATCTGCTCACTCCGGAGCAGTATGCGAGGGCCGGCGGTCTGGTTCAGTTCGCCTCCGCCTCGCAGTATCTGATATCGCCTGCGTTGGCGGGTATCTTGATGAAATGGTTCAGCATCACGCTGATCCTCGTCATCGACATTGCCACGATGACCGTGACCATTGTGTGCATGCTCCTGGTGTGGCGGACGATCACGTCGAAGAAGCCGTTGAACGAACGCGGCATCTGGGAGGATCTCCGCTTCGGAGTGAGCTTCCTCGGTGAGAACCGAGGTATCACGGTTCTGATGCTTCTGGTCACCTTCGTGACCTTCTGTATGGGATTCCTCCAAACCCTGCTGACACCGATGCTCCTAGATCTGTCCAATGAAGAGGTTCTAGGGTACGTCAAGTCCATTGCCGCGATCGGCATGGTGGTCGCGAGTCTGGCCATCGGCCTGTTCAACATGGGCAACCGCCACATCACCTATATGGCGCTCGGCCTGGCCGCGGCCGGTACCGTCGTCATCTTCATGGGCGCCAGTGTGAACGTATACATCATCGGCGCGTTGGCATTCCTGTTCTTCATGACTTTGCCTCCTCTGAACACAAGCGTCGAGGTTCTGGCGCGCGCATCGGTCCCCAACGAGATGCAGGGCAAGGTGTGGGGACTCATGGGGCTCATCTCCCAACTGGGCTACATCGTGGCCTACGCGATTTCGGGTGTGCTTGCCGACTTTGTCTTCAACCCGCTTCTCATGCCCGACGGGGTGCTCGCCGGAAACCTCGGTTTGTTGATCGGCGTCGGAGAGTCCCGCGGAATCGGTTTGATGCTGATGATCGTCGGTGTCCTGCTCATCGTCCTGGCGCTGGTGATCAACCGCGTCAAGAGCATCCGAGCCATGGAGGACAACTTGATACAAAAACTGAACGAATCAAAGAGGTAATTCAACATGTGGATTGTCGCGATAATCGGTGCGGGTATTCTTACCGCCGTTATTCAATTGGCAATCGGTGGTTTCTCGGCCGATTACACCGAGGTGATGAAGACGTTCCTGCTGCACCAGTTCGCGGTGTCGCACGGAATCATCGCCGTGGGTGGCTTCATCATCAACGTGCTTCAGCCGGAGAAGACGGCCGCGAAGCTCGGGTGGCCCAGCGGCCCGTTCCAGGTCAAGTACGGGTTCGCCCAATTCGGCCTCGGTGTCATGGGTGTCCTTGCCATCTGGTTCCAGGGAAACTTCTGGGTCGCCACTCTCGTTACGTTGTACATCTACGGGCTTAGTGGACTGTGGACCCACACGCAGGAAATCATGCGTAAGCGAAAGAAGGAGGGGAAAACCGATGGGATCGAACTCTTCAACATCATCTTGGACGTGGTGTACCACGCCGTGCTGACATGGATGTCCTTGCAGATTCCGGGAGTTTGGAGCCTCCAGTGAGCCAAAGGGGCTCGGTGCGTTTTCGATACACATACAACGATCTGATCAAAAATAAGGGCGTCAATATCGCCCTTATCGTGATCCTGGTTCTCAGTGCATTTCTGATGGCCACCGGATCCATGGTCATGGAGCGGTTGATCGGTTCGGTCAACCAGCTCTTCGACGAGGCACAGCCACCGCATTTCCTTCAAATGCACAAGGGGGAGTTCGACCAGGCGGAACTGGACCGTTTCGCTGCGGACCACCCCGAGATCGACGCGTGGCTCATCGAGGAGATGTTGGGCTTCGACGGGGCGGCCATCGGTTGGCACAGCCCGTCGACGTCGGAGTCCGGTGACCTGTCCGCCAGCTTGATCGACAACCTGTTCGTCGTCCAAAACGAGGAGTTCGACTTCCTCATCGACGAAACCGGGTCGATACCGGAACCCTCCCAAGGGGAGGTTTATGTCCCGGTGGCATACAAGACCAACTTCGATCTGGAAGCCGGTGACGAACTCCAGATACAAATCGACGACGGAGTTCTCGACCTGACCGTCGAAGGCTTCGTGCGCGACTCGCAGATGGCCTCGTCGTTGTCCTCGGCAACCCGGTTCCTGGTTTCAGAGGAGGACTTCGCCGAACTTCAGGGTGCCGGCGTCGGCGATCCCGAAATCATCGTCGAATATCGCCTGTCGGACTTGGCGGCGTTGTCCGACTTCCAGCGGGCATACGAATCCGACGAAACCCTGCCGAAGAACGGGCAGGCCGTTACGTTCGAGATGATTCGAATCATCAACGCCTTCAGTGACGGTCTTGTCGCGGTGGCGCTGGTGTTCGTCAGTGTCCTGCTCATTTTCATCGCGCTTCTCAACTCACGTTTCGTGATCCGAGGGACCTTGGAGGACGAGGTCCGTGAAATCGGCGCCATGAAGGCGATCGGTCTTCCCGACAAGGCGATATCGGGTCTGTACCTGTCGAAATATCGGGTCATGACCCTCATCGCGTGCATCGTCGGTGGCCTCCTGGCCGTCGTGGCGACGAACCTGTTGACGCAGAACATTCAGGTGAACTATGCGGAGGCACGGCCCGGCATCGCTACGATTCTGGTACCGGTTCTGGCGTTGCTGCTGGTCTACCTGTTCGTCATCGGCATATGCCGCAGAGTGTTTCGCAGGGTGCGGAAGATCCAGGTGGTCAACGCCCTGGTGCACGGCAGCACACTGGACGACAAGCAGACGGCTCGGCGGGCCAAACGGCAGGCCAAGCGGGTCCGCAAGACGAGCCTGGCCACCTACCGTGGCGAGAATCTGAACCGGAAACTGTCCCTGTTGGAATTCCGTGCCGACGCGAGACAGTGGATTCTCATTCCGATCGTCTTCTTCATCGCGGCGGTCTTGATGATGCTTCCGTTGAACCTGCTCAGCACGTTCGAGAGCCCGCGCTTCGTCACCTACATGGGAGCTCCGGAAAGCGACATCCGGGCAGACCTACAGTTCTCCGACGACGTGGACACGGTTCGCCAGGAGATCTTGGCGGACATGGAGAGCGACGACCGGTTGACCGACGTGCGCGCCTTCGCCAACGTCCTGTACGAGACCGAGGGCGAAGAGGGTTGGGAGACGCTTCGAGTCGAGGTCGGCGACTATTCCGGTGACACGGTCGAGTTCGTGGAGGGCGGCCGACCCGAAGCCGGGCAGATCGCTCTGTCGGTCTTGAACGCAGACAAGTATCAGGTCGGCACCGGCGACGAACTGACGATCCGGCGGGGTGACGACGAAAGCACGGTCGTGATCAGCGGCGTCTACCAGGATGTGACATCGGGTGGCTACACCGCGAAAATGCAGGGCGAGGTGACCACGGGTGCCGCCAGTTACGTCGTTTACGCCAACTCCGTAGACGAGAACGGGGCGGCAGCCGTCGCCGACGATTACAGCGACCGTTTCCCGGCCGCCGGTGTGATCCCGATGCGCGACTACGTGCAACAGACCCTGTCGTACGTGACCGATGCGTTCCGCAGCGCCGCCGTGTTGGCGTTTGCTTTCGGTATCGGTGTCGCCGTGTTGATCACGTGCATGTTCCTGAAGCTTCGCTTGACGAGCGAGCGACGGAAGATGGGCGTGCTGTCGGCCATCGGTTTCTCCACCCGAGAGATTATCGCGCAGGTGAGGGGTAAGACCCTTCTGTCGGTGATCATCGGGACCGTGCTCGGTCTCGTCTTCACCGCCACGGTAGGAGAGTCTCTTGTGGGCTTCTTTATATCGGTGGCGGGACTGGGAATCGCGAATCTGGCGTTCATACCGAACCCGTTGCTGGTCTACGTGGCCTATCCGCTGATTCTGATCGCAGCCGGCTATCTCGGTGCCATGGCTTTGACGTCACGGCTTCGTCATGCCGAAAAGAGTTCGTGGCTAAGAGGATAATTAGGAGCACTCATGTCACACGATGATCGCATTATCCTGGAGTCACGGGATCTTTCGAAGACGTACTACTCGACCGACCCTCCGACACAGGTCTTGAACGGCATTGACCTGACCGTGCGACAAGGTGAATTCCTCGTCGTGATGGGCGCGTCCGGGTCGGGTAAGTCGACGCTGTTGTACAGCATCAGCGGGATGGACCGTCCGACGAGCGGAAACGTTCTTCTGCAAGGAAGTGACATCACTTCGCTCAAGGACGTGGAGTTGAGCCGGGTCCGTCTGACCGAGATGGGATTCATTTTCCAGCAGGCGTACTTCCTGAGCAACCTGAACATCAGGGACAACATTCTCCTGCCGGCTCTCAAGGCGAACCCCAAGGAGAAGGACGCCGCGGTTGCACGAGTCGATGCGCTCATGGAGCGTTTCGGTATAGCGCACGTCAAACAACACGGCATCACACAGGTGTCGGGAGGCCAGATCCAACGTGCCTCCATTTGCCGGGCGTTGGCGTGCAGCCCGTCGATTCTGTTTGCAGACGAACCCACGGGCGCGTTGAACAGCAGCATGACCACCGAGGTCATGGACACCCTCACGGATGTACACCGGGAGGGAACGACGCTGGTGATGGTCACACACGACCCCGCCTGTGCCGCTCGCGCCGACCGTGTCATCTACCTGCGGGACGGACTGTTGGTCGACTCCCGCGAGTTGGGGACGTGGAACAAGGACGGAGCGACGCAACGCGAGGACGAGTTGCTTGCGTGGCTGCGCAAGAAGGGTTTCTAAGGTGAAAGGACCCACGAATCATGGATGAGACCCGCTTCAAGAAGGCGCTGGAAGAGTTCACCACGAAATCGGCCGACGAGATGACCATGTCCGACGACCTGGTGGAGATCGGCATGGATTCAATCGGTGTCTTCGAGTTCGTGATGAAGGTGGAGGACGAGATCGGCCAACGTGGCGTTGAGATCGACGAGTCCATCGCCAGCGTGCAGGACCTGTACGACCGTGTCCTGGACGTCGTGGATTAAGAACCGCCTGTGAACCCGTCGTTGTGTTGGGTGGCGTCCGGGCGGCGGCTCGCGGTGCTGTGGAAAGGCGTAAGCGTGCGACCTTTTTCTGCTGCGCGTTGCGGCCGCTTGGGCGCCAACGGCAACGAACGGAGTGCGGAGACGGCTTCTTGGAGGTTGTCCCCGGTCAGGTGATCAAGGACAACCTCCAACAGCGTGCCGGCCAACGTCGTGATTCTGCGGAATCCGCAGAATATGCGGTGTCGACGGTCCCGTGTCGTCGTGCAACGGGATCGACCACATCGTTTTCGTCGCACCACCTGCGACGGTTTTGTTTCCTGACAACCACCGGTTGCAGATTGATGGAGAAGCCATGGAGAAGGCCGTCATCACCGGATTGGGCGTGGTAAGCCCGATCGGTACCAACCTCGCCGAATTCGAGGACAACCTGTTCGCGGGGCGTCACGGCATAAAGCCGATTGACCACTTCGACGCGACCGAGCTGGGGGTGAGTGTGTACGCCCCCGTCAAGGACCTCAACCCGGAGGAGCACTTCACGCGCCCCGAGCTTCGTCGCCTGGACCCCTATGCGCGGTTCGGGTTGATCGCGGCTCGCCAGGCCGTCGCCGACTCGGGAATCGTCGGTGCGGTGGATCCGTACCGGCTCGGCGTTTATATGTGTAGTGGGCTGGGCGGCGTCGAGACGGCGTTCGGCGAGTTCGAGAATCTACGCCAGAAGGGGTCCCGGCGGGTTTCGCCCATGCTGATTCCCAAGTGGATACCCAACATGCTTGCCGGCCTGGTCGCCATCGAGACGGGTGCGCGTTCGGCGGCGGCCGCGCACGTGGCCGCGTGTGCCTCCAGCACGATCAGCATCGGTGAAGGGCTGCGAGCGATCCGTCACGGCTATGCCGACGCCGTCATCTGTGGTGGTGCGGAGGCGGTGACACATGAGTTGGTCATGACCGGTTTCAAGAACATTCGGGCTTTGACGACGGTCGACGACGTCGACCGGGCAAGCATCCCCTTCGACCGCGACCGGGCCGGATTCGTTATGGGCGAAGGCGGCGGAGCCGTTGTCCTGGAACGCGAATCGCACGCCCGTGCGCGGGGCGCGACCGTGTACGCCGAGGTGTCGGGCTACGGAATCACCGGCGACGCCTCGCACATCACGGCGCCCGCCGAGGACGGTGAGGCCATCAACCGGGCCGTCACCGACGCCCTGAACGAGGCAGGCGAGCGGGACGGGGTCGTTCACGTCAACGCGCACGGCACCGGGACGGTGAAAAGCGACCAGGTCGAGGCCGACGCCATCGCCCGCGTATTCGGCGACGGCGCTCTCGTATCGTCCACGAAATCCATGACGGGCCACCTGTTCGGGGCCGCCGGGGCCGTCGAGGCTGTTGCGGGCGTACTGGCGCTTCGTCACAAGGCGGTGCCCCCGACCGCAGGCACCCGGACGCTCGACGACGACATGCGGATCGACGTGGTGCGCGGACAGGCCCGTTCGGCTCCGGTGTCCCGCGTAGCGTCGTTGGCCCTGGGGTTCGGCGGCCACAACGTCTGTCTGGTGATCGACTCCGCCGACTGATGATCACGATCGCGATCGCCCGCTCCGACCTCGTGGACGCCGCCACGTTCGAGGCTTTGCGGGCGTCGGTGCCGACGTGGCGGCGGGACATAAGCGACGCCTATTACCGGAAGGAGGACCGGTACGCGAGCGTGGTCTCGTACGCGTTGCTCCAACACCTGTGGAGTCGACGAAGTACCGAGCCGATGCCCGACATCGAGTGGGGACGGCACGGTAAGCCGTTTTTTCACGATACGGCCGCATGGCACTTCAACTGGTCACACGATGCGTCCGTCTGTGTCTGCGCATTCGCCACCGTCCCCGTCGGTGTCGACGTCCAGTCTCGCGTGCGGTATGACGACGGACTGTTCGACCGCATGGCTGCTCCCGCCGAAAACGGCCTGAGGGACGTTCTGAAGCGACGGGACGATTTGAGTTCGCTGTGGACACGCAAGGAGGCCGTCATCAAACGGACCGGCCGTGGACTGTCCACACCGTTGGGAGAGGTCGACACGCTGGCGGAGCCGAGTCTGGTGACGTTTTCCTGTGACGAGCCTGATTTCCGGTTGAGCGTGTGTACCGAAGGGAGCGACGTCGCCGGTGCGGCGCCCCAACCGACGTTCCGCTGGGTACGACCGGCGCCGGCGTCGGCGACATGGCTGGAAGCGCCCGCGGGTCGGTTGTCGCGGGTGTCGACCCGACCGCGCGTGCACACCCGAGAGGTCGGCCGAAACGGCCACCTCGCGTAGGGCGGATTGTCACACCGAGGAGGTGACGGTTGCATCTACCGTCGGCCCTGCCGCGTTCGTAGCGTTGAAGACGTCACGAAACGAACCCGTGGAGGAAACATGTCTGCGTTCACCGCCGGAGACGTCAAACGCACCAACCTGAAGACCAAGATCTGGGGTGGCGCCTTCGTCGCCTCGGCCGTGCCACCGGTCGTCCTCTGGACGGCCGCCGTTCCCGTCGGCGGTCGGCATCTGATGGTTGAGACCGCGGGCACGGTGCAGCCGGTCGGTCTCGTGTCGGTGATCGTTGCTGCGGTTGTAGCGTGTGCCGCGGGGATGGGGTTGGTGACGCTTCTGTGCCGGCGGACCACGAAGGCGACGGCCATATGGCTCGTGGCGTCCCCGCTGGTTCTGTTGCTTTCTCTGCTGGGGACACTGAACGCCACAACGACGACGGGAACACTCACACTGATCTCGCTGCACTGCGTGGTCGGGATACCCGTCATCGCCGCCGGCAGGGCCCTGGCCCGTCTCGGATGAGGGGCCGACGTGGCGAGCCCGGCGACCGTCATGTCGAACCGATGACGTCCTCGGCCGAAAGGGAGCACAGCGTGCACAATGCCGGACGGGTCGGCGCTCACCGCATCGGCCGGGTGGCTCGTGCCATGCCCGTGTGGGGTGGATCCGGCCCCGGCCGGTTGGCGACGGTCATATGGGTACCGATTTTTCTCCTGGATCCGGTACTCGACATCGTCGACCGGGGTCGCGGGCCGGCCGCGGGCCTTCTTCTCGCGGCCATCACGTCGTGTTTCGTTGCGACGGTGTGGTGCGCGTACGGGCGCCGACGTGAAAATTCGGGACGGCTGGTCGTTCTTTTCCTTGCGGCGCAGGTGGTATTGACCGTCGCGGCGGCGATGGTTTACGGGCAGCACTGGTACGTCCTGTTCACCATGGCGACGCTTGCTCTTGGGGCGCTTTGGCCGCCGCCGGTGGCGTTGCCGGCCGTTCTCGTGCTATCTGTTGCAGCGCCGACGATGATTTGGTTTCGTGAATCGGATGTGACGTCCACATGGGTGACGGGGACGACGATGGTCTTGGCCGGGTTGTCCACTTATAGCCTGCACCGCCTGCTGTCGGTGGCCGCCGAGCTTCACACCACGCGCGAGGAGATGGCACGGCAGGCCGTGGAAACCGAGCGGCTGCGTTTTTCGCGCGACCTCCACGACCTTCTTGGGCACACGATGTCGGTGATCGTGGTCAAGGCGCAGGCCGTGCGCAGGCTCCAAAGCATTGACCTGGACAAGGCCACCGAACACGTTGACGACATCGAACGCATCGGTCGCGAGGCGTTGAGCGAAATCCGTGAAGCGGTCGGCGGTTACCGCCGCAGGGACCTCATCGGGGAACTCGATCGTGCTTCGGTGGCGTTGGCGGCCGCGGGTGTGGCCTTGAACGTCGAGCAGCCCGATGAGCGGCTGCCGGGGCATGTCGACGAGTTCTTCGCCTGGGTTGTTCGCGAAGGAGTGACCAACGTTGTGCGTCACTCCGATGCAAAGAGCGTCGCCGTCGCCATCACCGTCGGTGAAGCGGTGCGGCTGCAGGTCGGCGACGACGGACGTGGCAGCGGTGGGAAAACACTTGATGGGAGCGGACTTCGGGGGCTGCGTGAACGGGCGGTGGACGTGCAGGGCAGTCTGGCGGTGTCCGACTCACCGGACGGGTTCACCCTTATCGCCGAGGTACCGCTGTGGAAGAAGACCGAGAGAAGCTGATCAGGGTTCTCATTGCCGAGGACCAGGCCATGATGAGGGGTGCCCTGGCGCTTCTTTTGGGTCTGGAATCCGACATCGACGTGGTCGCGGAAGTGGGCGACGGCGACGCGGTCGTCGCCGAAGCCGCTGCGGTACGGCCGGATGTCGCGTTGTTGGACATCGAGATGCCGAACGCCAACGGACTGGACGTGTGTGCTCGGTTGCGCGACGCCCAACCCGACTGCCAGGTGATCGTGGTGACCACATTCGGTCGTCCGGGATACCTTCGCCGGGCGATGGAATCGGGTGCGAAGGGGTTTCTCGTCAAGGACGGGCCCGTCGAGGGGTTGGCCGACGCGATTCGCAGCGTGACGGCCGGCCGGACGGTCATCGACCCGGAGCTGGCGTCCGCCGCGTTGAGCGCAGGACCCAATCCGCTCACCGCTCGTGAACGCGACGTCCTTCGCGCCGCCGCCGACGGTTCGACCGCGGTGCAGATCGCGCGAACGTTGCATTTGTCGGACAGCACGGTACGTAATTACCTGTCGTCGGCGATCGGAAAGACACAAACTCAAAACCGGATGGCAGCGATCAATGTAGCCCGCGGAAACGGCTGGTTGTGACATCGAATAGGGTGGGGCGCTCGTGGGGACCCCTCGTGTCTGGCTTATCTCATAAAAGCCCCAAACACGCAATGACGTGAAATAGATGACAAATATCGAATGGTCGTTTTGTCGGGTGCCGAGTGTCGTCAATGTTTTCGCGCGAGGGTCGAATTAAAAGAATGTTCTAAAATGTATTGACGAACCTCCGTGGAATTCAATGCGGTCTGTTTGGTCGAACACGGGCGCCCGACTGTGGCGAGACTTCGCCTCCTGGTGGCCGTGCCCGCGGACCTGTGAGGGCCAGCGGTTTCATGCGCTTCCCCGGATGGAGACCAAGGTCACGTGTTGGTAACAAACCGGGTCGACCCCCTGGACATGCGTGAATGGTTATTTGTAAAGTACGAATCAGCTACCTGTAACCGACGGCCAGCGGAGAGATGCGGCACGTCAGCCGTAGTTTTCTTCCCCGTGTGGACACGGTCGTTGCCCGGATTTTGCCGAGCCCCTTGATGTCAGTCCACCAGCTTTTGACAGTGCCCCATCATTAAGAATGCGGCTGCCACGACTGATTTTAAACCTGCCCCGCCATGCATTCTTGTCGATTTCCATTCGTTATGGCCGGATAAAGCAGAATCGCCCTGCCCCTTTTGTCTTGAGGAGTGCCCGATGGATGTAGCCGCAGCGACCGTGACAAAAAGGAACGAAGAGCCCAGGATGCGCCTACGGCATGATTTGATCTTCGCCGAGGTTCCCACCGGCACTCTCGTCCGTCATTCCGATGGCGGCTTCGTATTGCGCGGTAAGTCGATCTACCGTTGGATCACCACGCTGGCACCCTTTTTGGACGGCACGAAAACGCGTGAGGACCTTGTCGGCGGTCTTGACGACGGAAGAGCCGCGATGGTCAACCGGCTGTTGGATGCGTTGGTCGACAGGGGAGCCCTCAGCGGGGTAACCGGACCGACGGTGGACGACGGGCACGAGCTCGCCGACTATCGACAGCAGATCGCCTACATCGAGCACTATGCCGAAGACGGTGTCGAACGTTTTGCGGCGTTCCGTGACGCGAACGTAACCGTGGTCGGCGACGACGCCGTCGCCGACGCCATCCGTAATGGACTGCTGTCCAACGGCCTGAAGCGCGTACACGGTCCCGGCGAACTTCCCGGCGGTGGTGATGTCGTGGTTGTCACCGCGACCCAAGGGGGCGCACACCGGGTCGTGGAGGCTCTGCGCACCACGTCGAGGACGGTGCTTCCGGTGGTCCGGGTGGGCCGGAGAGTCGTGGTCGGCCCGATGACCGGGCCGGACAAGTCCGGCGACTGGGTCACCGCCATGGCCCGTCTGACCCGGAACGATGACAATGGTGACGCTGCGCTGTTGTGGCAGGATTCCGCGGCTCCCGGTACGGTTCCCGCCCCGTCCGCGTTGCGTCCACAGCAGGCGTCCCTCATCGGCATGATGGCGGCTTACGAGGTGTTCCGGGACTTCACGATGGCACCGAAGGCCGAAACCGACGGCGCGGTGGTCGTCGTGGACCTGGAGACCGGAGACGCGACGCGTGAAGAGGTCCTGGTCAACCCTCACGACACCGGTGAACGCACGACGGTGCCCCCGGAAGGCTTCGCCGCCGAACTCGATGCGGCTCCGGCACCGGTGGAGACAGCCGATGAGGAACACGATCACGAGCAGGATTACGAGGACCTCCGGCGCGTCATGCGCATGGCCGGTGAACACGTGGGAATCATCACCGGCTACGACGATGAGGAAATCGACCAGGCCCCCATCAAGATTGCGCGGTGCACCTTCCACTCCGGTTCGCCGACCGCGGATGCGGCCCTGGGGTTCGCGGTGGAGACGCCGGGTGACGCACGGCGAGGTGCGACCCGTAACGCGATCCTGGAGTACGTCACAGCGCTGGGCCCGTTGACCCCCGCCGACACCAAACCGTCACGGCGGATTGCCGCCGATCTGCTCGTGACCGCCACCGGCCTCGGTCTCGATGGAGAGCACACCGAGTGGACGACCGGACGTGTGCTCGACGACGACGTCGTCGATGTCCCTACTGCCGCGGTGTACGCGCGCAGTGCGGTCAACGCCACGGGCGCATTCGAACGCACCAGCGCCGGTGAGGGCGCCGGCGACGATCTGGACACCGCGATACGCGCGGGATTGCGTTCGGCACTTGCATTCGAGGGCGTTCTGGCTCTCGCACGCGGCGAGAAGGTTCACCAAGTGTCTTTGTCCAACATGGATGACACTGTGAGGTATCTGGTTCGGTCGGCGGAACTGGTCGGTCTCGAGGTGGCCGTGTATCGGCTTCCCGCGGCGGAACCGGCGATGGCGATGTTCGCCGTTATACCGGGGACCACCGATTACGCGGTCGGTGTGGGCACCGACGTCTCGGCGGCCACGGCCGATGCGTTGACGACCCTGATCGGCCGCACCCTGACCACGGGACTTCCCGGACACGACGAGCTGCTCATTCCCGGATTGGACCCCCGGGTAGCGCGCGTCGCCACCGACAACGGCGCCTTCACCTCGACGGAGGCACCCCTGGTCTCGGCGTTGCGCTCTCAAGACCGCGAGGCGGTGGTGGTGGAGACGACACCGGCCGACGTTCTCGCATCGGGTGCGCTGCGGACGGTTCGCGTCCTGCTCACCCGCCCCGGTTCGGCACACCGATAGAGAGGAGGAAAACCATGGAGTCCTCGTTGCGGGCGGACCTGTCCGCATTGGAGATGGAAACGTTTGAGATCCAGGACACGACGGAACTGGTCACCGACCAGCCGGCGTGGTCAAGCTGCTCCACATCGAGTTGTTGCGGCTGCTCAAGCTGCAGTTGCGGCGCCACCAGCTGCAGCGGCAGCGCCACGAGTTCGACGTCGACAACCAGTTGCAGCGGCTGACCGTTCGTCACGATTTCAGGTGTGCGGTCGTGCCGGATACGCACGTTCTACCGGCCGATTCGTTTCGCCGAAAAGAGATCACGTGTCGGAACTCAACGACCGGATCGCGTCATCGGAAACCGAGACCTTTGAGGTCGCCGACGTGGTGACGAACGAGGACCTGGCCGCCGCCCCGAGTAGCAGCACCGGTACGACGTCCTGTTCGCCGGCGTGCTTCACCTCGTCGTGCGCCTGAATGTCTGCGACCGCCCGTATCCGTAAACGTTTGTGGAAAGGAGGTGAATCGGATGTCGGAACTCAACGATCAGATCGCGTTGCTGGAGGCCGAGACCTTTGAGGTCGTGGACTCCACTCCCAGTGAGGACTTTGCGGGATCGTCGAGCACGAGTTCGAGCACATCGTCGACGACGTGTTCGTGTTCGACTTCGTCGACCTGCTCGACCTCGAGTTCGAGTTGCAGCTCGACCTCGTCGTGCGCGTAACCGCGGCGACCCCGTTCGGTCCGTAACGGACTTCGAAAGGAGGTGAATCGGATGTCGGAACTCAACGATCAGATCGCGTTGCTGGAGGCCGAGACCTTTGAGGTCGTGGACTCCACTCCCAGTGAGGACTTCGCGGGATCGTCGAGCACGAGTTCGAGCACATCGTCGACGACGTGTTCGTGTTCCACCTCGTCGTGTTGCTCGACGACCAGTTCGAGTTGCAGCTCGACGTCGTCGTGCGCGTAATCGCCGACTTCGATCACCGGACACCTGAGAGGAGACGGCATGAAGCCGATCATCACGGCCGGGCCGAGCCGGAGGCGCAGACCGTTGACGGTCGACGACCCGACACGGCGCGCCGTCGACGCGGTCGTCATGGCACCGGGTGCTCGACCTTCGCCATCTCCGGTTGCAGCACCGGTTGCGGATGCTGCAGCGGCTGTTCGTGCAGCTGCGCTTCGACGTCGTGCAACGACGTCGCGTCAACACATCACTCAACGACTTCCGAGAGGAGGAAGTTATGAAGCCACTTATCACCGATCTGGCCGAGCTTGAGGCACAGACGTTTGAGATCGACGATGTGACCGAGTTGTCGCAGGACGAGGCCGTGCAGTGGTCGAGTTGTTCGACGTCCAGCTGTTGCGGCTGCTCGAGTTCCAGCTGTGGCAGCTGTACCGGCTGTTCGTGCAGCTGTGGGTCGACAAGCGGTTAACAACACGGGCATTCAGCGATTCTAGGAGAGAACATGACGACGGCGGCCACAGTCGATGCCGTGCAGACGGTGCAGGAGCACCTCGATAAAACGTTCGGGTACGGGGGCGACACACGCCCTATCGTTTATAAGCTTGGAGAGCGCGACCTGCTGGGTATCTACAGCGTGGTGGATCCTGCGCCCTTCCCTCCCCCGAGCGTGACCACCGTTCACCTGCACGGACACGATGCTTATGTCCTTCCGGCGGCCGAATCTGAACGGCCGCCGTGTGCCCTGTGTTTTCAGCGCAGGTGGCAGGCACTCAGACAAGAAGAGGAACGCGGTGCGCTCGAACTCACGGGTGTGTCCTGCTCGCTTTCTTCTGCGCCCTGGATCAACCCCCTAACCCTTGCGGCGCTGGCAACCCTCGTCGAAGACGTTCAACGGAATCGGCCCGACCATCCGGCGGGAGCGGGAAGTGTACGACGGCTGAAGCTCAACAGCCTCACGGTTCGCACCTTCCCGCTTCTGTCCGAACCCGACTGTCCCCGGTGTGGATTTGTTCCGCAGGGAGGGCCCGAGCGGGCCGTCGTCGGCATGGAGCCGCGGCCCAAGACCGACATCAACTCGTTCCGCCTCAGACATGTGCGCGACTATCGGCTCGATATCGACGCTTTCGCCAATCCGGTGTGCGGGGCCTTGGGCACTCAGGCGCCGGCCGGGTTCGACAGCCCGACCACGATGCCGGTCACCGGTTCCAGTTCGGTGCGTGGCGCCGCACACCTGTACGACTTCTTCTGGAGTGGTCACGCCGACAATGTCGTCGACTCTCGACGGTTGGCTGTTTTGGAAGGACTGGAACGGTATGCCGGTCTGGTGTCTCGGGGGCTGCCCGCTCCCCACTGGGCGGCGCTTGAGGATCTGGACGTGCCCGCGCTTGATCCTCGGGACTGCACTTTGTACACGCCGGTGTTCTACGAGCACAGCAAGCCTTATCACACCGAGTTCACGCCCTCTTTGGAGATTCCCTGGGTGTGGGGACGCAATATGACCACCGAGGAGTCCGTCCTCATTCCGCAGCGCCTCGTGCACTATCTGGACCAGACCGGGCCGGCATTCGTCGACGAGTGTTCCAACGGTTGCGCTATCGGTAGTTGTCCCGAAGAGGCCGTTTATCACGGCGTCATGGAGCTCATTGAACGCGATTCCTTCCTTTTGACGTGGTTTGCGCGTTTCCCGGCGACCGAGATCGACTCACGTAGCAGCGGCGCCGACGACATCGACTTCATGATCGAACGCATGGCGTTGGAGGGTTTCGACGTCCGCATGTTCGACACCAGGGTGGACTTGCCGATACCGGTGGTCACCGCGGTGGCCGTCCGAAACGACGGCACCCCCGGCAAGCTGTGTTTTGCCGCCGGCTCGTCCATGGACCCGGTGCAGGCGATGCGTGCGGCGTTGTGCGAAATCGCGTCGTACGTGCCGAGTTTCGAACGTCGTATGCGCACCGGACGTGACGAGGCTCTGGCCATGGAGGCGGACTTCGGTCTTGTGGCCGAGCTTAAACATCACGCGTTGTTGCACGGTCTGGACTCCATCGCCGAACACTCGGACTTTCTGCTGTCGTCCACAAGGGCACTCCCCGTGGCGGAGGTGTACGGCGAGTGGGAGGCCACCCGGCCACGGCACGACGACCTCACCGACGATCTGCGGTGGGTCGTCGATCGGCTGAAACTGTCCGGGTTCGACCTGTACGCCGTCGATCAGACGACACCGGAGCAAAAGGATGTCGGCTTGTCGACCTACGCGACGATCGTTCCAGGCCTGATACCGATCGACTTCGGGTGGTACAAGCAACGGGCCTTCCACATGGAACGCACCCTGACCGCGCACCGACGCGCCGGTCTCCGCGACCACGACCTCACTCGTGCCGATCTGAATCAGGTCCCGCACCCCTTCCCCTGAGTAGGTCGGTCGTCTACCCCTCACCCCAGCCCCCGGAAGGGAGAAACGTGTGACAGCCCCCGACACAGTGCGCCGATACGTAAAGGACGTGATCCATCGCGCGCGTGTTCCCATGCCCCCGTTCGACTACGTTATGGACGGGGACGATCAGCCCCGCAGGCACAAGTTCTATCCCGAAGCCACGGCGTTCTCGCTCCCCGTCGGCCCTCCCGTCCTTGAAGGTCTCTCCGAGTCGATGAAGCGGCCGACATGGACCGACGATTCCGGTGCGCTGGATCCGGCGAGGCTGGGGCGTGCATTGCACGATACGTACGGCCTGTTGTCGCGTCGGCTCAGGGTGACCGGCAACTACGACGTGCGTAGCAATCCTCGAAGCGGTGCGGCCGTCTACGCCCGCGGCACCGCCAACGGCGGTGGTCTGTACCCGCTGGAGATGTACTGGGTCAGCGGCGCGTCGACGAGTCAGACTCCGGGTGTCTACTACTGGGAGACCGCTTCGGGAGATCTCCGTCGCCTCATGGCCGGAAACGTGTCGGATCGTGTAGCCGATGTACTGCCCGACGACTGTGACACCGACCAGTTCCTGTTGGTGACCGTGAAGTTCTGGAAGAACTCGTTTAAATACAACAGTTTTACCCACCATGTCGTGACCATGGATCTGGGAGCGACGTTGGCTTCGCTCAACCTCCTGGGCGTCACCGGCGAAGGCGCGGTTTCGGTTCCTCATCTGTGGTTCGACAGCGCCGAGCTGGACGAATTGTTGGGTATCGACCCGTTGGACGAAACCACGTTGGCGGTCCTGCCGCTTCCGCCCGGATCACGCGGCCGACCGGGCACGGATCGCGGTGGTCGGGCGGCGGTAGGGCTCCTCGAGTCGGAGCGGTCACGAGTGACGCACCGGTTTGACCAGATCACCGAGGTCGTCGAGGCCACTTTGATTCCACAGTCGACTCCGAGCGTGGAGAACGTGCCGGTCTCCGCCCGTGACGCGGCTCTGCCGACCGATCGGGGTGCGGTGAAGCTTCCCGAGGCCCGATGGGCGGACCTTGCCGACGGCATGAGTTCGGTTCTGGCTCGGCGCCGATCGTCGTTTGGGACGTTCTCGTCGAATGTTCCGTTGTCGGCCGCGGACCTGGCGACGTTGCTTCGGGTGACCATCGAGGGAAGTCGTCTTCGTACCGATGCCGGGCGTGCCGATTTCGCGTCGTTGGCGGTGTTCGTCAACCACGTGGACGGCATCGCCGCCGGAGTGTACCGATATGACCCCGAGGGGCATCGGCTTCTCGTGGTCGACGACGAGCCTCCGGGAGAGTTTCTCCAGCAGATGTACTTTTTGGATAATTACAATGTGGAGCAGGCCGCGGCCGTCCTGTCGGTCCTGGTGCCCGTCGATTCCGTCCTCGACACGGTGGGGGACAGGGGAGTTCGGCTCTTGAACGCCGTGGTGGGCGCCGCCACCCAAAGCTGCTATGTCGCCGCCAGCGCCGTGAACGTGGCGTGTGGCGCGGCCCTCGGTTTCGACAACGTCTCCTATGCCGAACGCCTTCGACTACCCCAAGACGACCTATGGCCGATGATCGCGCTCATGGTGGGCCACGACCGTGACGATCAGGCGAATTTCGACTTCCCCCTGTCGGCCCAACCCACGAGGAGTTGACGTGACTGACACCGACCTCCACGCCGCCGTAAGCGTGTCCGAACTCATGATGCCGCCCCACTTCATGCTTCGAGTTTCCCCGTTGACATGGGAACGACTGTCGGGATTGCATTTCAGTCGAACCGTCGAATGGGCCGACGCCGTTCTGGACCTGGAACGCCGCCTCCAGGAGCGTGCCGCTCCTTTGTCGGATGCGATCGAGCCGCTTGTCGCCGGTGAAACCGACGACACCCACCGACGCGCTCTCATCAATCTGAGGCGTGACATCTTCAACCTTCGCACCCCACGCAACCTTGACCGCGTCAAGGCGACGGTCGAGCGTCTCCCGGCCGACCTGGCGGCGGAGCTCGAGAAGTGGCTCGACACGAGCGTCATGCATCGGCGGTTGCGGCGCGACGGTGCCGCAATCTTCAAGGACGAGCTTGTCGACCGCCGTCGCGCCCTCCAGCGATTGGCCGCACTGCCGGTCCTGCGGGCCGGCATCATGCTCGCCTCCCCCTCGTTGGACGAAGCGTTGCCGACGTACCTGTCTGCAGATCCGGAACATTTGTCCAAGCGGGCTCGCCGCATCGAACGGTCCGCCAGCGAGTACGTGTACCGCACCATCTGCAAAACCAGCCCGTTCAGTACGTTGACTCCGGTCTCCCTCGGCACCTTCGACTCCGAGGCCGACGGTTTGCTGAGTGTGGACGCCGATGCGTTGGGCGCGGAGACTCTGACCAGCCACACGCGGTTGAACATGTCGATCCTGGCCCGGGTCGGCGAAGCGATCATTGCCGACGACGACCTACTCGACGATCTGCCGATCGCCATCTCCAGCGGATGGACGACCGACCGTAAAAGGGTGCGGTACATGCGCCGACAACGTCGCATGGGTGACGCCTCGGCGGCGATGACGCTCGACACGTTCGACGAGAACGTGTTCTTCTTGGCGCACAGCGACATCGTCGACGACCTGTTCGGGTTGCTACCGGCGGCGTCGACACGACGGTTCCGTGACCTTCGACGCATGTTGCACGAGAAGAGTCCTCACGACAGGGATATGGACAACGTTCGCCGCTACCTGCGCCACCTGGTCAGGTTGAACCTGTTGACGGTGCCGATGCTCGTGGTGAACATCCACGCCGCCGACCCGGTAGAGGACTTCGCCGCGCGCGTGGCCGACCTGGGACACCGGTGGGCGATAAACCTCGCCGAGGATCTGCGTTCTTTGAACCGGCTGGTGGCGAGTGTCAGGCGATGTAGTGTCGACGAGCGCCGCGTCATTCTGCGGGACCTGCACTCCGAGGTGCGCAAGACCCTGTCACGTCTCGGGGTCGAACATCCCGAGAGCCCGCGTACCGTCGTGTACGAGGACTCGACTCTTCCCCACGGATCGGTGCACGCCAACATCGACGACTGGAAGGCCGGTGCTGCTGCCGACCTCCGCAGCCTGGCACGCATTCTGCCGTTGTTCGACATGATGTCGTCCCACCGTCTGATGGTGCGCGGATTCTTCCACGCACGTTTTGGCCGCGGTGGCCGTTGTGACGACCTGGTGAAGTTCACCCACGAGTTCCACCTGGACGTTTACGACCAGTACCTGAGCTACGCGTCGAATCACAAAACGTTCAGGAACAACGAATACCAGGACCAGCAGAACTGGTTCAAGATGCCCGAGGTCATCGCGTTGGACGAGGCACGTCGGACGCTCATATCAGAGATGCGACGACGCTATGCCGCACACGGCGACGACGCCAAGGAGCTGGTTTTGGACGGCGACTTCGTCGACGCGGTCGCCCAGAAGATGCCCCCGATGCACGAGGAGCTCGACCCGAGAGCCTACTTCGTCCAGGTCGGTGACGTCGACGGTGAACATCGCGTGGTCCTCAACCGCACCTACACGGGGCTGTCGCTGTTGTTCTCGCGATTCCAGCACTGCTTCTCCGCTGCGGACGGAGTCGATCTGACGGGCGCTCTACGAGACCATCTGCGTGAGGTCACACCGGACGGGGCGGTCCTGGCCGAAGTCACCGGCGGCTACGACTCGTCGAATCTGAATCTGCACGCCGCGGTGACCGAGTACGAGATCGTGTGCCCCGGCGAGGTCTCCTTCCGCGACGCCGACGATCAAATCCCGGTCGAGGATCTATATGTGGCCTCCGATGAGACGACCGGGGCCCTCAAACTGCGGTCGAAACGACTGGGCAAAGAGGTCATTCCCGTTTACCTGGGGTTCCTGATGCCGATGGCGTTGCCGGAGATGCAGCGGTTGTTGCTGACGTTCTCCCGCACTCGTGTAGCCATTTTGGACTTGTGGTCGGGAACCGACCGGCCGTTGGGTGACGACGAGATGGGCGGCCACCCCCGGGTCCGACTGGGCGACCTCGTCCTGGTCCGTCGGGTGTGGAAGACCGATCCCTCGAACCTGCCCGACGGCTTGATCGGCGCCGAGGGCGCCGAGCGCCTTCTCGGCTGGTACCGCTGGTCGAAGAAGCACGGGTTGCCGCGACACGTGTTCGTGACCCCCGATGCCGTCGACGTCGAGGACGAAGAGGAGGACAACGGAGGCGCTGTTCGGTTCGGAAAGCCACAGTTCGTGGATTTCGAGGACCACTTCTCGCTTGGCCTACTCGACAACCTTGCCCGGTCGGCCAACCGGCGGCTCGTCTTCACCGAGATGCTGCCCGACCCCGAGGGGCTCATCGCTCGAGACGGTGAGGGCGAACGGCACGTTTCGGAAATCACCATCGAGCTCAACGAAGCGGGTATGACGACATGACTGATACCACGACCACGACCGCGGGTGCAGCCCGAGCGGTCACTCCCGTAGCCGTCGAAGCCGAGCTACCGGTTCCGACTGACCCGGATGCACCGGGCGAATGGCTCGCGGTGCACGTCTTCTACACCAGCAACAACCATCCGCTCCTGGTCGACGGAGTCGCTCCGGTGATCGAGGCTCTGCGCGACGAGGGCCTGTTGCATCGATGGTTCTTCATCCGTTACTGGATGGAGGGCCCTCACCTGCGGATACGGCTCCTCCCAAAGCGAGCCGGCGACACTCGGCTGATCGCTCGACGACTTTTCGACGCTCTTGATCGATTCCTCGCCGAACGCCCGGCTTTGTACGAGGTGGACGAGGAGGAGATGGGGGGCCTGTTCAAGCAGATGTTCCTCGGCGAGTACTCCGAGAAACAGTGGAACGAGTTGTACGGCGACACCGGTATGAAGATGCGACCGAACAACTCCTATGTCGTCATGCGGTACGAACCCGAGATCGCCCGATACGGAGGCCCGAGAGGGATTGAGGTCGCCGAGCGGCATTTTGAGAAGTCCAGTGACATGGTGGTTCGGCTCGTGGAGTCGACCAATGTGCACGTACGATCGGTCCTTTTCGGTCTCGCGGTGCAGTTGATGACCGTGATGTTGGCCACCTTCCAGAAGGACAAGGCCGAGTCGGCACGGTTCCTCGCCACGTATCGCAGGTATTGGGAGGGCGCCGGTGACGGTGACGCCGCGGAACGCCATACGGCCTACCTCGAGGCGTATGAGTCGATGTCGTCGGATCTTCACGACCAGTTGGCGACTGCGTATCGCCACGCGGAGAACAACGAGATGGACTCGTTGAGCGGCTTCGTCCGCGAATGGGCCGAACATTCGCTCCGGTTGCGCGACGAACTCGTCGCTCTGGCCGAACAGGGAGGTCTGGAGTTCCCCATCGGCGAGGAGACGCAGTCGCGGCCCGTTGACGCCGATACGGCGTTGTTCGCCCTGTTGAGCGGTTATATCCACATGACCAACAATCGGCTTGGAGTCAGCATCATCGACGAGTGTTACCTGTCGTTCCTGCTGGAGCTGACACTGACCGGTGGAAAGCCGGTGGATCTGGAGGCCGACCTCGGGGCCATGTTCGGAGGAACGGGCGCCGACAGATGAGTGACGCGGATACCGAGGTCTCGATGCGAACCGCGCGCCCGCGGTTGCACGCGGCCGTTCGTATCGGGCCGGGACTGTGGGACGGGGACCACCGTGTCTACACGCTGCACGACTCTCGGACCGGATGGTATTTCCGCATCAAGGATCATGAACACTTCCTTGTGTCCCGTATGGATGGCGAGCGGACGGTTCAAGAGATCGAGGACGAATTCGTCGCGCACTTCCGTAAACGTCTGACACCGGCGCTGTGGCGCTCGTTGTTCACATTGTTGGGACAGCGGGGCCTGCTGGTCGGTACGGACGAACCGGTTCTCATGGAGCGGCTTCGCGATACTCGGGAAAGTCAACTCGACCGGTCCCGCACCTGGCTTCATGCGCGCCTGCCGTTGGCGCGACCGGAACGGTTGTTGGGTGGCCTGGCGCGTCTCATCGGTCCGCTGGACCGACCGGTGGTGTGGGCGTTTCTATGGTTGTCGGCGTTCGCCGCGATGGCCTACAGCGTGGCGTGGTGGGGCGACGTGACGTCGCAGGCGCTGACACTGTGGAACGATCCGATCGCCGTGATCGTGTTCATCGTGTTGACGTGGTTGTCGATGGCCCTGCACGAGCTGGGTCACGGTGTCATGGCAAAACTGTACGGTGCACGGGGCATCGAAATCGGCGTCATGTGGCGGGCGCCTCTGATCGCCGCCTACTGCAAAGTGGACGACACCTTGTTGTTTCACGAGCGAATGCGTCGTGTCAGAGTCGCGTTCGCCGGAGTGACCGTGTCGGTGGTGTTCTGCGTGCCGTTCGTCGGGATACACCTGCTGTCCGGTGGAACGGGGATGTGGGCGACTGTATCGGCGGCGATGCTCACCTTTGGCATGATGTTCGGTCTGGTGAACCTGCTGCCGGTCTTTCGTCTTGACGGCTACTACGTCCTCAGTCACCTGTTGAACGTGTCGGCTCTCGACGAATCGGCGCGCCGCGAACTGGTTCGGCTGATGCGACCGACCACAATAAAGGGCTCCGCAGGGGCGAAACGAAGCGTGTACCTGGCGTACGGTATTGGGGCCTACTTGTTCCAAACCGTACTTGTGGTGGCGATGACGGTTTTCGCCTACCGCGTAGCCGCTCCCCATATGGGGGCCGGTGCCGCAGCCACCCTGGTTGCGACGGTCGTTGCCCTGGCCGTCGTGATCGGAGTGATGCTGACTCGACGATCACGCCGAAAGCTGAGCGCCCTACCCGGAACCAAAGCCCCCGACCACTCGAAGTGGGGAGAGACATGATCGAAGAAACCGCTGTTTCGGTAGTCGAGACCACGGGACTGACAAAACGCTTCGGCGCGACAACCGCGGTCGACGACGTGAGCCTTGAGGTTCGCCGCGGTGAAGTGTACGGGTTCGTGGGTCTCAACGGCGCGGGAAAGACGACCTTTATGCGCATGCTCGTGGGTTTGGCGCGGCCCACCTCGGGGAGGTTGAGCGTTCTCGGTTCCTCCTCCCTGACCAACGACGTGTTGCGAAACGTCGGTACGACGATTGAGCGAGCGGCGTTTCACCCACGGATGACCGGCCGACAGAATCTGACTCTTCTGGCCCGGTACACGGGTCTGACCGCGGCCGACGTCGATGCGAGCTTGGAAACGGTCGACTTGACGAGTCGAGCCGACGACAGGTTCCGCACATACTCGCTGGGGATGAAGCAACGGTTGGCCTTGGCGTCGGCGCTCATGGGCAATCCGAAGTTGTTGCTTCTCGACGAACCCACCAACGGGCTCGACCCGTCCGGTATGGCGGCGATGCGCGATCTGATTCGGGAACAGGCCGCGCGTGGCTGCACCGTCATGCTCTCGAGCCACCTGCTGGGTGAAATCGCCCAGGTGTGCGACCGCGTAGGCGTTATCCATCATGGACGACTCATCGCGGTCGGTACCACCGGCGAGATCGAAGCCCGGTACGGCGCACGACCGGCCCTGTTGGTGACGTGCGACGACGTCGCCAAAGCCGCTGTGATCATCCGTGAGATGGACACGGTCGACGACGTTCGTGAACACGGCGCCGACGCCCTGCTGGTATCCGCACCCGAGGAGGCGGCCGGCGCGGTGACGGCGGCGTTGGTGTCCGCGGGCATCACGGTGCGAGGCATAAGACCCAATGAACGCAGCCTCGAAGACGTATTTCTTGAGATGACCGGCGACACAGTGAGCGAAGGGCGGCCGTGATGGGTAGGGCATTGAGTGCCGAATTGTACGGAATCCGTCATCGAGGGTCCTTTTCCGCTGTCGGTGGGGTGTGGCTTCTCCAGATCGTGTTGTTCGCCTACCTCGCCAACTACGTGGTCTCGTTGACGGTCCCCGACATGACTCCCGAGCAGGTCCAAGCCGTCAAGGACAGCCTGGCACCGGCGGCTGTCGCGGGGGCCGTGGTCGGGTCGCTCCCCATGTACGGAGGCCCGGTGATGATCATCCTGGGAGCCCTCATCGGTGCCGGGGACGAACGCTCGGGCATGCTGCGGACCGTGCTCAGCAGGTTCCCCGAACGGGGAAGGCTGATGGGCGGCAAACTCGCCGCGTTGACGCTGTTGATCGGCGTGCTCATGGTGATCACGTTTGTCGTGGCGTTCGTGTCGGGTCTCACCGTTTACCTCATCGAAGGCAGCGCCTGGAGCTTCCCGTCGCCGCTCGATCTTGTGACCGGGCTGGGGGCCGCGTGGCTGATCGGCGTGGCGTGGGCGCTGTTCGGCCTGGCCATCGCCGTCATCACCCGATCGTTGGCGGGAACCATCGCGATCGGTTTGCTGTGGGCGCTCGTCGCCGAGCAGGTCGTTCACGGCCTGGCGGGTGTGGCGACGGTGCTCGAACCAGTCCGGGCGGTTTTGCTCAGCGGCTCGTCGGCGGTCCTGGCGGAAGCCGTGGGTTCGTCCGCCGCGGGGCCGGTGCCTGCTCCCGACCTCGGCGTGCCGGCCGCCGTCGCGATCCTGATCCTGTGGGCGGTCGTCGGCGCGGTCGTGTCGGTGATCGTGTTTCAACGACGAGATGTGAGGTGACGAAATGGTTGACGGTGTGGACGTGTCCGCGGCGCGGGCCGGTTTTTTGAACGTGGCGGTGTGGGTCACGGTTATCGGTGTGTTGTGTGCTGCGACGGCAGGAGCGTTGACGGCCGCGGGCGGTTGGGAGGCGACGGTGCGGCCCGTCGCATTCGTGGCGATGGTGTGCGCGGTCGTCGCGGTTGTGGGTGCAGTCCTGCACTCGTCGCAGGGAGCGAAGGCCCTGTTCGCGGTTGCCGCCGTGGCGACGTTGATCGCGGCTTCCACGTTTTTCGGGCTCACGTTCCCGTCCTGACACCGCGGTACCGACCGCCGACGGGCCGCCACCGACGGTTCCGTCGACGGGGCCGAAACCGCCGACGTCTCGTCGACATCGGACTTTCGGTCGACGGTGTCGAAAACAATGTGGCCAATACCGTCGGTGGTATCCACCGGGCAGATCGAGCCGTATCGCCCGTCGGTCCGGGGGGATCGGCTGATCGGTTGATATCAGCGGCCATCCGTAGTGATGTAGGCCGTTGGCCCTGGTGCGCAACCGGTTTCAGCGAGTAGGTTCGGCGTCACGTGATGACTGAAGCCGTGGTATCCGCCGTTGGAAATACGTTTTGTAGGTGGGGCGGTACCGGATCAACGGGAGGATCCCCTTATGGCCTGGTGGTGGAAACGTAGCCCCCGAGCCGTCGACCGACAGGCGTCGGAACTCGACGCACCGCGTCCAGCGCAGAACGCGCCCATTCCGTCGCCGCGTCCGGCTGCCGATGCGACGGCCGATGACGGCATTGAACGGTGGGACATCATCAAACAGGATCTTGTCGAACTCGACCCCGAGTTCTTCAGCGACCTGGACGACCTCATCGACGCCGAACGGCACGCGACCGAGGTTTCCGAGCTCACCGACGAACGCCTCATCGCCGCACTCCGGCGGTTGTCGGTGCGTTATCTGGTCGACGAGGCCGGAGCGCTGTTGGCCATGTGGGAACGCCACGTCGTTCAGATCCGTCGTGAGGGCCCCGGCGGCGAAATTCTCGTGCTGCGTGCCCGTGCTTACGCGACGTTGCCTCCCGAATGGGAGGACCAGGGGCTGCGGGCGGCCAATGAGTGGAACCGTACGCGGCGCTTCCTGAAGGCCTATGTCGGTGAGCCCACGGAATCGGGTCGGTTGCCGTTGTACGGCGAAACCCAGATCCCGTTGCGCCCGGGGATCACCGACGCCCTGCTCGACGAACTCATCGACTGCGCCGCCGCCGTATCCGGCGCGTACGTGGATTGGCTGCACGACGAAGGCGCGGTCTTCTAACCGCGTCCGAAAACTTGAACATCCCCCCGAACGGAATGCCGTGACCACGCGAAAGCAGGTCACGGCATTCCCCGTTGTCGGGTATCACCTCTGTGGGGTGTGTGGTGAATCGAGCCATTCGTCGATGAAAGAGGTCAGATCCTCACCTGTGTGTTGATTGACGAACTCGACGAAGTCGTCACGCGTGGCCGACTGATTGTTGAACGCCTCCACCCAGGCGGCCAACATCTCGTCCACGGCTTCGGCGCCGCCAAGTCGCTCCCGAAGGTGATACAACATCAACGCCGGGCAGACGTAGGAGTTGGACGCGGCGAATGCCTCCGGGTCGGCCGCACCCGGCGGACCGTAATCGGCGCGGAGAAAGCCGTCGTCCAGCGTCCACCCGTTGACAACGTCCTCTTCCTCGGCGAACCCCCGGTCGATGTTCCACATCTGCTCGATATAGGTGGCGGCACCCTCGTTGAGCCACAGGTGCGACCAGTCCTGCAACGTCACGGCGTTACCGAACCACTGGTGCGCCAGTTCGTGCACCAGCACGCCTGCGACATAGTCGGGCCCCAGCCCGGGGGTGTTGATGAAGTCGCCGGAGAACGTGATGATCTCCTGCGTCTCCATCGCCGATTCCCCACCGACCAACACCACACCGGCCGAATCGAACGGGTAGGGCCCGTATCGTTGCTCAAGCCATTCGATCATTTCGGGCATCTGTTCCAACACGGGCATGAAATCGGCATACCCCGGAAGAGTCCACAATGTGATCGGTAGGTCGTTGGGGCCGGTCAGCTCCGTCAGCTCGTACTGGTCCACGGCGATCGTGGTCAGGTAACTGGCGACCGGATCCTTCGAGGTCCACAGGAACGTGTTGCCGTCCTGACCGACGAAGCTCCCGGAGGCCACTCCGGAGTACCCGTCCGGGACCGTCAGCGTGATGTCGTACAACGCCTCGTCCGACGGGTGATCGTTGACCGGGTACCAGGTCAACGCGCCGTAAGGTTCCTGAAACGACCACAGCGCACCCGTGTCGGGGTCGGTTGTCGCGCCGATACCCATGGACATGTCGCCCCGTTCGGAGGGGGCCGGAACACGTTGTGGCACACCGGAGTATTCGATCGTCACGGTTACCTCGGCGCCGCTCTCCACCGCTGTTTCGATCATCAGATCGTATTGTTGGTGATCGTGGGGGGCCACCACGCCATCCACTGTGACCGTGGAGACGTCCATCGGTTGGGCGAAGTCCAACGCCAGTTCGGAGCCGTCGACCACAGGGCGGATCGTCAAGGTCGCCGAGCCGCGCAACGTTCGGGTGCGCGGCTCGTACGACAGGTCGAGCCCGTAGTGCAGTACGTCGATGTCGGGGTTCCCGAACTCGGGGTAGAACGGGTCGGCGACCGGTTCGCTTTCGCCCAGGCTCAAGTCCGGTGGAGCCGCCCCGTGGTCCGCAGAGTCCGATGGGGATGGTGGCGCCGGAGAAGTGCTGCCGCCGCAGGCGGTCAACGCCGGTGCCAAGACAGCGAGGACAACGGCCAGAACACGCCATCGAGAGGTCATGGCCGGAAATTCTAAGGCAGAAGCGCAACGGGACCGGACTGCACGGTGTGCCGACCGAAGCTTAATCGGGGCTGTTGATAAGGAAGTGCGCGGCGCGCTCCAGATAATCCCACAACGTCTTGTCGAGGTCGGCCGGCAACTCCAGCGCGTCCACCCCGGCACGCATGTGACGCAGCCACGCGTCCCGCTCGGCGATCCCGATGCGAAACGGTGCATGCCGCATACGCAGCCGTGGGTGGCCTCGTTGCTCGGAGTAGGTGTGAGGGCCGCCCCAATACTGTTCCAGGAACATTCGCAGCCGGTCGGCGGCGGGCCCCAGGTCCTCCTCGGGATACATGGGCCGGAGCAGGGGGTCGTCGGCAACACCTTCGTAGAAGACGTCGACGAGGCGTTTGAACGTTTCGGTCCCGCCCACCGCCTCGAAGAAGTTGTCCGGCGGGGTCGTGGCCGCCGCGGTGCGCGGCGCCATCACCGCCGGCTGGTCGGTGGAGGAACCGGTTTCGGGCTGGACACTGTCTGCGGACATATTCATATGGTGCCAAGGTCTCCCAGCGATGTGAAAGGTAACGCGGCTGGCATCACAGTCAGCTAGACGACGTTTCGGGGTTCCCTGGCGAGACTTTGCTCTGGGTCGAAACGGTCGTCTCGCTCGGGTCCCGCCCGACGGCGTCGTCGAACGCCCGGCTGGATGGCCATCGCCACAACAGTATGAGAACCGTTACCGTACCTCCCAGCCCCCACAGACCCACGCTCTGTGACACGGTCAACGATGTCTGAGCGAGCGCACCGGCGGCGATGATGGCGCCACCCTGCAGGAGAGCCATGCCGCTTTGCATGACGCTGAACGTCCGCGCCCGGTAGCCGTCCGGTACGGCCTGTACGAATGTGGCGTTCAGGGGAGTAAGAGACGCCAGCGACAGGTTCCCGACGAACGCGATGACGACGATCCACGGCCCCGAGGGGTCGAACAGGGTTGCCACCAACGACAACGGCGCCAGCAACACGAGAGGGCGAATGAGCTTCTGCCGTAGAGCGGGTTTGAGAATGCGGGTGAACACGATCGTCGACGTGATGGCGGCCACCGGCGCCGCGGCCATGATCAGCGCCAACAGCAGCGGTCCGCCGCCCAGCTCGTTCGTCCACGGCACCGCGACGCCCTCGGGAATGATCGTGAAGACGACGGTGGTGAAAACCACCAGCGCGATGATGCGAAGGACCTGGTTGCCGAAGACCATCGTGAAGCCTTCGCCGGTCTCACGCAGCAGGTTTTTTCGCCTGCTGCGGTCGGAGTCGGCCGGGCGAGGTTTGACGAACAGCACGAGGGCGACCGCGGACACTGCGAACGCGGCCGCGTTGATCAGGAGGGCCAGTCTCGGGTTGACCCCCGCGATGATGCCGCCGAGAAAGTAACCGGTGAGTTGAGCCGTCTGGTTCACGGTCAGGTAGATGGACAACGCCAGCGTCAGCACTTCGCCGGCGACCAGTTTGGGGAGCAGTGCCGAGCGGGCGGCCTGGTACGCCGGTTCCACCATGGCGGAGAGGAAAACCAGGACGAGCATCACCGACAACGGCATGCCCGGAATCGCCACAAGTCCGATAAGGACCATTCTTACGAGGTCCGCGAACACCATGGTGGACCGATAGGGAAGGCGGTCGGCCAACGTCGCCAGCAACTGTGCCGGTCCGAGATACGGCAGATAACTGATCCCGAAGGCCGCCGCCGACAGTAGGGGTGACGATGTTGCGTGCCATACCAGCGACGCCACCGCCACCCGTGCGAGCATGCTGCTTGCCTTCGACAAGCCGAACGAACCGAACAAGGCTCGGATCTCGGTGCTGGCGAAAACCTCCCGATAGGTCGCCGGGCGTTCGTCATCCGTATGGAGCTGCGGTTTCTCGGCCACCGCCGGGGTGTCCTTCCGGTGAGATTTGGCACAGAAGTCATCCGTGTGTTCCCACAGTTTGCCCGATCGGATGAGGTGAAGGCTAGACCGGAAGGCTAAATCGTTGGTATTGCGTAATCGGATTGATAACTCCCCGTGTCAGGTTCCTGCCCCGGAAATGGAGTCGCGACGCACATACACACGGTTGTTGGCCAGGTCCCTGGCGATACCCGCTTCGTGGAGGGCGTGCGAGATTCGTCCGCGTAGTTCGCGCCCCAGTGCCCATTGGCGGCCGGAGTCGGCCTTGACGAGAACGCGGAATTTTGCGCCGTCCATGGTGATGTCCGACACTCCCTGAAGGTCGGGCCTGTCGAGGATCGCGTCGGTCCATTCGGGATCGTCGACCACGGTGTCTACGGCTTCGCCGATGATGCGGGCGGCTTGGTCGATGTCGACCGACGGCCCCAACGGAACATCGAGAACCACATTGGCCCAGCTTTGGCTGTGGTTGCCGACACGTATGATCTCGCCATTGCGGACATACCACAGTGTCCCTTGAAGGTCTCTGATCGTGGTGACGCGGAGTCCGACCACCTCGACCGTTCCCACCGACTCGCCCAGGTCGACTAGGTCACCCACGCCGTACTGGTCCTCCATGATCAGGAATATCCCGGACAACACGTCCTTCACCAGCGCTTGCGCTCCGAAACCGATGGCCAGACCGACGACGCCGGCGCTGGCCAACAACGGGCCCAGGTTGACGCCGAACTCGTCGAGAACCAGCATGAACATGATTGCGTAGATCAACCATGTGACCAGGCTGCGCAGTACCGAGCCGATCGTGGAGGCTCGAGCCCGCCGCCGGTCTCCCATGAGCGCCTGAGTGTCGGTGTCGGCCATGAGATTCGGAATGCGTTCTTTGAACGGGCGGAGAATCGCCGGGGCCTTACCCCCCTCCCGAGGCGTGGTGAGACGTTTGATGGCCCTGTTGACCACCCCGCGAATCAGCAGGCAGACGACGATGATCAACACGATCCGCAGCGGGCGCACGATGAGCCAATCGCTGCTTTCGGCCAACCATGTGTTCGACGTGAGGTTCCAGACGAGCTGGCATGCCGAGCCGTCGTCGATCGCGCATGTGGGAGGGGTTGAGTTGAATAGTTCCAGCACGGTGACGTTCTTACTCCATCGCCACTGCGTACCACCGTGTGGGTTGCTGAATCCGACAGCAAAGAGACGTGCGATTCGAGCTGCGATAAGGGAGACTGAAGTGGGTCCGGCCGCAGGTGTGGCCCACCACGGCTCCTGCGTTCGCTGTGACGGTCTTTCGATCGTCGTCGTCGCCGGGGTCTACTCGTGACGTGACGATCAGGAGGTGTCATGACCACGACAACGTCACTCCCCACCACTGTTGTGTCCGGCAGCGCGTTGGTCCTCAACGCCACCTACGAGCCGCTGTGCGTCGTGCCCGTGCGTCGCGCCGCCGTCCTGCTGTTGTCGGAGAAGGCCGAGACCGTGACTCCCGGGGACGGGTTTCTGCGCAGCGAACGTCGCATGATCCCGGTCCCGTCCGTGGTGCGGTTGAACCGCTACGTCAAGGTCGCCAGACGTAGAAACATCAGTGTGACTCGCCGCGCCGTGTTTGCCCGCGACGGATGGCGTTGTGGCTACTGCGCCGGGGCGGCCGAGACCATCGACCACGTGCTCCCGCGTAGCCGCGGCGGCGGGCACACGTGGGACAACGTCGTCGCCTCGTGCGAACGGTGCAATCACAAGAAAAACGACCGCACGCCGTCCGAGATGGGGTGGAAACTCGCGGTGCCGCCCGCTGCGCCGAAGGACCCGTTGTGGCGCGTCCTGGGGCACCGGACACCCGACCCGCGGTGGGCGGTCTGGTTAATGGCGGCGTGAAAACCGTCAACAGGACGGATCACGTCACTCCGGTGGCTTCGGCGGGGTAGTCGAGATGGCGCCCTCTCGCGACGATGTCGACCATGCGATCGACGGCGGTTTCGATGTCGGCGTAGGAGTTGTACAACGGAGCAAAGCCCAGGCGTATTCGTTGAGGTTCCCGATAGTCGGGGATGACGGCGGCGTCACGCATCGCCTGGCTTATCTGCCAGGCACGTTCGTGTCGCAGAGTCAGATGGCCGCCTCGCCGCTGTGGGTCCAGCGGCGAGGCGAGCTCGAACCCCAGTGGCACCAGGTGTCGTTCTGCCAGCCGCGTTGCGTGGTGGACCATGAGCCGTGACTTGTCGCGGATGGCATCGATACCGGCTTCGCCGATCAATCGAACTGCCGCTTCGACGGCGACCAGACCCATGACGGGTGGAGTACCGACCGCGAAACGCCCGATACCGGCCTGTGGACGGTACTCCGCGTCCATGGCGAACTGGTCGGTCTGCGAGAACCAACCCCAGATGGGTTGGCGCAGTCGTTCCTGCAGGTCGCTGCGCACGTAAAGGAACGCCGGAGCTCCGGGGCCGGCGTTGAGGTACTTGTAACTGCAGCCCACGGCCAGGTCGACGTTGCACCCGGTCAGGTCGACGTCGACCACCCCCACCGAATGGCACAGATCCCACAACATCAACGCGCCGGCGCGTTGCACGATGTCGGTGACGGCCGCCATGTCCGCCAGCGCACCGGACCGGTACGCCACATGGGACAGGCAGACCAGTGCCGTATCGGGGCCGACGGCGTCGGCGACGGCGTCGACCGTGACGCCCGCGTCGATGTCGGTGTGGATGAGTCGGAGGCGGCCACCGGCTGCTTCGGCGATGCCTTGGAGGATGTAGCGGTCGGTGGGGAAGTTGTCGTCGTCGGTGACCAGGACTCGCCGTTCCGCCGGTGCGGCGGCCAAAGCGGCGGCTGCGAGCTTGTACAGGTTGACGCTCGTGGAGTCGGCGACCAGCGTTTCGCCCGGCCGTGCGCCCAATACCGTGCGGGCCAGGAGGTCTCCGACGTCACCGGGAAGGTTGATCCAGCGATCCCAACCGCGGATGAGGTCGTGTGGCCACTCCCGATGTGTCAGGTTGTCGACGGCGGCCTGAACGTCGAGCGGCGGACGCCCCAGCGAATTTCCGTCCAGATAGATGACATCGTCGTGCATCGGGTGGAATCGCTCGGCGAAGGCGGCCAGAGGGTCGGCGGCGTCCAGTTTCGTGGCGGCGTCGTCGGTTGACATGCGTTCCATCATGCCTCTCGTCCCGAGGAAGCGGCCCGCCTCACTGCGACGCGGCCCCGGCGTGGACTCGGCGGTGAGTTCGGATACCGTAAGCCGGTCACGGCGCACCCACGTGACCGGCCGAGGTATTCGCTAACCTCGGCTATGAGTAGCCCAATCAACCGGTGAAGGCGAATATGACGGTTCTTGAATCAACGCTGATCCTGGTCGGTGCCACGCTCGCGGTGATCATCCTGGTCACGGCGCTGATTTACGGACGAAGCAGTCGCGGTAGCAAACGGTACCGCCCTGGACGTGACTACGACTTCGCGCCCGTGTGGTTTCTGGCCCGTCCGGAGAACGTGACGGTGGCAGGCGCCGCCGACTACGTTCGCCACATCGATGCGGAAGCGTCGAAGGCGATTGAGAGTTCGGAGTCCGCACCCCGGGCCGGAGTCAAGGGAGGCGCAAGTGGTAACTGGTGAAATGGTGAAGCCGAAGACGGGTGAGGTTCCCGAATCCGCGGCGGAGCCCGATGTGCTCGACGGGCCGTTCACGATCCGGCAGCTGCTGCGCATCGACGAGGCATTGGCGGCGGCGGATGCTCGAACCGGCTTCACGTTCAGCGTGTACGTCGGTCCTCTGCACGAGCCTGCGGCAGGTGCGGCACGAGGCCTTCACGACCGGTTGCCCGAGCCCGACACCAGTGTCCTGATCGCGGTCTCTCCGACTCAGCGCAAGCTTGAGATCGTCACAGGAGCCGCCGTGATCAAGCGCATCCCCGACCGTAACGCGGCGTTGGCGGCTTTGTCGATGACCGCTTCGTTCGGCGGCGGCGACTTGACGCGCGGGGTTGTCGAAGGGCTGCGCATGATGGCCGATCAGGCCATGGCCTGACGCATGTGGCCCGGTGGCCCTCACCGACGACACAAAGTGACAATCCGGGCTACCAATGTGCCTGACATTGGCTATAGCATTGCCGGAGAAGCCCGCGAAATCCGTCGCGGCGATTCAGCGTGAGAGCAGGTGGCGAACAGCCCGACGGGGCCATGCCTATGTCAGACCAATCGTCTTCTTCGGGGGCGTCGCGGCCCCAAGCCAAAATCACTGTCGGCGATCCACGGACGATGGTCAGCCTGCTGGGGTCGGCCGATGAAAATCTTCGGTTCATCGAACGCAGTGTCAAAGCCGACGTACACGTACGTGGTGACACCATCACCCTGACCGGCGCGCCCAAAGATATCGCCGAAGGTGAACGCCTGTTCTACGAACTCATAGCGTTGGTCAACCGTGGTGAGGAGATCACGGTTGACGCGGTGCGTCGTACCGCCGGGATGTTGGCCACGGGGGAGGACTCCCGGAACGCGGACCTCACACAGAACATCGTTTCCCGTCGTGGGCGCAGCATACGCCCCAAGACGGTTGGACAGAAGCGTTACGTCGAGGCCATCGACAACCACACCGTCGTGTTCGGTATCGGCCCCGCCGGCACCGGAAAAACCTATCTGGCGATGGCGAAGGCGGTTCAGGCGCTGCAGTCCAAGCAGGTCAACCGGATCATTCTCACCCGCCCCGCGGTGGAAGCCGGGGAGCGGCTCGGTTACCTGCCGGGCACTCTGTTCGAGAAGATCGACCCCTACCTTCGCCCGCTGTACGACGCACTGCACGACATGATCGACCCCGATTCGATTCCGCGGCTCATTGAATCGGGCACGATCGAGGTCGCGCCGCTGGCTTATATGCGTGGCCGAACGCTTAACGACGCGTTTATCATTCTCGACGAGGCTCAGAACACGACCCCCGAGCAGATGAAAATGTTCCTGACTCGTCTCGGCTTCGGCTCGAAGGTTGTAGTCACCGGCGACGTCACACAGGTTGACCTGCCCGGTGGATCGGTCAGCGGACTTCGTATTGTCCGCGAGATCCTCAAAGGGGTTGAAGACCTGCACTTCTCCCAGTTGGGAAGCGGCGACGTCGTCCGGCACCAGTTGGTCGCCGACATCGTCGACGCATACGCAAAATGGGATGCCGGCAACCGTGACGGCGACGGCTCCACCGGAGCCGATGCGGCCCGTGGCGGCCGCAAGCCGTCTCGGCGTCGCTGACGGAGAAGAAGGCGAAGGACGATGTCCATAGAGATATCGAACGAATCAGGTGTCGATGTCGACACCGATGCGATTTGTCAGGTGGCGCGCCACTCGTTGACGGAGATGGGTGTACACCCGCTCGCAGACCTCTCGATTCTGGTCGTCGACGAGAAGTACATGACCGAACTCAACCACCGTTGGATGGGTTCGTCGGGGCCGACGGACGTCTTGTCGTTTCCGATGGACGAGTTGTCGGTAGGTCGGGGGCCCTCCAACGACGAGGAGCCGATGACCGAGACGATGCTCGGTGACATCGTGTTGTGTCCGACCGTGGCGGCCAAACAGGCCGCGACCGCCGGGCACTCGACCGCCGATGAGCTTCATCTGCTGACCGTCCACGGTGTTCTTCACATACTCGGGTACGACCACGCCGAACCCGACGAGGCCAAGCAGATGTTCGGTCTCCAGAAGTCGCTTCTGGATAGTTGGCGGCGAGAGCGGACCCCGTAGTTCGTCATGTCCACCGAAACACTGTTGGGTTTCGCCGCGGCGTTGGTCGTGGTGGCGGGTCTGGCCGCGATGACCGATGCGGCGTTGTCGCGGATTTCGCCGGCGCGAGCCGCCGAACTGGTTCGTGAGGAAGCCCGGGGTGCGGTTTCTCTTCAAACGGTCGTGTCCGAACTACCTCGTCATCTCAACCTGCTCATTTTGTTGCGGTTGGCCTGCGAGTTGACGGCGACCACGTTGGTGGCCGTTACGGCCTTCGGCGCCTGGGGTGTCGGCTGGCCTACATGGACGGTGACGGCCGGAGTGATGACCGTGGTCAGTTTTGTGATCATCGGCGTCGGGCCTCGCACTCTGGGGCGGCAGCACGCGTATTCGGTGGCGCTGGCCACCGGCGGTATCGTGCGCGGCCTGGGTGCGGCATTGTCACCGTTGACCCGGTTGTTGATTATCGTCGGCAACGCGGTGACTCCCGGTAAGGGGTTTCGAGAGGGACCGTTTGCCACGCAGACGGAACTGCGTGAACTGGTCGACATCGCCGAGCAACGTGGCGAGGTCGAACACGGTGAACGGGAGATGATCCATTCGGTGTTCGCGCTCGGCGACACCATTGCCCGCGAGGTGATGGTCCCTCGAACCGAGACGGTCTGGATCGAGGGTCGTAAGGACGCTTCACAGGCGTTGGCGTTGGCCTTGCGGTCCGGTTTCTCCCGCATCCCGGTGATCGGGGAGAACATCGACGACGTGCAGGGGATGGTCTATTTGAAGGACTTGGTCCGCGCGACGGGGGACCGTGTCGATCTCCCGGTGTCACAGGTCATGCGTGAAGCAACGTTCGTTCCGGAGTCGAAACCGGTGGACGACCTGCTACGGGAGATGCAGGCGGCACGCATTCACATAGCGGTGGTCGTCGACGAGTACGGAGGAACCGCCGGTCTGGTCACGATCGAGGACATCCTTGAGGAGATCGTCGGTGAGATCACCGACGAGTACGACGTCGAGCGGCCGATCGCCGAGCCGTTGTCCGACGGGTCGATCCGGGTGACCGCACGTATGTCGATTGAAGACCTCGCGGGTTTGTGTGACGTTGAGATCCCCGACGGTGACGTGGAAACCGTTGCGGGCCTCTTGTCGCAGGCATTGGGTAAAGTTCCCATTCCCGGCGCCAGGGCTGTCACGTATGGTCTGGAATTGACGGCGGAGGGTACAGCCGGACGCCGAAACCGCATCGACACCGTGGTGGTGCGACGCATGGAACCGGCCGTCACGGCCGAGGACAACGACACCGCGAAGGAATCGCCATGATCGAGCTTGACCCCGAAGACGACAAGTTGGTCACCCTGGCTCACGCGGCAGCCGCTCGAATCGGCGCACCGAAAGGCGCGGCGGTGAGGGACCAGGACGGTCGCACCTATGCCGCGGCCTCGGTGAGGTTGCCGCACCTACGCTTGTCCGCACTGCAACTGGCCGTGGCTCAGGCGGTCGCAGCCGGTGCCGAAACCCTGGAAGCGGCCGCGGTCGTGGTTTCTCACGGTTCGGTGTCCGAGGTCGTCGATGCCCAGGGCCTGGCCGCGGTGCGTGACCTGAGCGATGCCGCGCCCGTATACGTGGTGACCGAAGACGGCGTTTCCCGGGTGGCCGGTTAGAGCCGTGGGCTGCCGGGGACAATGGTGGACATGGATGACACCTCGGCCCCGTTTCGAGCCGGCTTCGCGTGCTTTGTCGGTCGACCGAACGCTGGAAAGTCGACGCTGACCAACGCCATTATCGGCTCGAAGATCGCGATTACCTCCAACCGGCCTCAAACAACCCGCCACGTGGTGCGGGGCATCCTGCATCGCCCGGCGTCGCAACTGATCCTGGTCGACACCCCGGGCCTGCACAAGCCGAAAACCCTCCTGGGTGAACGCCTGAACGACCAGGTACGGCAGACGTGGACCGAGGTCGACGTCGTCGGCCTCTGCATACCCGCCAACGAGGCAATAGGTCCCGGCGACCGTTACATCGCCCGGGAAATCGCCGAGTTGCGCGCAAAGGTCGTTGCCGTGGTCACGAAAACCGACCTCGTGAAGCGCGGAGCACTGCTCAAACAGTTGACCGAGGTCGACCGGTTGGCGGACTTCGCCGACATCGTCCCGGTCAGTGCGGTCGCCGGTGAACAGGTCGATGTGTTGGTGGACGTGTTGTCAAAACATCTGCCCGAATCACCTCAGCTGTACCCCGACGACATGATTTCCGACGAACCGGAGCGGGTCATGATCGCCGAGTTGGTGCGAGAGGCGGCGCTTGAAGGGGTTAAGGAGGAACTGCCTCACTCGATCGCGGTCGTGATCGAGGACATGGAGGACGAGGAAACCGACGAGGGGCCGCGCAAAAAGATCTATGCGGAGATCTACGTGGAACGTCAGTCACAGAAGGCCATCGTCATCGGTAAGGGCGGCTCGCGCTTGCGCGTGGTCGGCACGCGGGCGCGTAAGGAAATCGCCAAACTGATCGACTCCAGGGTCTACCTCGATCTGCACGTCCGGGTCGCCAAAGACTGGCAACGGAACCCGAAATATTTGCAAAGGCTTGGCTTCTAGAGGCCGCCTATACGTTCGCTGTTCCGTTGCACGGTTTCCGAAAGAGGCCTTGTGGTGTACAAACTGTACACATTCACCGAAGACCACATGCGACGAATCGCGCTCGCACGGGCTCTTCAGCGGACGAAGCCTCCGTGCCGGTAACCGGAGCCTATGGCTTCGGCGGATCGATTGGGGCATTCTAGGAACGTGATGGGGACCGGAGAAACACCGCGGGGTACCGCGCCCACCGAGTTCGAGTTGCCCGGGATCGCTCAGCGGTCACCGGAACTGCCCTCGTTGGGTGAGCTGAGGCGCGGGCCGGCCGCTTTGTCGGCGCTGGACCGGGTGCTGTACGGGTCGGCCGAGGACTCTGCCTCCCGGTCGGAGGCTTCGCGTACCCGTCGCGACATCGTCGCCGTCAGCTTGCGCATCGTTGCCCTGGCGACACACGATGAGGCCGATCTGGTGTCGGCGGTGCCCGTGCACGACCCGGATGATCGCCTGTGGACCGACCGGTTCGGTGAACTCGTCGAGTCTGTCGACTGCACCGTGGACGAAGCCGGGATCGCGGCGAAGACGCTGGCGCAATGCGCATCGGCCCCGTCCGGTCTTGACCGGGTCATCGCGGTCATGGCGACCTCGGCGACGGCCGATCTTGTCGAGATCGCAGGGCTGACGCGTGCGATCCGGTCCCATATGGTGGAGGCCGCGGTCTGCGCGGACATGGCCTGGTGCGCTGCTCACGGACAGTTGGCCGAATGCCCGTCGTGGCGTCGATCGGAGCGGGAGGGCGAAGCGGCGGTCCTGGTTCGCTTGCAGCGGTTCCTTCCGCCGAAGACAAAGATAATCTCTACAACGGATTCGGACCTGGGCGACCTGGCCGCCGCGGTCGGTTTCGCGGCGTCGCACCCGCAAGAGGTTTCGGTCCCGGTGGCTTTGATCGAACTGGTGGACCGCCTGCTAAGCGACGGACGTTGGGCGACCCCGTCCCAGCGACGTATCGTCACCGAGGCCCGCCGACGGCTGACCGGTTGAGCTCCGCACGTCGTATGGCGCGCCGGGCTTTTCGGTGACGTCGCCGGACGTTGCGCGACGGATCAGCCGACGCGACGGCGGTTTCTCCGCAGGGTCGACGGTTTGACGAGCGCCCTAGAAACGCATGAGGTCACGGCCACGGTCTGGGCGTTGCTCGGTGGGCGAGGCAGAATAGAGGCGTGGGTGGTATGCAGCGGAAATTCTTTCGAGACGACGCCTTGGTGCTGCGCACCCATAAACTGGGCGAGGCCGATCACATCGTGTCCCTGTTGGGGCGTCGATCCGGTCGTATGCGAGCCGTGGCCAAGGGCGTGCGCCGCACCAGTTCGAAATTCGGTGCACGACTGTCACCGTTCGGCCACATAGATCTGCAACTGATCGAGGGCCGGAACCTGCATACGGTCACTCAAGTGGTGGGCATCGACCTGTACGGCAGGCGTATCACCGCCGATTACCAGCGTTATACGGTGGCCTGCGCCATCAGCGAGACCGCTGAACGGCTTACTCCCGAAGAGCACGAACCGTCCCTGCGCATTTTTCAATTGACACTGGGTGCGTTTCGTGCGCTGAGTGACGGAACACATCCGTCCCCGCTGATACTGGACGCCTACCTGTTGCGTGCGATGGGGGCTGCCGGCTGGGCGCCGGCGCTCACCGAGTGCGCGTTGTGCGGCAGACGCGGTGAACACGGCGCGTTCTCGGTGCCCGCGGGCGGGTGTGTTTGTCGCGGCTGTCGTCCGGCGGGGTCGACTCATCCCGCCCCTGAAACGTTCGGTCTGCTGCGAGCGCTGGTCAGCGGGGACTGGAAGAACGCGGTCACCACGACACAACAGGTCCGCAACGAGGCGAGTGGACTGGTCTCGGCGCACCTCCAGTGGCATCTGGAACGATCGGTTCGGTCGCTGTCTTATGTGCAGCGCACTCAACCGACCAAACACGTTCTTGATCGAAAGTTGGAAAACCGTTGAGCCGTTATCGTCCGCCGTCCCCCCACCCGTCCGGTGCTCGCCCACCGCGAATTCCCAAGGACCTCATACCCGAGCACGTGGCGATTGTCATGGATGGCAACGGCCGCTGGGCGAAGGAACGCGGCAAGCCACGAACCTACGGGCATTCGCATGGTGAGTCGTCGCTGTTCGATGTGATCGAGGGCGCCATCGAATTGGGTGTCAAAACGGTTTCGGCCTATGCGTTTTCCACGGAGAACTGGCGGCGTTCACCCGATGAGGTGCGATGGTTGATGGGGTTCAACCGTGACGTGATTCACCGGCGGCGCGATGAGCTGTCGGCGATGGGGGTGCGTATCCGGTGGGCCGGCCGCCGTCCGAGACTGTGGCGCAGCGTCATCAACGAGCTGATGGTGGCCGAGGAGATGTCGAAAAACAACGACGTCATCACCCTGCAGTTTTGTGTGAACTACGGCGGACGTGCCGAGATCGCCGACGCGGCCGCAGCTTTGGCGCGCGACGTACAGGCCGGCAAGGTGAACCCCGATCGGATCACCGAGAAGACGTTTGCAAAGTACCTGTACAACCCGGGGCTTCCCGACGTGGACCTGTTCTTGCGGTGTTCCGGCGAGCAACGCACCTCCAACTTCATGGCGTGGCAGGCGACGTACGCCGAAATGGTGTTCATGGACGTCCTGTGGCCCGATTTCGACCGCCGACATCTCTGGCAGGCCTGTGAGATGTTCGCTTCACGGGACAGGCGTTACGGAGGCGCGAACCCGAACCCGAACCCCGTACCCGTCGCCTGACGCGAGCGGTCATCCGGGTCGACTCCGGTCGTGTGGCATGCTCGACGACGTGAGCGCGACGTTGATGCTTGGTAGGTTCCCGGTGGATCCGCCGGTGGTGTTGGCCCCCATGGCCGGCATCACCAACGTGGCCTATCGACGTTTGTGCGCCGAACAGGGCGGCGGGATATACACCTGCGAAATGGTCATGACGCGCGCGCTCCTCGAACGCAACCCGAAGACCACGCGAATGATCGCGTTTCATGAGAGTGAGCGTCCTCGTAGCCTTCAGCTGTACGGGGTCGACCCGGAGACGGTTCGTAAGGCCGTGGAGATGGTCGTCGATGAGGACCTTGCCGATCACATCGACATGAACTTCGGGTGCAGTGTGCCGAAGGTGACCCGCAAGGGTGGGGGATCGGCGTTGCCGTACAAGCGGCGTCTGTTCGGTCGGATCGTGTCCGCAGCGGTGTCGGCGGCGGCGCCGGCCGGTATCCCGGTCACGGTGAAGATGCGCAAAGGTATCGATGACGACCACCTGACGTATATCGACGCCGGGATGGCTGCGCAGGACGCCGGTGCGACGTGGGTGGCTCTCCACGCTCGTACGGGGGCGCAACGATATTCGGGTGAGGCCGATTGGGATTCGATTGCGAAACTGAAGAGTGCGCTGTCTATTCCGGTGTTGGGTAACGGCGATATTTGGGAGGCTTCGGACGCTTTGCGAATGGTCGACCACACCGGGTGCGACGGTGTCGTGGTCGGACGTGGCTGCCTCGGACGCCCGTGGCTGTTCGCGGATCTGGAGGCCGCATTCGCCGCGCGAAGCGTTCAGGACGCCGGTTCCGTCAGGAGAGATGAGGACGACCGGCGGGTGATGCCCTCTCTGCGGGAGGTGACGCAGATCATGAGCCGTCACGCTCGCCTGCTCGTCGACTGGTACACCGACGCAGGTGAGTCGCCGCCCGACGGCAGCAGCCTGCGGCCGGAGAAACGTCGCAACATCACCGCGGAGGAACACGGGTGCACGGACTTTCGTAAGCATGTCGCCTGGTACCTGAAGGGTTTCAGTGTCGGTGGTGATCAGCGCAGGTCGCTGGCCATGGTTTCGTCGTTGGCGGAACTCGACGACCGGCTTGAGGCCCTGGCCGACCAGCCGTTTCCCCGAGACGTGCTGGGTAAACCTCGCGGCAGGACGAACTCCCCGGCCAAGGTGCATCTGCCCGATGGCTGGTTGGACGACCCGGAGGACGACACGGTGCCCACGGCTGCGGACGTTGAGCATTCGGGAGGGTGAGTTCCTTGGCATGGGTGGACCGGGCCACCGTCGCCAGAGCAGATGGTGGAAGGTCTCCTGAGCGGCAAGTCTTTCGAGGCGTTTCTTTATGATGCCGGCGAAGTGTTTACGGTTTCGATCGTCAGGAATCACTCAACGTGTCCTACGGCGTACAGGTGGGTCAAGAGCGTTGTTTTGTAAAGACGGCCGGACCGTCGGGCGTCGAGCATCTGATCCCGGACATGTGTCGGCTTGTTGCGTAACCCCGGGCTTCTTGGCTTCCGGCCGTCTTCACCGGAACGTCCCACGGCGGTGTGGATCGTTGGAATCGACACATGACCTGTGCTGATGTACCGATGGGCGGGCGGTGGATCGTCGTCCGAACCGCGGCACCGAAGCGATTCCGCGCCCTGACAAGGGCGTGGCCCGTTTGGACCGGGTGTTCTGCCTGCCTCGATCGTTGAACCAGGTGGCCGTGAGCTTCTACTTCGGCTGTCTCGTGCACGACACGACCGGGTCACGGATTCATGGGGCCGACCTCGGCCACTACCCTGATGTGCCGTTTGCAACGGCATGTGCCCGCATGTTCGGTCCGAAACGTTTCATGGCACCGGAAGAGTCCGTCCCGAGCGTCGTGACCCATCGGCGGGTCCCGGTCTTCACGTGGGGATGGTTCGGTTGGCGTTGCCGGAAGCTTCCATTGGCGACAATGTCGTGCAGGAGAGGCGGTCGTTGGTGGCGGGTGGCACGGTGGGGGTAAACCCGAGTCCGGTCGATCGATATCCCGGTATCAACGCTTTTTGCGACGCCCGGGTGCGGGCTCGGCCCGAAGAGCGAGACATTTTGTGTGGATTTTGTGGATTTAAGACTATCCTCATCGTCTGATACCCGGTACCTTGTCGCAGAGCACGATGGCTCCCGTGCTTGACCTTGCCTCAAGATCGACATTGGGAGTTCGACATGTCTACCATTCGTAGGCGACCGTGGCTGTTCGCGGTCGCCGTATTCGCCGTGGCGGGGCTGACCGCCGTCACCATTCCGGCCATGGCCGATGAAACCGAGCCTCGGGCCGAGGTCGCAGGGTCCTATGCGGTGTTCAACGAACCCGGCCCCGAAGGACAACGCGACTATGCGGTCGAACAGCACTTCATCGAGCTGGTGGAACAGACGCCAGCCGGTGAACAGATCAACGGCGCGATGTTCAGTTGGACGCGGACCGAAACCGCTCAGGCACTGGCCGACGCCCAGGAACGTGGCGTCGAGGTACGACTGGCCGTGGACAAGGAGGGTGCGGGTGGCACGACCAACACCGACCCGAACAACGAGGCGATCGCGATCCTCAAGTCCGCCGGTTTCACACAGTTGACGTGGTGCGAAGGCCCGGGGACGTCCGGAGACCAGCAGACCGGTTGCATCGCCAACCGCGGATACTCGATCAACCACCAGAAACTGTTCTCGTTCTCGGCGACGAACGGCATGAGCGACGTCGTCTTCAACGCCTCACAGAACTGGACCAACAGTCAGAACAACCAGTTCAACAACGCGCTTGTGGTACACGGTGACCCCGACCTGTACGCGTTTTTCGGGCGTCACTTCGACAACATGTTGCAGCAGCGTAAGAACAACAACTACTTCAATTCCAACGACGGGTATTACCGGACCGCCGACCGCAGCGTCACCGTGTACTTCTCACCTCGAGCGACCGCCAACGGCGGTAACGGTACCGAGCCGGCCACCGACACGATCGCTCTGATCCTGGGGTACATCAAGCAGCAGGAGGGTGCGTGCGGTCTCGACGTGGCCCACGCCAGTTTCACCGACGCTCGTGTCGCCGTGGCCGACCAACTGGTCCGGTTGGCGAAACTGGGATGTGAGGTACGCGTCGCATACGGGTCCATGGGATCGAAAGTCCACTCGAAATTGTCGGCCCAGTCCGGTGTGACCTTGAAACGTTATTACGACAATTCGGCGGGCAACGAGAACCCGGTGTCGATCCACTCCAAGTACATCAACTTCTCCGGCACTTATAACGGCACTCCCGACCGTGACATCGTTTTCACCGGTTCCCACAATCTCACCGGTCCGGCTTTGCGGAACCACGACGAGGTTTTGATGAAGGTGGAGATTCCGGAGGCGACCGAGGACTATGCGGCCAACTTCGAGCTGCTGTGGGAACGCGCCGCGTGTGTCGACCCGCCTTCGGGAGGCTGCTGAACGCCGTCTGAACAGCCGTCTTCGTTACGTCGGGCCCGTTATGACGGGGGTGCACCAGGCAGCTCGGAGCACAACGCAACGGGCCGGGCGATGTAAAGACGGTTTCTCCGAGAACGACGGGAGTTCACGCCCGCAGGCGTGAACTCCCGTCGTCCACTCGGCGTCGACGAGTCCGGAGCTGCCGCAGCGGTGATCGGTCGCTTCTTAGAACTCTTCATGGACGTCGGGGTCCCCGCCGACGCGTCCGGTGTCCATACAGGTGAGCACACGCATCTGCTCGTCGTTGAGGTCAAACCCGAAGACGTCGATGTTGGCGCGTTGACGACCCGGATCACCGGATTTCGGGATGGGGACGACACCGAGCTGGATCTCCCACCGCAGGACCACCTGAGCAGGTGTCACCGAGTGGTCGGCGGCTATGCCTCGGACTGCGGGGTGGGTGAGGATGTCGGTCCCGCGTCCCAGCGGACTCCAAGCCTGCGTCACGATGTCGCCGGCCGCGTTGGCGTTGCGAACATCGGCCTGATGAAAGCCGGGGTGAAGTTCGATCTGGTTGACCGCCGGTGCCGTGCCCGTTTCCTCCCACAATCGGCGCAGGTGCGCTTCGTTGAAGTTGGATACGCCGATGGAGGCGACCAGACCGTCGTCGCGCAGTTTGATCATGGCCTTGAACGAGTCGACGTACCGGTTGACCGCCGGCAGTGGCCAATGGATGAGGTACAGGTCGACGTATTCGAGGCCGAGACGCCGTCGCGCATCCTCGAACGACGCCAAAGTGGTCTCGTATCCGTGGTCGGACCCGGGCAGCTTCGTAGTGACGAAAAGCTCGGACCGGTCGAGACCACTGGCGACGACGGCGCGGCCGACACCCGCTTCGTTACCGTAACGAGCTGCCGTGTCGAAAAGCCGATAGCCGGCGTCGACGGCCGACAACACGGCGTCGAAAGCGGCCTCATCGTCCATGGGGTAGGTGCCGAGGCCTATCGAGGGCATGTGGTTGCCGTCGTTGAGTTTCACCGTCGGTGCCGTCATGTGTCTCCTTAAAGGTCCATGCGCCACGTTAGGGCCCCGCGATACGTTCGGACGGGATTTGGGGAAACCGCCTTGAAAGTTGCCTGTGGACCTCGTTCGTGGTGGGCGGTCGTACGGGCGGATGGATCGCAGGACGGCGAAGGTCCTGCCCATATCGGTGTTGTATGCGCAGGACCTTCGCCAAGCCACGAGGCGGTATTCGAACCTCGGAGCTAGAACAGAGGGCTTTACACGCGGACGTTTCCGCTGCCGCTGACGGCGCTGGAACAGCGTGTGACGCCCGGTTCCGAACCGGACCCGATCATGGCCTGTCCGTAACCGCCGCTGTAATACCGACCGTCGTATTTGTTGTTGGTGACGCGGTTGTTGGTACCGCAGGTTTCGCTCGACTTGAACCGCCAGAACGACACCTCGGCCCGGTTGGTTCCCGGGCGACCGTTTCGGTAGAACTCGTTGTTGGTGACGGTGTTGTTGTCGGTGCCGTGGCGGAACCGAACGGGATCTCCGGTGATGCGGTCGAACGTGCTGTTGGAGATGGTGTTGGAGTCACTGTTGTTGGCCGCGTAGACACCGTGGACACAGCCGGGGCAGTCGCTGTTTTCGAGATTGCGGAACACGATGTTGTTGAAGGTGTTTTTCGACGACCCCAGCAGGTGCAGGGCCGCGTAGCCGGGACCACCCGAAACGTGCCTGTTTCCGATGCGCTCGAAGAACATGTTGCGGACGGTGTTGCCGTCGGTGTCGAACCGGATCCCGCCGGTGCGGTAGTTGCGGACCAACAGTTCACGGACGTCCAGTGACGGGCCGCCGGCGGTGCTCATCCAGTACCGGGCCGTACCGGTCAGGTTGCGACCGTCGAACACCGGACGGTTGCTTCCGTCGCGGCGGAAGTTCAGGTGGTCCTGCGGGATGCCGTTCCAGCTGGCCATCTTGGTTTCGTAGTAGGTGCCTGCACGCACCATGATGGTCGCGGTGTCTCCGCCGCGGTTGATCAACACCCGTTTCACCCCCTGGAGGGATTTGACGGGACTGCCGGACGTGCCCGATGCGGAGTCGCTGCCCGACGGTGACATGTAAATCGTCGTCGAGGCGGCGTACGCCGTTCCTGGTATGGCCAGAGCGGTGAGGAGGAGGGTGATGAACAGAGTGAGTCCGATGCGTCGCATGCGTCTCCTTTGCCGGGTTCAGAGGAGTGCGTTCGTCTCGAGCGGTCGAACGCCTGCCACGCAGCTTAATCAGGGGCGGTCCCGGTGTACAGAGGCGTTACCGTGAACTCGCTGGTCTGTTATGGACATAATTGGCCGCCCGCCGTGCCTTTCATGCGGGTTGTCTGACACCGTAACGGTTCTACCGTTTTGTGTGAGAGGAGAGCCGGTGGAGACCGTCGTCCTGCTTGGGTGCCTTGACACCAAAGGTGACGAATACGCCTTTGTTCGCGACCTGCTGACGCGGGCGGGGATCAAGGTGGTCGTCGTCGACACCGGGGTTCTCGGGCCGCCGACGTTTACCCCCGACATCGCTCGAGGGGAGGTCGCCGCCGCCGCGGGGCACGACATCGCGCGGCTTGCGGCCGGGTCCGGGGCCGTTGCCGTAGACGCCATGGCGACGGGCGCAGCCGAGATCGTCAGGAGACAGTGGGCTCGGGGGGATTGCGACGGCGCGCTCGCTTTGGGTGGAACGGGCGGGACCTCTATCGCCGCTCGCGCCTTCAACGTTCTTCCCATCGGTGTCCCCAAGGTGATCGTCTCCACCGCGGTGGTGACCGGAAACGCCGCTTCGTATGTCGGTCACAGTGATCTGGTCCTGTTCCCGGCGATCACGGACATCGCCGGTGTCAATCGCATCTCGACACCGATCCTTTCGAACGCGGCGGCCGCAGTGATCGGGATGGTGCGGAATCGTCCCCCGGAGTTCGACGCGTCACGAACCGCCGTGGTCGCCAGCATGTTCGGGGTCACCACCACCGGTGTCACCGCTGCCAGGCGCCGACTGACCGAGATGGGGTATGAGGTCATCGTCTTTCATCAGACCGGTGTCGGTGGACAGACGATGGAACGATTGATAGAAGAAGGTCACTTCGGTGGAGTGCTCGACGTAACGACACACGAACTGGTCGACCGATTGGTGGGAGGGGTGTTTCGTGCCGGAGACGAACGTCTGACCACGGCCGGTCGCCTTGGGCTACCACAGGTCGTGTCGCTCGGGGCTTTGGACATGGTGAACTTTCACGGCCCCGAGACGGTGCCGGACCAATTCGCCGGTCGGCGGATTCTTGAACACAATCCCGCGGTCACGGTGGTGCGAACCGAGCCGGACGAGGCGGCGAAACTCGGTGCGACGGTGGCCGAAAGGCTATCGGCCGCGACGGGCCCGGTGTCGCTTTTTCTGCCGTTGCGGGGTATGTCCGCCTACGGTGTGGAAGGCGCGCCGTTCCACGACCCCACGGCGGATGCGGCGATGTTCGACGCCATTCGTTCTTCGGTGGCGGCGAATGTGGAACTGGTCGAGCTTGATCTGGCCATCAACGATTCGCGTTTCACCGAAGCCATGGCCGAGAGACTGCACTCGTACCTGGAGTCACCATGATGGATGTGACACGCCATGAGCGGCGAACGTGCCGACACGTATACGGCGGACGGCGTGTGGTCGTACGGCCGTAAAACGGATCGGCTCGACAAACCCGAGGGTGCATTGACGGGGGCCTTCGGCCCGTCGTATGCGCCAACGGCTTTCGATGGCGTCGAGAGGGGACCGAACCGGGGCCGTCAACGAAGCGCCGATGTGTCAACATGACTGTATGAGGTCTTCCCGTGACCGTGATGATGAAGAACCTCGCCCACCTCGAACGTGGCGGTTGGTCTGGATTCTGCTCGGCGTGGTCGTTGTCGTCGTGTTGGGTGGTGGCGGTGTTGTCTTGGGTATGTCGGCCCCTCCGCTGCCCGGAGGTGACACCGTCGACGTGACCGACGAGTCGTCACCGGTGTGCGACGACGGTGCGGTGGCCGACGAGGCGGCGCGCCTGTGTTACGCCGTGCCCGACGGGTGGGTCGCCTCCTCGATCGATGTGGGTGTGGGGCCGACGTCGACGTTGACCGCCGGCGACTCCGGGACGTCGGCCACGGCGCACTTCGGGCCGGTGGCGGCGTTGCCGATCCCGGTGGAGGGTGATCTGCCGGCCATGGTCGAAGCGGTCGTGCAGCACGCCTGCGCGTTGTTCGATACACCCGACTGCGACCCGAACGTGGGCTTTGGCGAAGTGGACGGACACGAGTCGGTCAGCGCCACGGCCGGCGCGCCGGAGGGTTTCATCACCGTTACGGTCGTGGAGATCGACGGTGGTTACAGCTATGCACTCAGCGTTGCCGACGAGGTGCACCGCGCCGATACCGATGCGATTCACGCGTCGTTGACCGTTATTTAGTCCGACGTGGTTGTTTTGTCGCGATTTTATGGGTGGGCTTGCTTAAGTGTTGACACGTCGACCGCGTGGTCGGCTTGTGTGTCGGGCGTTTGCCGCGGCGTTCGCTCCGCCTTGCCGACGCCGCAGGTCTGTGTGGACTCGCGGTCGAACGTACGGTCGAGAATCTTCACAAAGGTCAATAGTTGTGAAAATTCTTGACATGTGCAGGTCAACTAAATAGCCTTATCGTGAACTATCAATACGGTCCTATTCGTGAAACGTGTCTCATCGGCCCCGGAACACGTTGGTACGACGAATTTCGACCATATGAGGAGACTCGAAATGAGACGAATGTGGTATGCCGGGGCGGCCGTCGTGCTAGCCGCCGGCCTGTCGATCGGCGGCGTCAACGCCTACGCCGACGAAGCCTCAACGGCCCCCGCCTCGAACGTCGCACCGCAAGCGGGCCCGACCGCCGACGAGCTGCGTGCCGCGGTCGAAGGCTGCGACACCGAGCTGACGAACGGCCGGTACTCGCAGGACGCGGGCGGCACCGCCGACATCCCGGTCTGCGCGACCGGAAACGCCGTCCACTGGAAAGCCGACATGGACATCGTCTGTGACGGCCAGCGTTCCGACAAATGCAATGAGAACACCGACCCGTGGTTCCAGCCGCAGACGGCGTTCACGCAGTCGGACGGCAAGTACCTGAACTCCGCGACCCTGCCGCACATCGTGGTGCCCGGAGTCAGCTCACGCTGGAACTACAAGGGGGCGGGCATCGGCGGCGGAACCGTTGCCGCCGTGATCTACCAGGACAAGGTCGTTTACGCCGTCGTCGGTGACGTCGGACCGCAGGCGATCATCGGTGAAGGTTCCTATGCACTGGCCGAGAAACTCGGCATCAACCCCGACCCGCGGGTTGGGGGAGTCTCGGGCAAGGTCGTCGACTACATCCTGTTCCCCGGCATTACGGCCTCGCCCATCGAAGACCACAATGAGGCCATCGCCGAAGGCGAACAGGCGGCAAGCAACCTGCTCAACGGATGTGGCCGTTACGGCTACACCTCGTACCCCGCACTCGGCTCGGGCGATGAGGGTATCGAGGTCAAGTCGGCTCAGTGCCTGCTCAACGACCTAGGGTTCTCCGTCGACGAGGTCACCGGAACGTTTGACGAGCCGACCGTTGAAGCGGTCAACGCCTTCCAAACCGACAGGGGACTGCCCGAAACCGGTGAGATCGATTCGCACACGTGGACTGCGATGCTGTCGTCGGGTGACACACCGACGTTGCAGAACGGCTCCAGCGGATCGGCGGTATTGCGTCTTCAGCGGGCGCTGACCGCCGCTCTCGGGGAGGAGATCGGTCAGGATGGACAATTTGGTCCGCTGACCGGCCAGGCGGTCAAGGATTACCAAAACGCCAATGGTCTGGACGCCGACGGCATCGTCGGTCCGGCCACGTGGAGTGCCTTGCAGGCAGGTAAATAGTGCAGGCCGTGGCGGCCCGGGCATGGGCCGCCACGGTAGCCGCAAGGGCGGTCGCCATCGGTGTCGGTCGACATTTCGTGTCACCGTCGCGGTTTGGATACGCTGGTGTGACACCCCCTCACCTGGAGTCGCACAGTGGACACCAATGACGACATCGCCAAAGCCGCGGCGACCGTGACCCAGCTGGCGTTTTCGATCCCCGCGGGCCATGCCTTCGGCGCCGGTATTCAGCTCGGATTCGCCGACATGATCGCCGACGGCACGCTCACATCCTCCGAGATCGCCACCAGGTCCGGCACTCAACCGCAGGCGACTCGTCGACTGCTTCGAACCTGGGCGGCGCTGGGACTTTTGGAAGAGCCCGAGCCGGATCGTTTCGCCCTGACCGTGGCGGGTCGACTGCTGCGGTCCGAGGGCCGACGCTCGGCACAGGTCACCGCACGGATGTTCACCCATCCGTTGATTACCGACGCATGGCGAAGCCTCGACCGCAGTATCGAAACCGGTAGGACGTCGTTCGACGAGACGTTCGGTACCGACTTCTTCTCCTACATAGGACAACAGCCGGCCGTCGCGGAGATGTTTCACGCGGCCATGGGACAGGGAACGGGCAGGGTCGCACCGGTGATCGCCCGAGAATACGACCTGTCACGGTTTCGGCATGTCGTCGATATCGGTGGAGGGGACGGCACGCTGGTGACGGCGCTCCTCCGGCAGCGCGACACACTGCGGGGCACGGTCTTCGACACACCCGACGGTGCCGCCTCCACGGAGGAGATGCTGCGAGATAACGGACTCACCGATCGATGTGACGTCGTGTTCGGTGACTTTTTTGCGTCGGTTCCCTCCGGCGGGGACCTGTACTTCGTCAAGAGCGTGCTTCACGACTGGAGCGACGAACACTGTGGGACGGTCCTGGGGAACATTCGCCGGGTCATACCCGATGACGGGCGTCTCCTCATCGTCGAAACCGTTCTTCCCGACACGGTCGACGGTTCGATACCGCCGTATATGTATCTCAGCGATTTGAACATGCTGGTCAACCTCGGCGGCCGTGAACGGACACGGGCCGAGTTCGACGAATTGTGTCGGGCGAGCGGCTTTACCGTCACCGACGTGAGAAGCGGGCCCGACATGATGGGATTCAGTCTTATAGAGGCGGTTCCCGCCTGACCGGGTACCGGGGGCGCCGCAGCGAGCGGCGAGTGCCGTCTCGCGGCCCTTCCGTAGGGGAGCATTTCATGCTCGACACGGTGCGAAGGAACGGGACGGTCCCGCTCAACGCCGAGCGGGGCCGTGGGGGCGAAGCCGGTTACGCGGCCGAAACCTCGTTGTAGAGGTCCTGGGCCTCGGCGCCGATCCGGAATGCGGCGTTGCCTAATCTAAATTAGACAGCGCCGTGAACGAATTGTTTATACAGGTCAGGAGCTTTGCGCCGTCTCCCAAAGCGCCTCAGCTTCCGAACCGAAGTAGGGAGGCAGACCGCATGTTGATGCGGGTGGAGCGACCACTACACGGGTATGACGGTCAGAGCATTCTCCAAGCCTTCGAAGTCTTTGGGATTTCGGGTGTAGAGCGGCAACTGGTTGGATGCGGCGGTTGCTCCGATGAGCAGGTCGAAACGCCGAGGGCGTGGGTTTCTCCCGGCTGCGATGACGTGGGCAACGAGCAGCGCATACTGCTGCGATGCGGCCTCGTCAAAGGGCAAGGATTCGAATTGCAGGCTTACACGTTGCAACCGATCGACGCGGTGAGCGCGTTCGATGGGATCGGTTGCCGCGTGGATGCCAGCGCCCAGCTCGGCTAGTACGACTGACGGAACGGTTGCGATATTGGGAAGTGTGGCTGCGGTGAGATGGTCAAGATCAATAACGACCGATGTGTCGAGAACACCGATCTGGACCGATTCAGTCACTTTAGACGCGGTCCTCTCCGAACAGGGCGTCGACATCGGCCCTGAGCTTGCTGTAGTCCATGGGGGGGCAGCCGGCGAAGTTTTGCAGTACCTCGTCGATTGGCACCATGCGGCGGCGGCGGATGGGCCTCAGCTCACCCACCGCGTGGCCGTTGCGGGTGATGACCAGTGTTTCGCCGGCTTCGACGGCATCCATGACTTCGGCTGAGGAGTTCCGCAGTTCACGTTGTGTGATCTCTCGGTACATGCCTCAACTGTAGCACTAGGTGCTACGGCGTGTTTTGGAAAGGCGTGTCCGCAGATTTGCTGTTGGTTTCTGCGATCCAGGCGAGCCAGTTGCCGGTCTCAAGTCGGCTTCGTATCCATTCTTCGGCGCGATCATTGGGTTGAGCCGCTTCTGGGGAAGTGCCCCCCAGCGTCTTCGTGTTTGAACTGCCAACGCAATCTTGCCAGTGTGGGACCGTCTTCCGGGTGTGCCAGGCGAACTCCGCCGCAACCCCCACTGCACCACCAACATCACCCGCGCCATCACCACACCCATTCACACAGGATGAAACAAGCTCACAGCATCCACAGGAATCTGCTGTATTGAGTCAGCAGTCAGCAGGAGTGGAACACGTCGGCAAATGCTCTTTGAGGGTGCCTTAGAGCTCCTATCAAGTTTCGGGTGTGACCGCTGGTGGTCGGGTGGGTGGCTTGGTTTGATGGTGGGGTGGCCGCGCCGTGGATAGTGGATGATGGCTTGTGGAGTGTGGTGGAGCCGTTGTTGCCGCCGCATCGGCCGGGGCGGCGTGGTTTTGTTCGATCGATGGCCGGAAGTGTTTGCAGGGGATCTTCTAACGGAATAAACATCAGGGTTAGTCCCCGTGGGGAAAACTACCCCCATCACGGGTTCGTGGGAACTTTGCTTGACCGAAGCGAATATATCGAGCCTGAACGCTCCGCTCTGTATGGTCGGTACGGGGTTGACTTATCTGAGTGGGCAGTGGTTGGCCTTGTCACGAGGGCCGGTAAAGATCGAGGTCTGTCCCCGTTGGGAAGTATCACGGATCTTGTGAGCAATGGTGTCGTCCGTCGGGAGAAGCTCGAAGATGCAATGCTCAATATGGCATCCTATATGGAATCGTCAGGGTTGACGGCCGCGCCGATCTGGCCCGGAATGTCAATTGTGCCAATAGGGGTCTACACGCCTATTGGCCTCAAAGACGGCTGACGAACATGCGGATCCAGCCGATGGGGCAGTGAAGCAGGGACGTCGCGACTCATTGCGCCAGTGTGTGCGATATCTCATAGTCCACCAAAAGCGACGCTGTCTAATCTAAATTAGACAGCGCCGTGAACGAATTGTTTATACAGGTCAGGAGCTTTGCGCCGTCTCCCAAAGCGCCTCAGCCTCGGCGCCGAAGTACGGGCCGAACATGTAGCCGGGCAGGAAGACGTAACCGAAGCTGTTCACCGACGCCTGCAGGCCGGTGCCGGTGGCCTCGTCGAAGTCGACGAACCACGGGCCGCCGCTGGAGCCGCCGGTCATGTCACAGGACATTCCATGGTCGTTGGTCAGGAAGAAGTCCTGCATTGTGTCGCCGGAGCAGTAGATGAACTTTTCGCCGTCGTACGGGTCGGCGGCGGGGAACCCGAACGAGTACATCGCCAGGTTGTAGTCGACGTTGAAGGCTACGCCCTGCCCTCCGACGACATCGGTCAGGTTCTGTCCGTCGAGGGGGTTGACGACGGCCGCACCGACGTCGTAGTTCATGTCCTCGCTGGAGGACCATTGCGGAATCGCGTGGGTCGACGCCGCGGTCCAGGTGCCGTGGGGGCTTTGACCGTCGTGGTATCCGGGAACGAATGCCCAGTTGTCGTGCCAGCCACCCTGGTAGTAGACGCAGTGGCCGGCGGTCAGCACGGTGTTTCCGTTGTCGCTTGTGACGGCGTTACCCGAGCATGAGGCATCTTGGCCGTTCATGCTGAAGAAGACGCGTCCCGCGGTGTTGACGACGTCGCCGCCGTCTGTCCATTCACCACCGGTGTTGGGGAATGCGGTCGTGTCGACGGGGGAGTCGGTGGCGTCGATCGTGGTGGGTTCGCCGATTTCGACATCGGTGGTGGACACCTCGTCGGCGGCCACGTTGATGACGTCGAGTGGAGTGGCCTCCTTCATGCGTTCGGGTGTCCAGTATGCGGCTACCGCTGCTTGTTCGGCGGTGGTGGTGGCACCGATACTGCTGGAGGAGTCGGTGGAGTCGGCTACGGCCATCCCGGGCCCGGCGATCGCCAACGCGACGCCGAGTCCTGACAGGAGGGTGGTGCGTAGAATTCTCATCCGGTTCTCACTTTCCGTTCGGCGCGCTCGCGCGCCAGTAGGTATCGAGAGATGGCAATGCCTGAGTTTAGGGGTGTTGTCACCCGTGCGCTACCCACCGTGCGTCGTCTATGTCGGATTTGGGCACTCAATAGTGGACAAATTGTGGGCCGATTCCTTCGGTGCGGCGGTGAGAGGCCCGAGACATACGCGCCCGATGTGGCATGTCCGGCAACGGTCGTGTTGAAACCCGCTTTCAGGGCGGTGCTGCCGGTCGGTCGTGAACCGGGAGGCACCGATGACGAACGGAACCGCGTACATGGCCGCCGATGGCGGTGTGATGTCGAAAAGGCCACCACATACGACGTGACCGACCGGCCTCCGAGGTGACTGCGGTGGCGGACGGGGAGGTCGGCCGATGTTCGATCGGCCGATTCACCGTGAAACCCGCGGCCGGGACGGAAGCGCGCAGTTCTCGAACGACCGGTCGAACCGACCGAACGACGGGCTCGATACCGGGGCCCACAGTGTCGACCGATAACGAACGCGAACGTGAAGCCGTGGCCTTAAGCGGTGCGTCGCCGGCCTATCGGACGTGTTATGTGCGACGACATCAACCGGAACCACGTCGATGTACCGCAGGCAGGTTGCATTTCACGCGGCCTCCCGTAGCGGGACGCAATCGGTGATTGGGGAGCGCGCACGAACGAAACGTGATGAGGTTGTTGGCATAACGCCGCCGTGACACTCGGTGCCCGGCCACCGTCACGGGCATCGCGCCACGGCGCTGTGATCCCACGATCGGAGGCCGGCAGTTGACCACTTACGTGTACGACTTTTCGCACGGCGACAAGGACCAAAAGGACCTGCTGGGCGGTAAGGGCGCCAATCTCGCCGAAATGACCCGCCTCGGATTGCCCGTGCCCCCCGGCTTTACCATCACGACACGCGCCTGTCGTGCCTATCTGCGTGACGGAAGTCTTCCACCCGAGCTACCCGCTCAGGTCGTTGCCCACTTGGACGACCTGGAGACGACGATGAACCGTAAGCTGGGCGACGCCGTCGACCCGCTGCTTGTCTCGGTGAGATCCGGGGCGAAGTTCTCCATGCCGGGAATGATGGACACGGTATTGAACGTCGGTCTCACCGACGCCAGCGTCACCGGGCTCGCCGCGCAGGCCGAGGACGAACGTTTCGCTTGGGACTCCTACCGCCGACTGATCCAGATGTTCGGTAAAACGGTCCTGGACATGGACGGCGAGGCCTTCGAAAGAGCCATCGACGAAACGGTTGCGCGAGCAGGCGTGAGCTCGGAAGTCGAGTTGGACGCCGAAACGCTTAGGCAACTGGTCTCATCGTTTAAGAACCTCGTCCACGAGCACACGGGAAAGCCCTTTCCGCAGGACCCCGTCGAGCAGCTGTGGCTGACGATCGAAGCCGTCTTCCGGTCCTGGAACAGCCCACGCGCCCGCCTGTACCGACGCACCGAGCACATACCCGACGACCTGGGGACGGCCGTCAACATCGTGGCGATGGTCTTCGGCAACCTCGGCGCCGATTCGGGGACCGGTGTCGCCTTCACCCGTGACCCGGCCAACGGTAAACGCGGAGCCTACGGCGACTATCTCGCCAACGCCCAGGGCGAAGACGTCGTGGCCGGAACACGCAACACCGTTCCACTGACCCGCCTCGCCGACAGCGACCCCACCTCATACCAGGATCTGCTGCACAGCATGGACGTCCTCGAGCGTCACTACCGTGACCTGTGCGACATCGAGTTCACCATCGAGCGGGGCCGCCTCTGGCTCCTGCAGACCCGTGTCGGGAAACGCACAGCCGCCGCGGCGTTCATCATTGCCGCAGCACAGGTCGAAGAGGGCACGATCACGATGGACGAGGCTCTCCACCGTGTTGACGGGGAACAGCTGTCGCGCCTCATGTTCCCCACATTCGACCTTTCGGCGGACGTCAAACCGGTCACCGTGGGAATTCCGGCTGCACCCGGCGCGGCGGTCGGTGCCGCGGTCTTCGATTCGCAACGGGCCGTCGAGCTGGCCGCCTCGGGAACCGACGTCATCCTGGTGCGGCGTGAAACCAACCCCGACGACCTACCGGGCATGATCGCTGCTCAGGCGATCCTCACCGCCCGCGGTGGCAAGACGTCACACGCCGCGGTGGTTGCACGTGGCATGGGCACCACCTGTGTATGCGGCGCGGACGAACTCGAGGTCCTAGAGGACTCGTTCACCGCGGCGGACGGTTCCCGTGTCACCGAAGGCGACGTGATCTCCGTCGACGGCTCCACCGGTGCCGTCTACACCGGTGAGGTACCGGTGAAACCCTCACCGGTGGTGTCGTATTTCGAGACGGGAGAAAACCCGGACGACGACGCCCTGGTGGCGGCGGTCGACCGGATCATGCGGCACGCCGACGCCGCCGCGAGGGTGAATGTACGTGCCAACGCCGACACCGGCGAGGATGCGGCTAGGGCCCGCCGGTTCGGTGCGGTCGGAATCGGATTGTGTCGCACCGAACACATGTTCCTGGGAGAGCGTAGAGCCTTGGTCGAGCGTTTGGTTCTGGCCGAATCGGACGCGCTGCGTCAACCCGTACTGGCGGAACTTCTCGCCTTCCAACGCCGGGACTTTACCGAGTTGCTTGCGGCGATGGACGATTCACCGGTAACCATCCGACTCCTGGACCCGCCGTTGCACGAGTTTCTACCGTCCTTGACGGACCTTGAGGTCGCCGCGGCAACATCTCAGCCGGTTGATCGAGACCTGTTGGCGGCGGTCCGGCGGATGCACGAGCAGAACCCGATGCTCGGTCTTCGTGGGGTCCGCCTGGGGCTGGTCGTGCCGCAGCTGTACGACATGCAGGTCCGCGCGGTGGTTGAAGCGGTGGTGAGGCTACGTGACGAGGGCCTGCACCCGCGGCCGGAGATCATGGTGCCGTTGGTGGCCGAGGCCGCAGAACTCGCGCTGGTGCGTGACCGCGCCGAGGCGATTATGCGTGAACACGACGTTCGGATCCCCGTGGGAACCATGATCGAGGTTCCGCGAGCGGCGATGACGGCGTCGGCCGTTGCCGAGCACGCCGACTTCTTTTCCTTCGGCACCAACGACCTGACACAGATGGGATGGGGGTTCTCACGCGATGACGTTGAGGGGTCGTTTTTCGCGAAGTATCTGGAGCTGGGGATTTTTCCCGTGTCGCCGTTTACGTCTCTGGATGAGCCGGGGGTCGGGAGACTGATCGAATTCGCCGTGGCCGAGGGGCGTGCCGCCAACGAGACGCTACATCTGGGGGTGTGTGGGGAACACGGTGGTGACCCGTCGTCCATCAGCTTCTTCTCGAAGCTGGGACTGGATTACGTGTCGTGTTCACCGTTTCGGGTTCCGGTCGCGAGGTTGTCGGCGGGGCAGGCCGCCGTCGTCATTGGACGATCTAACCCCGGATAGTTGACCGGCAACCCAAAATCGGGTAGTCATGATGCAGTCTTTTCCCGCTCCCGTGGCGCCCCACGGCGATTGGAGTCCAACGTGGCGAGTCAATGGCACGCGACGGTCGTTGATGCCGGGGATCCGAAACGGTTGGCCCGCTGGTGGGCCGAAGTCCTCGGGTACCGCATCCGGTACGAGGACCCTTCGATCACCTCGATCGCGGGAGAACACGGCCCCGGGTTGTCGTTTGTGCCGGTGGTTCACAGCAAAGGCGCCAAGAACCGTCTCCACATCGACCTCGCCCCCGATGACCGGGACGCCGAGATAGAACGGCTGGTCGACATGGGGGCACGACATGTCGAGGTCGGCAAACACGATGCGTCGTGGATCGTTCTGGCCGACCCGGAGGGTAACGAGTTCTGCGTCCTGACGGCGGCTACGTGACGTTGTCGACGGTGACCGAGACGAGGAACGGGTTGCCGGCCGGCTTATACAGGCCGCCGTATTGAAACGCCTCCCCCTCCAGGTTGTACTGGTCGCCTCCCGTCAGCCGGGCGTCACCGTGGCGATACGAGTGAAGGCCGGCCTCGAAGTCGGCGATGACGACCGTGCGAACCGCAGTGGACGCCTCACCGACGGACGTGTGAGTGTCCTGAGCGCAGATCGGGTCCTTCATCCGTGAGTCCTGCAGGGTCTTGACCACGGCAGGCTCCCCATCCGCAGTGTCGACCCACACCACCGAACGGGCGGCACGAGACGTGACGACCAGTTGATCACCGCCGGAGGTCCAGGTCAGACATGTCGCCGCACCCGGCAGGTCGACGACGGAGCTCTCCGCGACGGACGAAGGATCGGAAGCGTCGTACGGCATCAGTGAACCGTCCCGGAAACCGACATAACCGGTGTCGCCGGAAGCGGCGACGACCATCGGATTCGCGTTGGTGGCGGTCACCGCCACAGCGGCCGGAGCCAGGGCCCCGTTTTCCTCGAACGTGTGCGGCCAGGCTGTCGCGTCGGCGCCGACGGAAGAGTATACGGCCGGGTCGCCCTGAAAGTAGACGGTGGCGAAACCCGACAACAGCGGTGTGAGATCGATCCATTCGACCAGACGTTCCGGCCCTGATGAGACGACCGCGAAACCGGATGAGGCCACAGCGGAGGAGAAGTTTTCCCGAGTAGCCGTGTTCTTCAGGTCGGCGCCCCGCCGGTCGGTGTCCTCACCGGCGAAGTCGGTCCCCACGGCGATCGACGTCGGTGCCTTCATCTCCGCCAGTTGGACGAACCCGAGTAGTTTGGCGAAACCGAAATGCCCCGGATTGGGGAGGCCGGGGTAGGCGGCAGGCCAACTGGCCGCGTACGTACCCGGTGTGTCGGCCAAGGCCACAACCCCGACAAGGCCCCGGACCTCGTTGGTGTCCCACACCGACACCAACGCGAATTCGTTGCCGGGAGTCACAGCCACACCCGTGGGCACATACCCGTCCGGCAGGATCGTGCAGGTACCGCCTTGGGCACCCGAAACACCGGTGGTTGCGATGGCGCCCGAGGCGAACGCGATCACCGCGTGAGCGGCGGAGCCGCTCCCGGCCGAGCGGGTCATGGCCACGACCGACCCCAGCTCATGGCCGCCAAGACAGTCGGCGGTGGAACGTTGAGTCAGGTCCAGTTCCGGACTGTCGGTGGAATACCGCCCTCCGGGACGAGGCGTGAAACCAATAGTGGAATCGGTGATCTCGGCGGTGGTGACGTGATCGACGCCCGGGTTCGAGGCGTCCGAAACAAACCCGAGTTGACCCTGCTGGTTCTGCTGGCCGGTCAGGACCGAGCCGTTTCCGATCTGGTACAGGTGGTCGATCTCGTCCCCGTAGTCGACCGTGGCGGTATCGGGTTCCTCCGCTGTCGGCAGTTCCTCGTCCTGGTCGGAGGAGGTCCGGCCGTATCGCCACTCGACCCATGTCGCGGTACCTGCCGCTTGGGCCAACTCGTTGTACTTGGCGGGGTCGACGTCTCCGGCCTCGGTCAACAGGTGATCCTGTTGACCGGACTGAGATTGTCCGTCGGACGGGTCGTCGGCCGGAGAGTCGGGCACGAAACTTCCGCCGGCCATGATCACGATGGCCACGATCAATCCGATCGCGATGGCGCCACCGATACCGTAAATCGTCATCCGCACGCCTCGACCGTGTGTGACCGGTGGCGTCGGCGCGGGTTTGGGTTCCGGCTCGCTTTTTTCGGTTTCGGGTTTCCGGTCGTCGGACTGACGTGGGACGAACCCTTGAAACGACTCGTCGGCCGGCGCGCGGAATTCCGGCGCCTGTGGCGGTTGAGTGTTGTCATAGGTGGGTTGAGACCGAGGGGGGCCCGGTTGATTTCCGTAGGCGGAAGCACGTCCCTGATGGCGTGGTCCGGCATCGACGTGACGACCCGCCGGGGGTGACGAGACACCACCGCGGTCGGGGTCACTCATCGAGGCACGGAAAAGAGCTTCCTCACCGTAGGGTGCCTTCGGAGGCGCAGTGGGTTCGTTGTGTCGCTGGGGAGGCGGCCACTGTGGCGGTCGTTCGTTGTGCTCGGGTGTTGGGTCCGGCATGGTTGGGCAGCCTAGCTCATCGTCGTTGCGGGTCGCCAGGGGCGATTTGGCGCTTCATCCGATGCCGATTGTGGTATGTCGGCGGCGGGTACGAACCGCTTTTCGGCAGCAGGGAAGATGGTGCAAGGACGTCGACATAACGCGTGGAGGTGGAAGGTGGCGGGCCGGATCCGTTCCCAGGACGTGGCGCTGGTGCGTGAACGGGTGTCGATAGTCGATGTCATCTCCGACCACGTCACACTGAAATCGGCTGGTGGCGGCAATCTCAAGGGCCTGTGCCCGTTTCACGATGAACGTACTCCCAGTTTCAATGTGACCCCCGCACGCGGTTTCTGGCACTGCTTCGGTTGTGGAGCCGGAGGGGACGCCATCTCCTTTCTCACCCAGCTGGAGCATTTGAGCTTCGCCGAGGCCGTGGAGCAGCTGGCCTCCAAAGCCGGTGTGACCTTGCAATATGAGACCGCCGAGGGGCGCCCGACGAGCACCGGTGCCAAGCCGGGGCAACGCCAGCGACTTCTGGCGGCACACGCCGAGGCCGCACGCTTTTACCAGGAACAATTGATCACCGCCGGGGCAGAGCACGCCCGGCGGTTCCTGACGTCACGTGGTTTCGACGAACAGGCGGCACGTACATACGGGTGCGGATATGCCCCCGATGCGTGGGACGGTCTCACGAAGCACCTGAGGGCCAAAGGTTTCACTACCGAGGAGCTGACCGTCGGAGGATTGGCCAAACCCGCCAGGTCAGGTTCGCTCATCGACCGCTTCCGCAATCGTCTGATCTGGCCCATCAACGACATCACCGGCGATGTCATCGGCTTCGGTGCCCGGCGTCTGGCCGATGACGACAACGGTCCCAAATATCTCAACACGCCGGAAACGCCGCTGTACAAAAAGTCCCAGGTGCTGTACGGCGTCAACACCGCGAAACGTGAGATCGCCAAACAGGGCCAGGTGGTGATCGTCGAGGGCTACACCGACGTCATGGCCTGTCATCTTGCGGGAGTAACCACGGCGGTGGCGACCTGCGGCACGGCGTTCGGCGCCGATCACATCGCCGTCCTGCGCAGACTCCTCATGGACACCGACACCTTCGGTGGCCAGATCATTTTCACGTTCGACGGCGACGAGGCGGGCCAGAAGGCGGCTCTGAAGGCGTTCGCCGACGAGCAACGATTCGTCGCCCAAACGTTCATCGCGGTGTCCCCCGAGGGAATGGACCCGTGCGAATTGCGCATGGCGTCGGGGGACGCCGCGGTGCGTGACCTCGTGGCATCCCGGGAACGTCTGGTGGAGTTCGCCCTGCGGAGCATGATCACCAAACATGACCTCGAGAGCGTCGAGGGACGCATCGCGGCGTTGCGGGCCACGGCCCCTCTCGTCGCCAAGATCAAGGACCGATCGCTGCGTCCGGGGTACATCCAGTGGCTGGCCGGACGCATCGGTGAGGACATCGACACGGTGCGCCGATGGACCAACGCCGCCGCCAAGGGCGATGCGCCGCCTCAACACCCGGCCGCGCGGGAAACCAAGTCGACGGGTCCCGGTTATACGGCCGAGCGGGAAGCGCTGAAGCTCGCCATCCAGATGCCGCAGCTTGCGGGGCCTTATTTCGACGAGGTGGGCCCCGAGTACTACAACGGCCCGTTGCACGCGGCCGTCCGCACCGGTATCGCCGAGGCGGGTGGCGCGGCGGCGGCGACGGCGGGAGCCAACTGGATTGCCTTGGTCACCGGCGCGTGTGGCGACCTGGCGGCGTCTGCCCTGGTCGCCGAGCTGGCCGTCGAACCGATCATTCTGGCGGGCGAGCCCGACGCGTTCTATGTGAACACCACATTGGCGACCGTGCAACGTCCCACTGTGGAGCGGCAGGTGACGGGCGTCAAATCTCGCCTGCAACGCATCAATCCGCAAACCGATCAAGACGAGTACATGCGGTTGTTCTCTGAGCTGGTGACGCTGGAACAACGGCTGCGTGGACTGAAGGAGCAGGCGTCACGCGGAGTGTGACGTGGGGTATATGCCCTTGCGGATGTCGTACCCACCCATTAGCTTTCCGGTGTGTCTGTCGACTCGCCTCTGATCCATGCCCAAAACCTGGTGAAACGTTACGGTGATTTCGTTGCCGTCAACGGCATCGACCTGTCGGTGCATCGGGGTGAGGCGTTTGGTTTCCTCGGAGCCAACGGCGCCGGAAAATCCACCACGATGCGCATGATCGGTTGTGTCTCCGAACCAAGCGCCGGTGACCTGACCGTCTTGGGTATGGACACCGTTAAGCAGGGCGCCGAGATTCGTGCCCGTCTGGGCGTGGTCCCCCAAGAAGACACGCTTGACACGGAACTGACGCTCTTCGAAAACCTCGTGATCTACGCCCGGTACTTCGGGATCAAATACAAGGTGGCCAAGGCGCGTGCAAGGGAACTGCTGGAGTTCGTCCAGCTTGCCGATCGTGCCGACAAACTGGTCGACGAACTGTCCGGTGGTATGAAACGCCGGTTGACGATCGCTCGTGCCCTGGTAAACGAACCCGACGTGGTGATGCTGGACGAGCCAACCACAGGACTCGATCCTCAGGCGCGGCACCTGGTCTGGGAACGACTGTTCCAGCTAAAACAGCGTGGTATCACGATCATCCTGACGACCCACTACATGGACGAGGCCGAGCAACTCTGTGATCGCCTGGTCATCATGGACGCGGGGCGGATCGCCTCGGAGGGGTCACCACGTGAGCTTATCGAACGGCATGTGACCCGCGAGGTGGTCGAACTGCGTTTCAACGGCCTGCACACCGATGACCTCGCCGAGATATCGGCGAAGTTGGACGGCATCGACGGGCAGGTGGACCCGTTGCCGGATCGCATCCTCCTGTATTCAGACCACGCCGAAACCGCGCTCGCCGAAGTCCGGGCCCGTGGGCTGGAACCCTCCAGTGTTCTCGAACGCCGGGCCACGTTGGAAGACGTGTTCCTGCGCCTGACCGGGCGCCGTCTGATCGAGTAGTGATGAACCAGACGATCAACGCTTTCGAGCACTGGATGCTCAACTACCGGCGTGTGTGGCCGGGCACGGTGTTCTCCGGGTTCGCCATGCCGATTCTTTTCATGGTGGGCATCGGTCTTGGTGTGGGTGCTTACGTGACCGACACCTCCTCGATCGGCGGCGTCAGTTACGTCGCCTTCATCGCCCCGGGTCTGCTGGCGTCCACGGCCATGCAGGTCACCATCGGCGAGATGACGTGGCCGGTCTTCGGTGCGTTGCGCTGGGGAGCCCAGTACAAGGCAATGCAGGCTTCACCGCTGAAGCCGATTCACATGGTCAACGGCCATCTGATGTACGGCCTGCTGCGGGGCCTGTTGTCGGCGGTCGTCTTCTTGCTCGTGATGGTCGCCTTCGGTGTGGTGTCGTCCGCCTGGGCGCCGGTCGCGGTCGTACCTGCGGTGTTGACGGCGTTCAGCCTCGTCGGCTGGATGTACGCGTATGCGGTCACCGTCAACTTCGAAATGAGTTTGTCCATCGTCCAACGGTTCGTGATAGTGCCGATCACCCTGTTTTCAGGGGTTTTCTTTCCGCTGTCTCAACTGCCGCAGTACCTCCAGGCGTTGGCATGGATATCGCCCCTGTGGCACGGCGCCGAACTGTCCCGTTGGGCGGTCAACGGTGCCGAAACCCCGTGGTTTTGGGGTTTCCACGTCCTCTACCTCGTCGTCGTGGGCCTGATCGGCTGGTGGATGGCCTATCGGCGCCTCACGATCCGTCTCACCTATTAAGGGCCCGGGATGACCACACTGACAGTCCTATGGGTACGCGCACGGTCCCTGCGACCGGGCGCCATGATGGAACGCAACTTCCACGTGCACCGCCGGGCCTGGTTGATCATGCTGACCGGACTACTGGAACCGCTCTTCTATCTACTGGGGCTCGGCATCGGGGTCGGGGCCCTGGTGGGGGAGATAACCGTGGGGGGTCGCAGCTACGAATACGCCGTCTTCGTGGCACCGGCGATGCTCGCCAACGCCGCCATGATCGCCGCGGTGACCGAAACGACGTTCAACGTCTTCGGCAAACTCAAGTTCGCCAAACTGTACGACGGCATCATGGCCACACCGATGCGCCCGATGGACATCGCTTGGGGCGAAGGACTTTGGGCGTTGGTGCGTGGACTCGTATACGTTGTCGCCTTCATCGTGGTGACCGCGGCGTTCGGGATGGTCGATTCGCTGTGGGCGGTGTTGGCCGTGCCGGCGGGCCTGTTGATCAGCGCCGCATTCGTCGGTATAGGCCTGACACTCTCGACCTATTTCAAGAGTTGGACGGACTTCGACTGGGTCATGGCGATCGTGTTCGTCATGTTCTTCTTCTCGGGAACGTTCGCACCGATCGAGACCTACCCGACGGTGCTGCAATGGTTGGTCTATCTCTCACCGCTTTACCACGGTATCGAGCTGACACGAGGCGCCATGCTGGGCTTTTTCGACCCCATGATGATCGTCAACGCCGTATATCTGCTGGTGGTTACCGCCGTGGGGTTGTCGATTGCGTCGAGGCGGATGTCACGACTTCTGTACAAGTGACCGGAAGGTAGGTTGGGGGCCATGCTGATCCGGGCGTGGCTGATGGTCGTGGTCACGACAGTGGCGCTCATCTCACCCATGAGCGCGGTCCCGGCTATGGGGGCCGATCCGCACTTGAGCGTTCTCGTGTTCACCGACACCGAGTCGGTGCACCTCGTTACCGAAGACGCCGTCGACTTCATTGAAATGAACGGTCGTCGACACGGATTCGATGTGGTTACCACCGACAGGGCGGATGTTTTCACCAGCCAGACACTGGGGTCGTACGAGGTGATCGTCTGGTTGAACAATGAAGGCGGTGTCCTGAATGACGCCGAACGCGCCGGTTTCAGCGACTGGTATCGCAACGGCGGCGGCTTTGTCGGCATACACGCGGCCGCTTACGCCGAACCGGATTGGGAGTTTTTTGAGGATCTGGTCGGCGCGCGGCCGCTCACCGGTGAACGAGACAAACCGTCCAAGCGCACGATCACCGTCAACACCGGTCATCCCGCCGTTGCCGATATGCCGGACGAATGGAACGACCAGGAGGAACAGTGGTACCGGTTTGATCGGGACCCCGGTGACAACGCCGGGACCACGGTACTGGCGACGGTGTCCTCGCAGCACGGTGATACGACGCAGCCGGTTGCGTGGTGTCGCGAGTTCGAAGGCGGTCGCAGCTGGTACACCGCTCTGGGACACCGAAGCAAAACTTATGAGGACGGCGACTACATGAGGATGCTCCGCGGAGGCATGACATGGGTCGCCGGTCTCACCGAACAGCCACCGGTCGACGATCGTGACGCAGCCGCGGTGTGGCCCTACTCGTTGTCGTTTCTTGCGTGGGTAGCGGCCATCGCGGTCGGCGGTGGTCTGGCGGTTCGCGGGCTGAACCGTCGCGAGTCGGCGTCGTCTTCCGTGTGACGGCCGTTGTTCCGGTCACAAGGTGGGACTCGTACCACCAGGCCGCGAGGAGGTGCCGATGCCGGCCTTCTCCCAATACTCCGGTTCCGGGTCCATGGATTTTTTCAGGTCGTCGTCCCTGAAGAGCTTGTTCCCCAGGTCCGAGTTCATGATCTTGTCCTTCGACGCGGTGGCCATATGCTCGGCCTGTTCCTTGAGCGTGGTCGCAGTGTTGTGAACCGTCGGATTGTCGCGGATGCGGCGTGCCATCGAGCAGATCTGCTCGTACCGTTCCCGTCCGGCCTTCGAACCGAGCACGTAGCCGATCGCCATCCCCGCCGCGAACATGAGTTTACGCATCTCGCCACCCCTTCTGTTTCATCCTGTGACCGCTTATTCTGCCGGTCACGTGACGGTATTACCCCCGCGAGTCGAAAACCGGACATGACACGACGCCGTTGAACGCCTGCGCTCGGTAACAAGCGTCGGCGTCGCACGCTACGGCCTGCGGGCCGGCTCGACCAAACCCGGTTGCGACCGCTTTACCGGTCTGCTGTACTCTTAGTCAGTCCCATGCGGGGCACGGAGCCATTCCCCGATAGCTCAATAGGCAGAGCAGCCGGCTGTTAACCGGCAGGTTGTTGGTTCGAGTCCAACTCGGGGAGCTTTCATTTCAAGCTCGCTACCAGCGGAAACGCTTGGTTCTTCAGTCGCGACACGCCCGAGATTTCCATCGTTGGTATGAGCACCCTTGAGGCATGACGATGGCAACTATCCACGTCGCCGTAGAGGCAACCTCGAACACCGAGGCAAAGTGGGGCGGACGCGGGTATCACCCCGCGCCAACAAGCCAGGTCTTGTCACGGAGAGACCGGTTGCGGGTGTGGCGGAGAAGAGGCGCACCGAGCTTCAGCAGACGGTCGGCGACTACATTGGTCCCGTCATCGGCGGCCCGAACTCGCCCAAGGTTTATCGGTCACGGTTGTGCTCTGTGCTCTTCTGGGTGTCAACGGCAATGCGATCGGAAGCATGGACCGATAGACCGCCGGGTCCCGCACCGGAGGGTCGGTAAGTCCTGTCGGCGCCCAGGTCTTGGACACCGTCGTCGCCGTTTTCGGTATCGATGCGCTCCGGTGCGACAACCGCCGTCTCATATGCGCCGTCATCGGTGGTGCGTGCTGCAGTCCCGTCGGGTACTCCACATTCAGCCGCGATTCGAGTGTGGATGTCTGTTGGAGGGCATGACGCCTCGCGGTGCCGTTCCGTTGTGGAGGCCCATGCGAGGCGAAGCCGGATCGACCGTTGTGTGGGGCGCCGTCGGCGTTGTGCGCCGGCAATCCGCCGATGAAGTCGGCCGACGCTCCTGCGGAGTCCGTCACGCCTTGGTTTATCTGTTCGGGTGCGGCCGAAACAGACACAATGCGTCGGCGCGCCGGTTCCTGTCGTTCATACCGGTAAAGACGTCCAGGACCCAGCCACGAGATTCGATTGCTTCGATCATCAGAGACCAGTCGACGATCTCTCCTGAATAACCCCCGTCGGACCACGGGTAGTTGAGTTTCATGACCAGGACCTTGCGCCCTTCTTTTCGAGCCCGGTCGGCGTCCTGCGTCATCTGGGCCAGTTTGGTTTTTTTGATGATCCCCATGGGTTTCTCCTGGTGTCTGTTTCTGAAGGCATCGAGGGCGGCTTGGCAACTTCTACGAGAGCGCATGTGTTGGTGATCAAGCCGATCGTGTGGACCGGTACAGCGGCGAGAGGCCGACGCAGGCGTAGCCGGATCGCATGGTGGGGGTGTCGATACCGTCGATGTACAGGCGCACCGTGACAAGGTATGTGACCTCTGTGACGAAGGTGGACGTGGGTTCGGCGATTGCATTGCCGCCGTGAGGTTCTGTGGTCAGGGCGTAACCCGACGACGCGTGCGGAGTCCTGTGGAAACCGGGGGACACGCCGGTGCACGGCTCCTGGCCTTCGCTGTGGCCGCCGACATGACGCAGCCCGATCGGGCGTCTGGTCCCACCGTCACGGAAACCTCACATCCGTCGGCGTCGGTTCGCAGCGGATTGGAGCCGTGTCCCGTACCACCGGGCGTCTGCTTGGCACCGTGAACGCGGCGCGGCGAAACAGCCACCGTTACCTGGTTTTGCGTCAGGTGACCTGGGTATTGCACCGGGTATGGAGAGCAGGCTTGACCTTGTTCACGACGGCGCGGCCCGTTCACCACGCAACCGGGCGTACTTCGTTGGTAGCGACACGGTCTTGCTGCAAATCGGAGGTTACGCCGTCCTCACGGATCCCACGCCTGTCGATCGGCGAGAACGTGTGCAGGAGGGAGAGACGTTGTGAGGGATTTGCCCGAATCCGCATCGCTGTGGGCCGAGTCGGTGAATCGACGCACGGGCGACCCGCTGCCCGGGCAGGCGGAGGTGGTCGTGGCGGGAGCCGGAATCGCCGGCGTCACCACGGCGCTTTTGCTCCGTCGCAGTGGACGTGAGGTCGTGTTGATCGACGCCGGTCACGTTGGCGACGGGGTCACCGGCGGCACGACGGCGAAGGTGACGGCGCAGCATGGGATGAAGTACGCGACGCTGGAGGATCGACACGGTATCGAAACCGCCCGGCTGTACGCGAGCGGCCAGCAGGCGGCCCTGGACTTTATTCGGCGAGAAGCCGAAGCCCTGGGCGCCGACGTGGACTTGTCAGCGCAACCAAGTTACGTCTATACCGACGATCGCGATCGGATCGCACAGTTGGAAGGCGAAGCCGGGGCCGCCGAGCGGGCCGGTCTGCCCGTGGAGTTCGACTCCGACCCCGATCTGCCGGTCGTGGCCTTCGCGGCGATAAAGCTGAGTGACCAGGCGCAGTTCCACCCGGTCAAGTGGTTGAACACGCTGGTGGACGAGTTCCGGAGGCTGGACGGCAGCGTCGTCACCGGCACGAGGGTCCTGAACGTCATCGAGGGTGTGCCGTGTGCCGTCGACACAACCCAAGGGCGGATCCTGGCCAACGACGTGGTTGTCGCGACACATTTCCCGGTTCTCGACCGGGGGTTCCTCTTCGCGAAGATGGCGCCGATACGGGATTTGGTCGTGGCGGGGCCCCTGCCCGCCGGTAGCCGACTCGACGGGATGTATCTGTCCGCCGAGACCGGGCATTCGTTGCGCGTGGCGCCGGGACACGACACACAGACCATTGCCGTCGTGGGGGGCGGTCGATACCGAACCGGGGCCGGTGATGCTCTGTCACGGCACCGCGATTTGGCCGAATGGGCTCGACGAAACATCGGTCTGGAACGGATCACCTACCGCTGGTCGGCTCAGGACCTCACCACCGTCGACGGGCTTCCCTTCATCGGTCGATACCACTGGGGTGCCCGCCACCTGTGGGTCGCCACCGGCTTCGGCCATTGGGGGATGACCAACGGGACTCTGGCGGGTATCGTCCTGTGTGACGCCGTCAACGGGAACGACAACGCATGGGCGGACACGTTCGACCCCACGAGGTTCGTGATCAGGCGTGCGCCGGGAGCTCTCGTGAGCCTCAACGCGACAGTGACCAAACATCTTGTCCGCGACGCCCTGTCCTCGGTGGTCGGCGGTGATTATCGGAAACTGGAGATCGGCGAAGGCGGCGTTTATTTTATCGGTGGTCGCCGAGTTGCCGTCTCACGTGGTATCGACGGACGACTGTGCGCCGTCTCGGCCAAATGCACACACCTGGGATGCACGGTCACCTTCAACGGCGGCGAGTCGACGTGGGACTGCCCATGCCACGGTTCCCGTTTCGAGCGCGACGGATCCGTCTTGGAGGGGCCGGCGACGAAACCGTTGAAACGGGTGGGTCTCCCCGATGACGGGTCGTGAACCATCACCGGGTTGAGCGGCGGTAACGCCGTGTGGAGACGTCGACGGGCCCGTTTGAACCCGGTCGTTTCGCAGGTAAGCGGGGAAACAGGTCAGTGTGGTGTGGAACCGGGTCCCGGCCGGCCGTGCGGGCCGCCTCGGACGGCAACGGGTGATGTGCTGTGTCGATGGTTTTCAACCGGGCGAGCGGATCGGCATCGTGAAGTTTCTGGCGTAGTGGGTGGCGCTGGGGCCCGGGCCTGGCGAGGTGGGATTGGTGGCGACGTTCAACCGGCGCCGGGATCACATCGCGCCTGTGTTGCGGTTACGCGGGGTTTCTTACGGTAGCCTGGCGCAGCCAACCGTCGCCTTTACAAAACCAGCACTCGGCGGCCTCGTTGTCGACACCGATCCGTCCGCCGCCCGCCAGACGCGCTCGCGGAATGATCAGATGGCCCTGCCCCTGGCAGGTGAGGCACAAGGTCCGCAATTCACGACCAGACATGTCGGCCACCCTATCCTCGATCAGTCCGACAGCCGGGCCTCCGCTTGCGTGTGCCATCGCTGGTTGGCGTCCTCGGTGCAGTCCTGGCCCTGCGGGCGTTCGGTGCCGGCGGCGAGACAGTAATTGCCGTTGCTGACGCTTTGAATCTGCCAGACGTCGACCCCTTCGGTCGATTCGATCCAGTTGAGCTTCCACGCGGTGTTGAAGTCACAGTCCCCGGGCTCCACGTCATTGCGCCCATATGTCCAGTTGAGGCAAATGTCGGGCTGAGCCGACAAAGCGATTTTGAAGACGTCGTCGGACGACGGGCCGGGGACGAACTCGAACTGCGGAGCACCGTCGGTGCAACCGACGAACTCGGCGTATGTGAACAGAAAACCCCTGTGAACGTTGATGCATTGACCGCTGTGGGCGTTGGCCAGCGTGGACGTGGCGGGTGCATCCGGACCCGTGGGGCTTGGCGACGGCGTTTTGCTCGGTGTTGTCGAGGTCTCCTGTGCTGCCGGCTCTTTGGCGTCGTCCCCGCCGGTCCATATGAGTACAGCCGCCGCGACAATCAGAACGACCACCCCCAGGGTGGCAGCCACGGCGGTGAAAGTGCGTCGCCGGAGCCGCTGTTCAAACGAAACCGGCGGTTTCTCCGGCTCCTCGTCCATCTCGATATGGACTGTCGGTGCGGGCGGGATCGTCGCCATACCCATGGTGCGGGTGGCGCGGGGCGGGGTTTCGGACGACACGGCCTTCGCCATGTCCGCCGCCGAGACGAACCGAGCATGCGGGTCCTTGGCCAGTGCGGTCATGACCGCATCGGCCTGTTCTGCGGGCACGTCATCCGGCAACGGGGGTGGTTGATCGTTGAGGTGCGCCGTGATCAACGCCGGGGTGGAATCGGCCTCGAACGGCAACCTGCCGGCCAGACATTCGTAGGCCACGACGCCCAGCGAATAGACGTCGGAGGCGGGCCCGAGTTGGTCGCTACGCAACTGTTCCGGGGAAGCGTACTCGATCGTGCCGACGATCGAACCCGCCGACGTCAATGCGCTGTGGCCGCGGGTACGGGCGATACCGAAATCGATGAGTGTCACGTCACCGGTCTCGCTGACGAGGATGTTGGCCGGCTTGACATCTCGGTGCACGATGCCCGCGCCGTGGGCTGCATCGAGAGCGGTGGCACACTGAGCGACGATCGACGCGACCTGTACCGGGTCAAGCCGTCCTCGTTCGCGGAGGATCTGTGACAGCGGAGTCGCCTGGACCAGTTCCATCACCAGGTAGGAGAGAGGCGGACCGTCGTCAACCTGCTCTTCGTGCGCGTCGTAAAGATTGATCAACCCCGGCGCGTTCAGTGACGCGAGAGTGCGGGCCTCGCCGAGGAAGCGTTGTCGGAATGTGGGGTCGGCGGCCAGGGCCGGATGCAGGATTTTTATCGCCACGGCCCGCTCGAGCATGAGATCGTGTGCCCGCCAGACCTCACTCATCCCCCCGGTGCCGATGCACTGATCGAGTCGGTATCGGTTCTTCAAAACCTCGCCACCACGCATGGTCGCCTCCCTTCGCGCAACGATTATGCAGTGTGTCGGCGACCGGCTGTCGTCGTGCACGTGGTGCATCGGTTGAGTCGGGCGAGTGATATGCGCGTCGGGGACGTACTCGACATCATATCCACTATGGGTAATGGCATGGTCGCGTTAGGCTTGTGTGACATGTCTGTGTTGGATACGGGCGGCCGAAGGTGAAACAGGTTGTCCCCAACAGCGTTGCCCTGTAAGGGAATAGAGGTGGTCGCGGTGAAGCGCGAACCCGTATTGATCATCATGTCCGTCCTGGCTGGATTGCAAGTGTTCGTTGGCGGCGCCGCCTTCAGCGAACTGGTGAGCCTCCGCGTCGCCGGTCTCATGGCGTTGGCGGTGGCCGCACTCCAGGTGGGTTTCCAATTCTACGTACGCGGCAAGGTCACCCCGCTGCACCAGGTGTCGTCCGAGGCGCCCGAACCCGCCGTCGAGAAAGCCTGACGCCACGTAAAACAACGCGGGCGACACGTAACGTGATGATGTGCTGCATCTGCGTATGGTGTCGCCTGCCGACCGCACCGATGAGGTGTGTCGGCTCCTCGAGCGGCAAAACGAGGTTTCCAACCTGGTCGTCCTGAACGATGCGGCGCGTAAACCTCCCGGTGACGTCGTTATGTGTGACGTCACGCGTGCCGCGGCCAACGACGTCATCGACCTGTTGGACCGCCTGGACGTCGACCGTCGAGGCTTTGTGGCCGCCGAACGAGTCGATTTGGCGATGGGCCGCATAGCCTCGGACACCTCCGACCGCGATGAGGCGATCATATGGGAGGAACTGCAACAGCGGGTCGACGAAGACAGCCGTCTCACCTGGTCCTACATGGCGTTTCTGGTGATCGCGGTTCTGATCGCGGCCATCGGCATCGTCCAGGACTCCTCCGTGCTGATCGTCGGAGCGATGGTGTTGGGGCCCGAGTTCGGACCCGTCGCCGCCGTCAGCGTCGGCGTGTTGCGGCGGCGTCCCAAGCGGGTTGCTAAGGCCATCGGCGCCTTGGCCGTCGGGTTCGCGGCGGCCGTCGTGGCCGGCACCGTGACAGTGTCGATGCTTCACGTCGTCGACTGGGTTGAGCCGGAGCTTTTGAACACGATCTCAGAGGAAACCAGATTCATCGTCAAACCGGATCAATGGTCGATCATGGTCGCATTGTTGGCCGGTGTTGCGGGCATTTTGTCGTTGGCGTCGGATAAATCGCAGGCCCTGGTGGGCGTGTTCATTTCGGTGACGACGGTGCCGGCAGCCTCTTACGCGGCGGTCGCCGCGGCCCTGGGAGACTGGGCTGAAGTTGCGCCGTCTCTGACTCAGCTGGTACTGAACCTACTCGGAATGTCGACGGCTGGCCTGCTGACGCTCGTCGTGCTGTTGGCGTTTTGGGGAAAAGCGGGCCTGCGGACGCGCTTGGCCCACGGACGCCGACATCGGCACCCGTGATGTTCAACCCACCACGGCCATCGCATCGATTTCCACGAGCATCTCCTCGCGGGGTAGGCCGGTGAACACGGTGGTGCGGCACGGTAGAACGCCGTCGGTCACACGTGATCCGACGAAGACGCCGTAAGCGTCGTTCATGGCGGTGAAGTCCTCACGCGCGGTCAGATAGACCCTGAGCATCACGACATCGGAGAAATCGGCTCCACCTGCGGCGAGAACGGCCGCGACATTGTGAAGAGTCCGGGTGGTTTGAGCGGCTACGTCGCCGGGGTAAAGGTATTCGCCGGTGGCCGGGTCGACCGGTCCTTGACCTGAGACCTGCAGGATGGGACCCTTGCGAACCCCCTGCGAGAACGTGTGAGCCGGGGCGGGAGCGTCGGCAGTGATAACGGCGACCTTGTCAGACATATCGGTAACGTACCGCGCTATTTCAGCTCAGGAGTCCATGGATGCGAAACGACGTCGCCGCGACGCGCTGCTACGAAGAACGCCTGGATTGGCGGATGAAGGCCGTTCCTCCTTCCGCCTACGGTCGAAGTCTCGGGCAGTGGCTGCAGTCCGGCCCCCGGTTGGAACACCTCGATACGCCGGTGGCGACGCTCCAGGAAGAGGCACTGGAACACAACATCACCGCGATGGCCAGATGGTGCCACGAGGCCGGGCTGGTACACATGCCCCACGGCAAAACGACGATGTCCCCGCAACTGTGGCAGCGACAGCTTGACGCGGGCGCCATCGGTATAACGGTGGCGAACGCACCTCAACTGCGTGTCGCTCGTGCGTTCGACATCCCCAATGTCCTGGTGGCGAACGAATTGGTGACACCTTCGGTCCTGGCGTGGATCGACGAGTGGAACAACTCGGGCGGCCACGTCACCTGCTTCGTCGATTCGGTGGCCGGGGTCGAATGCATGGCCCGCGCGCTGCACGGGACCGCCACACCGCTGGACGTCTGCATCGAACTCGGTGACTATGCGGCACGGGCTGGTGTGCGGCGCCGCGAAGACGTCGATCACCTGGCCAAAATTGTCGACAACACGCCCTCGCTGCGCCTGGCGGGTGTAGCCGCATACGAGGGCAGCGTGGCACACGACGAGCGGCCGGAATCGCTGGATCGAGTCGACGCTCTGCTTGCCGATGTGGTCGAAGCGGCCAACAGGCTCGCCTTCGACGTCGAATCCCCCATGATCACCGCGGGAGGCAGTGAATACTTCGACCAGGTGGCGCAGCACTTGGCGCCGCTGGTGCAGGAAGGCGCAACCGCCGTGATGCGTGCCGGGTCGTACGTGACTCACGACGACGGCCTGTACGCGAAGATGACACCGGCCTCGCGAGACCGGGGCGGTCCACAGCTCATCTCCGCTCTGCACGTGCGGGGAACGGTCTTGTCGATGCCCGAGCCCGGCCTCGCATTGGTCGACGTTGGTCGACGTGACGTGTCGTTCGACGCGGGAATGCCCGTCGCGGTCGACCTGCCCGACGTGAACGTCGCCGCCCTCAACGACCAGCACGCGCACCTACGCGGCGCGGTGGAGAACCTGGTGGTGGGCGACGTGGTGCGTTTGGGAGTCTCACATCCGTGCACCACCTTCGACAAGTGGAGCCTCATCCCGGTCGTCGACACCGAAGGCTTCGTGGTCGACGCCGTCCGTACCTATTTTTGAGCAGTCAGGGAAGCGATTCGTTCCAGCCTCGTCAGGTCCGGGGTGCCTGCGTAGAAGTCGGAAACGGCGGAGATCGGCCGCGTTGAGAGCGTCGCGGTCGGAACGTGTTGGGCCGCGATCGCGGTACGAATCCTATCCATCAGCGTCTCGGGCTCGCCGCCGCGAAGAACGAACAGGAGGAGCGGGTCCTCGTCCAGCCAGACGGTGAACGCGTGTTGTAGAGCGATGACGTGTACGCACACCGGTGATGTGTCGGGGCACATACATGTGGTGGACAGTTCGCCGTCGGAGGGGAAAAGAGACGCCTGCTCGTCGAGTTGTCGATCGATGTCGGTGGGCAGTTCACGCCCGGAAAAGGCCACGAGGTTGCGCCACTGAGCGGCCATGATGTCGACGAACCGTTCCCATTGCCGATCGTCGAACCGGTGAACCGCGACGGTAACCTCGAAGGACTTCGCCTGCTGATCGACCCAGGCCGATACCGCCCCGGCTTCCACGTGCATGAGGTCGACGTCACCGCTGCGTACCATGGAGCGGGCCTTGGGCAGCCGTGAATCGGGGTAGCGCAGTCCGAGCTGATCCAAAGTGCGCAACCACCGTTTGCTCCACCACGTGTTGCCGAAACGGCTCAGCCCCTGACCTACGCGTCGATTCTCGTCGGTGTCGTTCATTCGGCCACCACATCCTGAGAGAGGGTCACCAGTCGGCGAAGCTGAGTGTCGTCGAGGTGGGTGATCCAGTCTTCACCGGTGCCGGTGACCGCTTCGGCGAGCGAGCGCTTGCGTTCCAGCAGATCGGCGATACGTTCCTCCAACGTGCCTCCCGTGACGAGCTTGTAGACGTCCACCGGTTTGTCCTGCCCGATGCGGTGTGCGCGGTCGGTGGCCTGGTCCTCGACGGCGGGATTCCACCAACGGTCGTAGTGGACGACCGTCGTGGCCGCGGTGAGGTTCAGTCCGGTGCCGCCTGCCTTAAGACTGACGATCATGACGGGTGTGTGCCCGGCCTGGAATTCGTCGACCATCTTTTCGCGTGCTGTACGAGCCACCCCGCCGTGCAGGAACGGAACATCCGACAGATCGAGCGTCCTCGCCAGGTGCGCGGCCAGGATCTCGCCCATCACACGGTACTGCGTGAATACCAGCGCCGCCGTGCCCTCGGCGACGGTTTCGGTGAGCATTTCGGATACACGGGTGAGTTTGCCGGATTGGTCTGCTGGGGTGTCGTCCTTGCCGAGGTACTGAGCCGGGTGGTTACAGATTTGCTTGAGCCGTGTCAACAACCGCAGTACCCGTCCGTGGCGTTCGAACCCGGACCCCAGGTCGGCGTTGAGGGCGTCGTCGACCTCCTGCCGGTACAACCGAGCCTGCTGGGGCGTCAACGTGCACACCACCAGCGACTCCTGTTTCGGCGGAAGGTCGGTGGCCACTTCGGACTTCATGCGGCGTAGGACAAACGGTTCGATGGTCTGACGGAGCCGTTTGGCCGCCCGCGCGTCGCGTCGCTTCTCTATCGGTTCGGCGAAACGCTTCAGAAACGGACGGTAACTCCCTAGAACACCGGGGTTGGCGAAGTCCATGATCGACCACAGCTCCGACAGCCGGTTTTCGATCGGGGTGCCGGTCAACGCAAGACGTACTTGGGCTGGCAGCATGCGGGACGCGCGTGCCGTTTGCGACGTGTGGTTTTTGATCTGTTGAGCCTCGTCCAGCACGACGACATCCCAGTCTTGGCGCGACAGGAGGTCGAGGTCACGCAGCATCAGGCTGTAACTGGTGACGACCACCGCCCCGGAAGGAAACGGCTCTTTGGAGTCGGCATGGGTGAGGCGACGGGGGCCGTGATGCCCCAGCACACGCAGCCCCGGAGCGAATCGGGTCAGCTCGCGAGCCCAGTTGCCCAACAGCGATGTGGGGCACACAACGAGATGGGGACGTGTGGGGCGGCGCCGTGTCAACAACGCGATGGCCTGAAGAGTTTTGCCGAGGCCCATGTCGTCGGCGAGGATCCCGCCGCCATGGTGCTCGGCCAGCCGTTGCAGCCACGCGACCCCGAATTGCTGGTATGGCCGCAATGTGGCCTTGATCGAAACGTCGACCGTTTTCAGCGGGGCCGGCTTCTCGATTGGAAGAGTCGACTGTGTGGGGCGAGAATAGAGCGAATGCACCGACTTTTGGAATACTCGCAGTAGCGATTCCGGTTCCCATATCGAGTTTCCATCCGCGGCAATGGGGTAAGCCGCCCCCGGCATGGCGGCGGCGAGCTCTTCCAATTGTTTGGGGTCTCGGTGAGACAGGATCATCCTGGTGGCCGTGTGCCAGGCTCGGAGTGAATCGCTGCTGTTCCTTCCCACGGTGAGTTCGTACAGGGCGGGGAGCGCGTGTTCGAGCCTGACCAGCCTCACCGGGTGGGTGCCCACCTGAAGCCCACCATCGGTCGACATGGCCAGCCGCAAACGGCCGGCGGCGCCTTCGGGTAGGCTGCGGCGCCTGGCCGCCTCGGCCGGGTTGTCGGTTCCCCACCAGACCATCACTCCTGGTGAAGGGCCGTCCATATCCGGCTTGAATGTGACCTGCAGCACGTTTGGCAGCAATGTGGGCCTTTCTATTGCCGGTCGGGCCGCGAAACATTAGCCCATCCGGCAGGTGTATGCAAATTATGGATCTTACCTTTATGAATGATCGATGAAGCCGATGCGACTATCGAACCATCGGCATTTTGTCTACTTTGAGGAATACGAAATGAGCGGTTCCATGTCCCGTAGGTCGGTGTTCGCCGCCGGCCTGGCGGCCACGTCCACTGTATTCGTCTCCGGGGCCGCGGTGGCAGAACGCGGAACAACGTCGGACACACCGGTTGATGAAGGAGTCGACTTCTTCGCGTGGGAGACCGCCGAACACTGGGCGTCGGGCGAAGCCGCAGGAACCGTTGCGACGGACGGCGACCGCCCCGGCATCCGAATCGGAAGACCCGTGGACACCGTCGACTTCGCGGACCCGCACACCGGCAACACCACGTCGTTCGATGTCGCGACGTGGACTTCGCCGGAATACGAATCCCAGGTGGCGGCAGGGGAACTCATAGCCTCGTGGAACGTCGACGCGCCCGAAGGAACCTGGGTCCAGGTGGACATGCAGGGCCGCTACACCGACGGTGAAAGCACGCCGTGGTTCATCATGGGCCGCTGGGCAGCCGGTGACGGTGACATCGCGCGCGCATCGGTGGCGCAGCAAGGCGACAGCCGCTCCACCGTCTATACCGACACGCTGGCGGTCGATGACCCGACCACGACGAGGTTGACCGCGTTTCGGCTTCGCGTGACCCTGCACCGCCTCGCCGGCACCGACGTCAGCCCGACCGTGTGGCGCCTTGGAGCGATGACGTCGCACGTACCGGTTCGCTACGAGGTCCCCGCTTCAACCCCGGGCGTGGGCACCGGCATCGAACTGGATGTTCCGCGCTACTCACAGAGCATCCATGCCGGCCGTTATCCCGAGTACGGTGGCGGCGGTCAGGCCTGGTGCAGCCCCACCTCGTCGCAGATGGTGCTGGAGTACTTCGGCCGCACCGTGGCTCCCGAGGACATGGCCTGGGTCGACCCCGCGTACGAGGACCCGCAGATCTGCCACGCGGCTCGATCCACCTATGACAACCAGTACGACGGCTGCGGCAACTGGCCGTTCAACGCCGCCTATGCCGGCGACTTCGACGACATTGAAGCCGTCATCACGAGGCTCAACTCGATGGACGAGGCCGAGGCTCTGATCGCCGCCGGGTTTCCGATCATCACGTCGCAGTCCTTCCTGGAAGAGGAGCTCGACGGCGCCGGGTACGGCACCGCAGGCCATCTCATGGTCCTGATCGGCTTCACCGCCGACGGTGATGTCATAGCCAACGACCCGTCCTCTCCGTCCAACGACGCTGTGCGGCGGGTGTACGACCGCCGACAGTTCGAAAACATCTGGTTGAGGACCAGACGCAAGGACGCCAACGGTAACGATGCCGGTGGCTCCGGAGGTGTGTGCTACCTGTTCCGTGAACGGGGAACGCAATGGCCGGCCCACCTGCGCCTGCCGGGATGATCTCGATTAAGAAGCTGTTTGTGGACTTTGTGTGACAGAACAGTGTTTTTGGCACCGGCTTCGTACACGGCGGCGCGGGCCGTACGACCCGCGCCGCCGTGTACCGCCACACGATGCACCGCCGCGAAATGAGCTCGTTTGCTTGAGGCGCACCGACGACGACGTGATCCGATGGCGGTTGGTCGACGAAACCGCGCCGCCGAAGGCCGGGAACATCACCATCACAAAGTCCTTGATCGGCGGCCGTCCTCTTCGATCGTGAGACGAAAAGGTCACCGGTGCTTTTTGCTCGGGTACGGTCGGCCAATGCGTTATCAACCATTGGGAGATTCAGGGCTGCGCGTATCGGTTGTCGGTCTGGGGTGCAATAACTTCGGCCGACGCGTGGACGCCGCGGGAACGAAGGCCGTCGTAGACGCCGCCATCGAAAACGGTGTCACCCTCTTCGATACGGCCGAAAGTTACGGCAACGGGGAATCGGAGACCCTCCTGGGTCAGGCGCTCACGGGGCGTCGCGATCAGGTCGTCATCGCCACCAAGTTCGGCCACGCCGCCAACGACATGGGATACGGTCCGGCGGCCGGATCCAAAGGCGGCCGGGCGTACATTCGCAGAGCCGTCGAAGCTTCATTGCGGCGGCTCGGGACCGACTACATAGACCTCTACCAGATTCATACGCCGGACCCCGACACGCCCATCGCCGAAACGCTCGCGGCGTTGACCGAACTGGTCGCCGAAGGGAAGGTCCGTTACCTCGGCCACTCGAACTTCACCGGTTGGCAGATCGCTCAGGCCGCGCACGTCGCGTCCGAGATCGGGGCTACGCCGTTCGTCTCGGCTCAAAACCACTGGTCGTTCCTTGAACGGGATGTCGAGACCGAGGTCGTTCCCGCGGCCAACGAATACGGTGTCGGCGTACTGCCGTACTTTCCGCTGGCGATGGGCTTGTTGACCGGCAAGATCCGGCGCGGTACGCCTCCGCCGGAGGGGACCCGGTTGTCGGGACGGTCGGATTACATCACCGAGGATAAACTCGATCGGGTCGAGGCTCTGACGACGTGGGCTCAGGAGCAGGGACGCAGCATCCTCGACGTTGCCGTCGGTGCCTTGGCCGCACAGCCCGGGTGTGCCTCCGTCATAGCCGGAGCGACCAAGCCCGAGCAGGTTGTCGCCAATGTCAAGGCAGGTTCCTGGGAGCCGACCGACCAGCAGTTGGCCGAGATCGACGAGATCGTGCCCGCCTAGTGCGTGCCCGTGGCCCCGGATTCGACGAAACCGCGGCCACGGGTGTCGGTGACCGCCGTAGACCGCGCACCGTTCTCACACCGGTGCGCGGTTGTGGTCGGCGGCGGCAAGGGTCCAGCGAGCCATGGCGACCAACACCAGGATCTCGGTCAACACCAGCGTTCTTTCGGTCAATCCCAACGGCACCAACCGCCACCATTCGACATCGGTGGCAAAGTTCAGGATCAACGCCCCGAGGATCGGTACGAACCACAGCATGGACACCAAACCCAGTCGGGACGTCCAGCTTGCGGCCACTCGCCATCGGTCGTGTCGTCGCCACGGCGCCGCCAGCAGAACCGCGGCCACCGGAAGCGACAGAAACGCGATAAGGCTTGCCGACTGGTGTACGTAGCCCGATGCCGACGGGCCTTGAGACCAATCGTGCTTCTCGAACAGCACGACGAATATCAACCCCATGCTCCACAGCCCCAAGGCGACGGCTCCGGCGGACAGGGGCCGCGCCAACCGGCGGCGCACCATCGCCACCAGAATCGCCAGCGAACCGCCGGCCAGCGACAGGACCGCCAGATGGAAGGGCAACCAGAAAGGTCCTTGGGCGTACTCGCTGATCGTGTGGGTCAGCGGATTGTGTGGTTCGCCGAACGTCCACAGGTCCAACCCGCCGACCACGACGACGGCCAATACGACACCGGCCATTCCCACGACGACCAGGTGTCTGCTGACGACGTCGGCGGTGGGAAGTGCCGCTGTGGTTTCGGGTGTGGACACGGTGATCTCCCTCGAGGTCGGAGAACAAATGTAGCCGCGGATCGTCTCGGGGGCGCGCGGACGGCTGGGTAATCGACGTGTCAGAAAGTTGGATCGTCCCCGGTACCGATCGATGGCGCCTCACGTGTGGCCACGGCTCGTTGAGCCGTGAACACGCCGATGATGACCAGGACTCCGCCGACGACCTGTGGTGGGGTCAACGCCTCGCCCAGGAGCAGCCACGCGGCGAGGGAGGCCACGACCACTTCCGTATAGGCCATCCCGCCGGCGACCGCTGCCGAGAGATGCCGAAGAGCGGGCAAACCGCAGGCGTAGGCCAATACGGTGGCGATGATCAGGGTCGACACCACGACGATCCCGTTGACCTCGAAGCCGCCCAGATCAATCTGTTGGGCCAGCGCCGTCCAGTTCATATTCCAGGGTTGGGCCAATGGTGCGAGAACCACGAGACCGACACCGAACCCCACGGCCAGCAACACCGGAGTCGACACGCGATGGGAAAGGCTTTCACCGGCCAGGAAATACGCGGCTTGGCACGCGGCCGCAGCCGCTCCCGCCAGCAACCCGAGCGCGTCGAGTTTGAGGCCGGTCCAGACCTCGACGACGAAGGCGAGCCCCGCGAGACTCAACAGTGCGCCGGTGACGGCCGCCTTCGGCAGTCGGACGCGGCGTATCCACCGAATCCACACCACGACCAGGATCGGCCCGGTGAACTCCAACAGCAGGGCGATTCCCACAGGCAGACGCGCCACGGCGAGGAAGTAGAAGGCCTGAACACCGGCGATCGCGGTAAGCCCGAAGCCGATCATTCCCCGAAGGGGGAGAATCACCTCAGATGAGTCACGACGTTGCCGAATCAGTGACTTGATCGCGGGAATCGCGGCAACCGCGATGATGGCGCCGGTGCCCGTAACCCGAAGCCAAGTGACCTCCAACGGGGTCAAGCCGGTACCGATGAGTGCTTTCGCGAAGGGGCCGCTGACGCCGAAGAAGGTCGACGCCAACAGGATCAGGACGACACCGGAAGAGGCTTGCCGTCGCACGCAGCGGCTCCACGAAGAATCTGGGCGGATTGACGAGCCCCGAGGCTATCCGAACCCTCGGCGTGAACCTTCCGGGGCCGCCGGGGAGTGGCACGGCCGACGTCGCCTACGACGAGCGAAGACGCTCGGGAGTGGGAACCGTGATGACGGCGAGACCGATACCGATGAGCGCCATGCCGACCCAGGACGGAGCGGTCAGCTGCTCGCCCACGATGACGACGCTCAGAATCGTCGCCACGAGAGTTTCGAACAGGCTCAATGTGGTGCCGGTGCTGGCGCCCACACGACGCAGCCCCGCGCCGAACAGAAGATAGGCAAGACACATTGGAACGAGAGCCAGATAACCGGCCACGAGGATCCCCTGGGGCTCCGCCAGGAGCGGCCCGCCGGTGACCGCCAGGACGGGGGCCAACCCGATGGCCCCCAGACCGAACATCGCTCCCATCGCGCCGCGTGAGGAGTGACCGGCGTGCATGATCCGAGTCGCGGTGTACGAGTAGCCGGCGTATGTGGCAGCACCCACCATGCCCAGAAGGACTCCGATGACAAGGTCGGTGGTGGTTCCTCCGACGGGGTGTCCGCCGCCGAGGAGGATGACGCAGCCGATGAACGAGGCCGCCGTGGCCGCCGTCCAGCGGCGGTTAAGGCGTGTGCCGTCGAAGATCCGTTCGTACATGGCTGCGAACAGGGGGGAACATCCGATATTGACGAGGGTTCCGACCGCGACTCCCGCGTAAGCCATGGCGCTGTAGAAAGCGAGCGGGTAGACGACGATGCAAGCGGCGCCGAGCAAGGCGAGCCGTACAACCGTTGAGCCACCGCGAAGGACCGTGAGTGAACGGCGGGCCGATACCGAGAAGGTCACCAATCCGCCCACTCCCATGGTGGCGGCCCCGATGGAGACGGCCGATGCGTGCTCGGGCGCGAAGGTCGCGACCGTCCCCGTCGTGCCCCACAGCGCCGAGGCCGTGAGGACAAAGAGGGCGCCCGTCCCCGATGTGTGGGGTGTGGCCCGGAGCGCCGGCGCGCGTCGACTCATGATGTGTATGTCCTGCTCCGTCTGCGGGTGAGAAGTCCCAGACCGTCACAACGGTGTGTGGCCGGGTCGGTGGCATCACGACCGGGCTTGCCGATCGTGTGCATCCAACACGCGAGTGAGGGGACCGAGTCGGTGGGGAACGGGCTCCACTTTACCGCGACCAGGGTCCGATTCGCCTTCATGAGTGGAGCCGGACCACTGCGACGCGAAGGCATGTCACCGATGATTCGGTGTGAAAGCGCCCACATAACCGAGGCACACAGCGGTCGGTGAGTGTCGATTGTCGTGTTCCCGGCGTTCGTTGTCGCAAATGATCACAGGCAAGCGTTTAACCCGGTGTGTCGGTGGATGTTTCCCGGTGTGGAAGGCCTGAACTGATGAAAGCCGACACCACGAAAGTGGTCAATAGTGAGACCATAAAGGTGGCCGCCGGGCAGGAGGGGCCAGCATTTCAACGGCGGCCTTGTCGCCGCTTCCGACAGGAGGTGCCCGGCGTGCGGGTGAAACTGCCATATGGTCGAACCGGTGTGGAAACGACACTGCCCGACCGGCAAACCACTGTTGTCGAGCCGTTGCATGTGCCCGGTGTCGACGACCCTTTAAAACTGTTGTGCGAGTCACTTCGAGAACCGGTGCACGGAAAGACGTTGCGGGACACCGTCACACACGGCCAAACCGTGGCGGTCGCCGTCTGCGGTAACGCACCGGCCGAACCGCAACTGCTCATGGTTCAGGCGGTGATGGCCGAACTCGCCGATAAGGTCGTCCCGGCCGATGTGACGGTGGTGGTCGCGGGAGGACGGAAAGACGGGCGCGGTCTTGACGCGTTCGCGCACCGGTTCTCCAAGATGACCCCGTGTCCACGAGTGGTTTACCACGACGCCGACGACGCCGAAAAGCTGATCTGGTTGGGCGAGCACGGCCGGTTGGTGCCGGTATGGCTCAACCGCGACTGGTTCGAATCCGACATCCGTATCACCGCGGGAGTGGTCGAACCACACGCATTCGCCGGTTTCTCCGGCAGCCCCAGGCTTGTGGCGCCCGGATTGGTGGGTGCGCAGACCGCCATCAGTCTGCACAGCCCGGCACGTGTCGGCCATCCCGCGGCCACATGGGGCAATATTCGAGGTAATCCCGTTCACGAGGACATGCGGGCTGTCGTAGCGGCGGTGGGTAACGTCGACTTTGCCTTGGACGTGTTGCTCAACCGTGACCGGGAAATCATCGTCTCCTTCGGAGGAAGCCTCTTCCACGTACACGCCGAGGCCTGCCGTACCGCACACGAGTTGGCGCTGTGCACGGTACGCGGTCGATACGAAGTCGTCGTGACCTCGAACATGGGGTATCCCGGCGACCGGAGCCTGTACGAGTGTATTCCGGCGTTGGTGGCGGCAGAGAGCGTTACCAAACCCGGCGGCACCGTGGTGTTGGTTGCCGAATGCGGGGACGACATCGCCGGTGCCGGGAGTTCCGACATTCTCCTCGGGACGAAAACGGCCGACCTGTCGAACAGGTTGCAGGCCCACCTGACATCGGACGAGGGGAGTGCGCAGGCCCTGACGAAGATTTTGTCGAAAGTACACGTGATCGTCTACTCACGTCATCTTGACGGGGGCGCACTCGCAGGTATCGGCGTCGGACATTCGAGTGACGTGAACAGTACGATTTCCCGCCTGGTCATGGAAGCCGGTCCGACCGCTCGAGTCTGCGTCCTACCCGAAGGCGGGCGCACGATCCCGTACCGCGTCGGCTAGCGGGCACGTAGGCGGTTCATCGTTGTCCGTGCTCACGGACAACGGTCGATCACCGGGCCGGTCGCCGTGGGCGCGGGTCAAGCCGGTTCGTCGAGCCCTGCACGCCGCCTCAACGCCGGAATGTCGGTGACCACGATGCGGCGGCCTTCGGTACGCAACCAGCCGCGCAACGCGAAGGTCCCGATCGCCTGGTTCACGCTTTGACGTGAACCACCTGCCAGCTCGGCCAGTTGTGTTTGGTTCAGCTCGATGGTCACCATGGGGGCGGCCGTGTGTCCGGTCAACCTGACGAGAGCTTTCGCCACGCGTGCCGGCAGATCAAGGAACACATGATCCGAGCTTTGTTCGGTCAGCCGGCGGACGATACCGCCCATGGAACGCATGACCGCGTCCAACATATGGGGACTGGCATGCACCAAGTCCAAAAAGGTGGTGCGTGCAAGTGCCATTGCCGCGGTGTCCTCCAACGCCTCGGCCGATGCCGAACGCGCGGAACCGTCAAGTAGCGACACTTCACCGAGGACATCGGGTGCCCGCACCACGTGCAACATGGCTCTTTCGCCGGTGGGTGCGGTGCGAAACACCGCCACCGCCCCCGATCTCACCATGATGAGTGATTCACCCGGGTCGCCCTCGACGAACAGCAGCTGACCTCGACGGAACTGTCGCGGAATCGCAGCGGCGGCAATGCGTTTGCGCGCATCCGCGTCCAAACCGGAGAACATCATGACACCGGCCAACAGATCGTCAGACGCTCGTGCGTCCACGTTCCACCCCCTTACCCCCTAAAGGGACCGCGTTGCGTGGGTACCTGTAGATCATGGCTGGCTTTCGCGACGATGTACACCCCTGCAATCAGATGTGCGACAGTGCCGACAGCTGAACAAGGCCATTATGGTGCAATGGCGATGTGCCCTCTGCCGGAGTTTTATGAATTTTATAGCTTAATGTCCGTATGGCGAGACGCAGCACAGCGGGGGCCACCGGCGTCGACGGCGAACTTGCCGATGCCGTAGCGTCTCACCGCGGTGCCACCACCATGTGGGGCGCAAGCTTCGAAAACAAGCCGTTAGAGCGAAACAACCGTCAGGTGAAAGGTCTATTGCGTTGGTGTACCGATACTTCTACGATTGCGAGTTCATTGAAGACGGCATCACCATAGACCTGGTCTCCATCGGAGTCGTTGACGAACACGGCCGCGAATTTTACGCGGTTTCCACCGAGTTCGATGAATCCAAGGCTATCCCGTGGGTGCGACAAAACGTTCTCGACAAGCTTCCCAGCCTCGGCGACCCGGCGTGGCAGGCTCGAAAGACGATACGAGACGACCTGTACGAATTTCTGGTCGAACCCATTAGAGGCGTTGCCGGAGGCAGGATCGAGCTGTGGGCGTGGTACGGGGCATATGACCACGTCGCGCTGGCGCAACTGTGGGGCGCCATGCCCGCGCTTCCTCGCGCCATACCGCGCATGACCAAGGACCTGAAGCAACTGTGGGACGAGTCGGGGCGTCCCGACCTGCCGCGAAACCCGAAGGATCAGCATTCCGCCTTGGCCGACGCCCGACACAACCTTGCCCGCTGGAACGTCCTCTCCAGCCCGCGCTCCTGAGTCAAGGGGCCAACAAACCTTTGGCGTCATACGGATCAGTCGATCCGACACACCCCGTCGGGTATAGGCTGCCTGCGACAAGCGGCCGAGACAACGGGGTCTCGTGCCATCGACGGCACGTACACGTATGGAGTGCATATGCGTATTGGCGTACTCACCGGTGGCGGCGACTGTCCCGGTTTGAATGCGGTCATCCGCGCGGTGGTTCGCAAGGGTGTGGCCGAATACGGCCACGAGTTCATCGGTTTCCGGGACGGCTGGCGTGGCCCTGTGGAGGGCAAGACCATGCCGTTGGGGGTGCCCGAGGTCCGCGGGATTCTGCCCCGAGGCGGTACGATTCTGCGATCCTCTCGCACTAACCCGTTCAAAATAGACGGTGGTATCGACAGGGTCCGTGAGAACCTGCGGAAACTGGAAGTCGACTCCCTCATCGCGATCGGTGGCGAGGACACCCTTGGGGTGGCCAAGAAACTCACCGACATGGACATCCCGGTTGTCGGTGTCCCGAAAACCATCGACAACGACCTTGGTGCCACCGATTACACCTTCGGATTCGACACCGCGGTCAACATTGCATCCGATGCCATCGACCGGCTTCACACCACCGCCGAAAGCCACCACCGTTGCGTGGTCGTCGAGGTCATGGGTCGACACGCCGGCTGGATCGCGCTTCACTCGGGTCTGGCGGGCGGCGCCAACGCCATTTTGGTGCCGGAACGTCGGTTCACTCTGTCCGAAGTGGTGGGCTTTGTCGAGTCCCGCTTCCGCACCGATTATTCACCGATCATCGTCGTCGCCGAAGGCGCGCAACCGGTCGAAGGTGAAATCGTGACCCAGAACGCCGAGCTTGACGCGTTCGGTCACGTGCGTTTGGGTGGCATCGGCCAGTGGCTGTCCGACCAAATCGAAAAGGAGACGGGCAAGGAATCTCGCGCGGTCGTGCTTGGGCACGTGCAGCGCGGAGGAACACCGACCGCCTTCGACCGGGTGTTGGCGACCCGATTCGGGCTGCACGCCATCGACGCGGTCCACGAAGGTGACTACGGAAAGATGGTTGCGCTACGCGGCACCGACATCGTCCGTGTTTCGTTGTCCGAGGCAACCGCCGAGCTGAAGACGGTGCCCGCCGACCGGTTGGACGAAGCGAAGGTCTTCTTCGGCTGACTTTCGCGTAATCGAGTCGTCACTTACGGCACGGTCGGTTCGTTGATCCGATCGTGCCGTTGTCATTTACCCGGTCGGTGGCCGTGCCCGACCTGGCGAGCTTCAGTCTTCACAAGATCGTTTACGACGTCGATTTCGACGGTGTCCCGGTGCCGGGTCTCGTCGCGGCGTTCTATCGCCGTCCCGACGGTGATCGCGTGCTGTCGGTAGGGGTGTACATGGCCGACGGCGTCGAATTGTTCCGGGCGTGGGGACACACCGATGAGGCACACTGTGCCCACCACGCGATCACCTGCCCAGATGGAACTCTTGACGGTCCGCATATCGGCTGTCCCGAAGTAACGGCTTCCATGGAAGACGGCCGAGCCATCGGCGTGGCGATCACGACCCGGGACAATGAATATTTCGTTGCGGCTCCGGGGACCAAGGGGATCATCTGCGCCCTGTCTCATTCCGACACCGACCTTCAGACGCCGGTTCCAGGCATTGCCGAATGACCGTGCGCACGTCCGGTGACGTACACACGGTCATTCTCGCGCGTTACGTGTGGCCACGTGAACGACGCGGCTCACGACCAACGGGCTAAATCCGTACGGGGCAACGGGGCCACTTCCTCCGAGGAGGTTGCGGTTCTCACGTACCACAATGAACTGCCGGTGAGCGTCAAGCCGACGACCAGTGCCACGAGGTGAAGTACCGGGTCGGCGATGGGAACGAACGCGAACACTGCGGCGGGGATCTGGACGATACCGATGAGCAACAGCAGACTGAGCCGACGGCTGCCATCCCACCAATATGCCGTCCATAGTGGCGAGGTGACCATGGCCAACGTCATGACGTCCAACACCATGTGCAGCCACGGATCGGCAACCCGGTCATGCGCATACGCGAACGCGGGACCGGGCAGGGCGACCGTCATCGCGACAACACAGACGATAAAGCCGATTCTGCGCATGTAATCGCACCTCCTCGGGGCGAGTATGTCGCCACGTTACGGCCGTCGGCGGGCGCAGACTGTCGGCTAGCCGCCACTTTGCGGGACGTTCTTATAGCCGCCCCGAGGATCACCCGGATTGACGGGCAGCCGCATCGACGGTGTGACGCATGAGCAGCATCGTGGTGACGGGACCGACGCCGCCGGGCACCGGAGTGAGCGCACCCGCCCGTTCGGCGATCGCGTCTGCGTCGACGTCGCCCACCAGACCGCCGTCATCGGTGGGGTTGGTGCCCACGTCGACCACCACGGCACCCGGCTTGATGTGCGCCCCGGTGATCATTTCGGCGCGGCCGACGGCGGCGACCAAGACGTCGGCGCGCGCACACACCTCGGCAAGATCCCGAGTTCGCGAGTGGCACACGGTAACCGTTGCGTTCTCCGCCAACAGGAGCAGCGCCGCCGGCTTACCCACCACATTCGAACGTCCGATAACGACGACGTGTTTCCCCGACAAATCCAGGTTTTCACGTTTGAGTATCTCCAGAACGGCTGCGGCGGTCGCCGGCGCGAAAGTATCCATACCGGCGGCCAACCGGCCAAGGCTCACAGGGTTGGCGCCGTCAACATCCTTCCGGGGCACAATGTGTTCTCCGACCTGTGCGAGGGTCGCCCCTTCGGGGAGAGGAGTCTGGCAGATGACTCCGTGAACCGTCTCATCCAGCGACAATCTGTCCAATACGGCCGTCAATTCGCCCACGGACGGCGACGACAACTGCTCGATGCGGCAGTTGACGCCGACCCTGGCGGCCGTACGTTGGATGGAACGCACGTACCACGCGGTTGCCTCGTCATTTGTGGGAACCACCACCGCCAAGGTCGGCGACGTACCCTCTGCTTCAAGCTTCGCCGCTGCGGTGGTCACCTCTGCGCCGATGGCCTTACCCATCGCCCGCCCGTCAATATTTCGCATGTGCCCCTGTTCCTGCAGTAGCCTCGTTCTCGCTCGCTACCGATTGATGCGTTTTGTGATGGTCTCCGAAATCGCCGTGGCGGTGGCGATCGTGTCCTTGTACTGTTCCAGCTGCGTCGCGAGCTCGGCTTTCAGCGCCTCGTCGGACAACGCGGCGCGGTTGACCTCGACGTTGACGATGGCCGAGGACAGTCCGGCACGTGCCGAATCCGCAGCCACGGCCACATCCGAGAGCACGTTGGTGTTGGCGCCGTCGATCACTCGCCCGGCCAACGCGATCACGTCCGCAGCCACCGTCGCCAAGCGCATGGGCACCGCTGCCGCGCGGATCAGTGCCTGCTGGACGGCGTCCTTACGCGCCTCCTTTTCAGCATCCGACGACTTCGGAAGCCCGTAGGCGACCATCACCGCATCGAAGGCCTCGGTGTCGGCTTCGGCGAGGTCCAACGCTTCGTTACGCAACTCCTCGGCACGTGACCGCACGTCGATCATGGTCAGTTCGTGCTCGACATAGCGGGGCTTGCCGATGGTCAGGTTGCAGACCATCGAGATCAGCGCCGCGGCGACCGAGGTGTTCAAGGCCGCTGCTGCGCCGCCGCCGGGGGTGGCGGACTTTGAGGCCAAACTGTTAAGCCAGTCACCGATGCTTTGCTCTTTCACACATGCTCCTGTCTCCAAAAGGACGCGAATGACCATATCCCCGTGACCACAGCGGGCATCGATGCGGTGGTGAACAACGAAGATCGTTTTGACAGGTGAGACGGGTCGGACGGAGATGCCATGTCGTTCGGTGAGGCCGTAAGCTTGCCGTGTGAATCAGGAATGGCACCAATTGCGAAATCCGGGCTTGGTCCCCGGAAGTCTCGATCCCGCCGCCGACAAGGCGCGTGCTGAAGAGATCGGCCTTGACCTGTGGCGCGACCTGCCGCGTGACCAGACACCTCCCTGGTCCGACCCGGCGGAGGTCGAGAGCGTCTATGACGTTCTGAGCACCGTCCCTCCGATCGTGGCGCCCTATGAGGTCGACGAGCTTCGCACTCAGCTGGCCGACGTGTGCGCGGGTAATGCCTTTCTTCTCCAGGGTGGGGACTGCGCCGAAACCTTCGCCGACAACACCGAGGCCCACCTGGTCGCCAACGCTCGCACGCTTCTGCAGATGGCGGTGGTCTTGACCTATGGCGCGAGCGTTCCGGTCATCAAGGTGGGTCGTGTCGCCGGCCAATACACCAAGCCCCGCTCCAACGACGTCGACGCCCTGGGACTTCCCGTCTACCGCGGTGACATGATCAACTCGTTGGAAACGACGCCCGAGGCTCGGGCCGCGGATCCGCAACGCATGATCCGTGCCTACGCCAACGCCGCAGCCGCAATGAATATGCTGCGTGCTTACCTGTCGGCGGGTATTGCCGACCTGCGCGCGGTTCACGAATGGAACCGAAACTTTGTCCGCCAATCGCCGGCGGGGGAACGCTATGAGGCGATCGGTCGCGAAATCGATCGTGCCCTGGCCTTCATGGCGGCCTGCGGAGTCGACGACGACGCCCTCCACACCGTGACCATGTACGCGTCGCACGAGGCACTGGCTCTCGAATACGATCGCGCGTTGACCCGTGTGAGCACCGGCCGCGCCTACGGGCTGTCCGGTCACTTCCTGTGGATCGGTGAACGCACCCGCCGACTCGACGGAGCTCACATCGACTACATCTCTCGGATCAACAACCCGATCGGTGTCAAGATCGGGCCGACGACATCGCCGGACTGGGCGCTGGAAGCCTGCGAAAAGCTGAACCCCGAGAACATTCCGGGCCGGTTGACGCTCATTTCGCGGATGGGCAACCAAAAAATCCGTGACGTACTGCCGCCCATCATCGAAAAGGTGCACGCCGCCGGTCGACAGGTCATCTGGCAATGCGACCCAATGCACGGCAACACGCACGAGTCGTCGAACGGATACAAGACCCGTCACTTCGACCGCATCGTCGACGAGGTGTTGGGATTCTTCGAGGTTCACCGTGCCATCGGGACCCACCCCGGCGGTATGCACGTCGAACTGACCGGCGAAGACGTTACCGAATGTCTCGGTGGGGCTCAGGCCATCGTCGACAACGACCTGTCTCAGCGCTATGAAACCGCCTGCGACCCGCGCCTCAACACCCAGCAGTCGCTTGAACTGGCCTTCCTGGTCGCCGAGATGCTGCGGCATTGAGAACCGCCGATTCCGGACGCGCTTTTCACCCACGTGTGACAGGCGTGTCCGGAGATATCGGGCCGTCCCGATTGACCGGCGACGGTCCGATCAGTCGGTCTCCAACCAGCCCTCGTAGTCATCCGCAAGGTCGGCCAACAACGGCCGGTCAAGTGTCGCGCTCACCGAAACCAGCCATTGAGCGTCTTCGTCGTCGTCCTCGCCGGCCAAGGTCTCGCGTATGACCCGCACGTCGGTGGAGCCGAAACGATCCGTGACCTCTTCTGCAACCACGTCAGCGGTGTCACGGTCGGGAAACACGAGTAGGTAGCGCCGATGGATCATCGACTGATTGTGCCTGAAAGCCGAGGGAATCAGGTGCGACCCACCTATCGCCGTGTCCCATAACCCTTTTAGGCTGCCGATATGCTCGTTGATCTGAGGTCCGATACCGTTACAAAGCCCACCCGGGCGATGCGGGAAGCGATGTTTCGTGCCGACGTCGGTGACGACGTGTACGGCGAAGATCCGTCGGTGAATGAGCTTGAGGCGAAAGCGGCTCGACTTCTCGGCCACGAAGCCGGCCTGTTCGCCCCCAGCGGCTCGATGACGAACCAGGTTGCGATACAGCTTCTGGTATCGCCGGGGGAAGAGCTGCTGCTGGATTCCGAATCCCACATCCTGGCGCACGAGGTGGGAGCGGCCGCCGTTATCGGAGGCATCTCTACGAGGAGCTGGCCCAGTGCGGACGGCAAACTCGACGTGGACCTGGTGGAACGGTTCGTCCACGAATCGCTGGCCTACCACACGGTGGCGACTCGTGCGATCGCCGTGGAGAACACGCACAACCGTGGGGGCGGCACGGTCATCGGTATCGAAGAGCTTCGTCGACTTCGTGCGATGGCCGATGAACGCGGACTTCTTCTGCACCTTGACGGTGCGCGACTGTGGAACGCCCACGTGGCTTCAGGCGTACCTCTGGCCGAATATGGGCGGCTGTTCGACACGGTTTCCCTGTGTCTGTCGAAGGGACTGGGGGCGCCGGTCGGTTCGGTACTCGTCTCCAGCCGGGAGCGGGTGGAACGGGCGAGGTCGATCCGTAAACGCATGGGCGGCGGTATGCGACAGGCCGGCTTCCTGGCCGCCGCGGGAATCCATGCCCTTGATCACCACATCTCGCGGCTGGCGGACGATCACATACGTGCCAGGCGCCTCGCCGAGGCGTTGGAGCCCTATGGGATTACGTCTGCCGCGGCAGTAGCAACGAATATCGTGCTGCTGCGGCGTACCGGCTTGGATCGACTGGCTGAAGTCGCCTCGGCGCAGGGGGTCCGGATTTCGGTGTTGGGGCGTGATCACGGACGGTTGTTGACGCACCTGGATGTGGACGACGACGGCGTGGAGCACACGATCAAGGTGCTGAAAAGCCTCCTGTGCTGATGCTTCCGCATCGAATGTTCGGGCATTTGGAGGATTGGCGGGTCCCGACGACACCGGTTACCTTAGGTGGGCCTTTGTTAGGAGAGCCTTACCTCGGAGGGTTGCTCGTTGTACGTTTGCATCTGTCATCGTGTCGGTGAACAGGAGGTGCACAATTGCATCCGCGCCGGAGCCCGCACCGAGGACGCGGTGGGTGAGGCGTGCGATGCCGGCACCGGCTGTGGAACCTGCTTGGACCGCATAGCCGACATGCTTGAAGCTTATTACGGTCAACCGGCGATTCCGGGGTAGCGGAGCCTTACCTATAGGTAACCAAGCCTGTCCTATTTTAGGGTTTCCTCAGGGCATGACCGATTTGTGCGTCTCATAGCGTGATCTTCCACCGCTCATCCGAAGCGAAGGAGACACGAGGATGCAGGGCGATGAACGAGTTATCGAGTTCCTCAACGAACAACTTACCGCCGAGCTTACGGCGATCAACCAGTACTTCCTGCACGCGAAGATGCAGGAAAACTGGGGATACACCAAGCTGGCCAAATACACCAGGTCCGAATCGATCGATGAGATGCGCCACGCGGAGGTGCTCACCGACCGGATTCTGTTTCTCGAGGATTTGCCCAACTACCAACGACTTTTTGCGTTGAGGATCGGCCAAACCGTTCGCGAACAGTTTGCCTGCGACATGAAAATCGAAGAGGAGGCGATCGACCGGTTGCGCCGCGGGATCGAATACATGCGTTCGGTCGGTGACATCACCTCGGCCAACATCTTCGAGTCGATCCTGGCCGATGAGGAAACACACATCGACTACCTTGAAACGCAGCTCGAACTCATTGAGAAGCTGGGCGAACCGTTGTATCTGCAGTCGCTTATCGAGCAGCCGTCAGAATGAAACTCGTCACCGAGTCGGTTCCCCGTATTTCGTGGCCGTCACGGTGTCATTGGCAATAAAGCACAACGTCGCTACCCCGGGGCCGGGACTGCCCGGCTTCGGGGGTCTGTTTGAAGACCTCTCCCTCACCATCGGCCAAGTCCATCTTGATGTCGGCCGACAAACCCGCCGCCTCCAACACCTTGCGTGCCTCCAGCACGGTAAAACCGACCACATCCGGTACCGCCACGGGCGCCGGGCCCTCGCTGACGACGATCGTTACCGTGGCTCCCTTCTCCACGCCCGTGTCCGGATCCGGAGATTGCGTCACGACGACGCCGGCCGGTACATCGTCGGAATGCTCGGTTTCGATCTGTAGCTTCAAGCCCTCGTCCTGCGCCGACGCGGCCGCTGAATGTCGATCTTCGCCGACCAGCTCGGGGACACGCGCGGGAGGCGGGCCCGCGCTGATGATCAGGTTCACGACCGTGCCACGTCGTACGGTCGAGCCTGCCGACGGGTCGACCGCGATGACGACGCCGGTTTGCACAGTGTCGTCCCAACGATGCTCGGCCACCTCGGTCGCCAACGTCAACGACGACAGCTCCGCCCGCGCCGGAGAAAGTTCCATTCCGACCAGGTTGGGAACCTCGTACCTTTCGGGTCCTTTGGAGAGTGTCACTGAAATGATCCCGCCGCGGAGGATTTTTCCGCCGGGAGGAGGGTCTTGGGCCAGTACCTCCGACGCCGGCACCGATTCGCTGAAACGAGCAACGGTGAAGGACACCGACATGCCGTTCTCGGCCGCCAAACGCGCGACATCGGTCGACGTCTCGTTCAGCAATGAGGGCGCCTCCGTGTAACGACCATCGGCCAGCCACCAGCCACCCGCGCTGATGACCGTCAGCACCAGCATCACCACGACAGCTTGAACCGCGGCCTTCAGCCGGTGTTTACCTCGTCCTCGATGGGGACGTTGCCGCCGCGGACGAGGCACCAACACCGGCCTGGTCGGACGCGAATCGATACGCCGCAACAGTCTGGCCACCGACAACGCATCCGCAGGCCTTTCAACGGGAAGACGTCGTGTGCACCGCCTGACCAGCTCATCGACACTCTCGGGGACCTCGGGACGCAGCGCAGAGGGACGTGGGACCTCACGTTCGAGGTGCATGAGCGCCACAGCAACGGGATCGGTGTGGTCGAACGGAACCGAACCGGTCAACAACTCGAACAGGACAATGCCCACCGAATACACGTCGCAACGGGCGCTTGCTGCGCCGCCGGTCAACACCTCGGGTGGCGCGTAGGCGACCGTTGCCAGAACAGGGCCGGTGTCGGACGCGTCACGTCCTGTCTGCACTGCCTGCGCGAGACCGAAGTCCGCGACCTTGACACAGTCTCGACCGTCCTGTCGGGTGATGAGAATGTTCTCCGGCTTGACATCTCGATGAACCAAGCCGATGCGATGTGCAGCAGCCAACCCGGCGAGGATCTGGTCAACCAGATCCAACACCTCGGGCAGTTCGAGACGACCACGTTGATTAAGTCGATCCCTCAACGTGATGCCGCGGACAAACTCCATGACGACATACGGGAGCCCGTCATGGTCACCTTGATCGAATACCGCGACCACATTGGGATGAGACAACTGCGCGATCGTCTTTGCCTCATGGGCGAACGCTTCGGTGAAACGAGGATCATCCGCTTGATCACCGTTGATGATCTTCAAGGCGACGTGGCGTTCCAGCCGTTCGTCATCGGCTCGGTACACCCTTGCCATGCCACCTGATGCAATCAGTTCGCGCACGCGGTACCGGTCTTCGACCAGCCGACCGATCAACGGGTCGACCAGGCTGACCTTGCCGCCGGTTGGTTCGTCCCCCACGGTTTCGGATTCTAAGTCTGTGACGGTCTGATTTGCTGCTAACCACTACATCGCGGCAGGTCGTGGCGATGTCATTCCTTGCCGGACGGTGTTTCCGATGGGCTGGGCGAATCCGAATCAGACGGTGTTTCCGATGGGCTGGGCGAATCCGAATCAGACGGTTCAGGAGACGGTGTGGTGGTGCTGGGCTCCGGTTGTGGGGATGAACTGGGGGATTCACTGGGCTGCTCCCACTCGCCGGACTCGGTCGTGGGGTCCTCTGTCGGTTCGGGTTCCTCTGTCTCCGATTCGGACGGTCGTACGCCCTGGCTGAACGCACCCTCGTGGTGAGGCGCTGAAGAACTTTGTTGTTCGGTGACCCCCGCGGGACCGATTTCCCCGTCCGTGTGCTCGGTGGTGGAGTCCTGCGAGACGCTTTCCGTCCATCCCGGCATCTGGCCGACCGTCACGGCGGCGGCGAACACCGCCGCAAAACTGAACCCGGTGACGATCAGGTACATCCGGGCACGTCGGGAGCGTCGAAGGTCATAGCCGATCGACCTTGCCAAACCCGTGATCTCACGCCCGATTCTCATTGAGTTCCCTCCACACGAGTGCCGCCCTCCCCAGGCGGCACATCGTAAAGTCGTCGAATGACCGGCAGTCGATTCAAGGACCGGTCTTCTCGTGAGCTCCAAACCCCGTGTTCGGTCCTCGGTCGTGCCGGTGTGGTTAGACGGTCACCCGATACAACGAGGCAGTGACCATGGGGTCACTGCCTCGTTGTAAGTTGGTGACGATGCGCGACGGTTTGGACGTCGGCGTGATGGGGGCGCCAAAAGAGGCGCGCAGGGCCTGGGAATCGTGCCCGGTACCGACGGCGATGTGGTTTGTTTCGATGGGGTCGTCACACAGCTCGACGAACCGCGGCGTCTGCCAGCTCTGCCAACACCGTGGAGGCTTCGGAGGAGACGATCCCCTGGCCTTGACGAAGTGCCGCAGCCGCCTCATCCGCAAGTCGATCAATGCGTTGTTCGGTCGTCGCCAATGCACCGGTGTCGCTGATGAGCGTTCGCAATGCGGCGATGCCCTCGTCGTCGAGTTCGGCGTTGCCGAGGTTGTCGTCAAGCAACTTGCGCCCACTCGAGTCACAGGATCGGTAGGCACATGCGATCAGATAGGTGTGCTTTCCTTCTCGCAGATCATCCCCGGCCGGCTTACCGGTTTGCTTCGGATCGCCGTAAACACCGAGAACGTCGTCCCGAAGCTGGAACGCCTCGCCCAACGGCAGGCCATATCCCGAATACACTTCTCGTAGTTTCTGGGAACCTCCGGCCAATGCAGCACCCATCAACAGGGGGCGTTCGATCGTGTACTTGGCCGACTTGTACTGAGCCACCTTCAAAGCACGCTCCACGCTGATGTCGCGTTTCACCTGGTTGAGGACGTCAAGGTACTGGCCGGCGCACACTTCGGTCCGCATTGCATCGAAGTCTTCGCGTGCCGCTTGAATCGATTCGGGATGCATACCCGCAGAGGTGAACATCTCGTCCGACCAGGTCATGCACAAATCGCCGAGCAGGATGGCCGAGCAGGAGCCGAACTGGTGGCTGTCACCGGCCCAGCCGATTTCCTGGTGCTTGCTCTCGAACTTGCGGTGAATGGAGGGCTCACCCCGACGAGTGTCGGAATCGTCCATAAGATCATCGTGAATCAGCGCCGACGCCTGCAACAACTCCAGTGACGCAACGGCTTTGACCAGTGAGTCATCGTCCTTCCCGTCTGCGCCACGGAAACCCCAGTAGGCGAATGCTGGTCGTATCCGCTTGCCGCCGCCGAGGACGAACGCTTCGATCGCGTCGGCGACCTCATGCAATTCGCCGTCGATTTCGACGAGTCGGTGCCGTTGTTGTCTCAAAAACGTTGCCAACGCGCTTTCCAGGCGTGAACCCAGCTGGGCGTATTCGATCAGGGATCCCACACGGCGACGGTACGCGGCTACTCCACGATCCCACCGATTGGGCCTGCGCATCGTGACCAGGTTGACCGTCTGAGCCACGGGCTAAGGTGGGCGGGTGACCCTTGGTACCGCATCGGTGATGCCAGGACAGCCGGCGGCTGTCGGTGAACTGCTGGGCACCGGTGAGCCGGTGTTCTCGTTTGAGTTCTTTCCACCAAAGTCGGATAAGGCCGAACAAATCCTGTGGAAGGCGATACGAGAGCTGGAATCACTGCAGCCTTCGTTTGTGTCGGTGACGTACGGAGCCGGTGGCTCGAGTCGTGCCATGACAGTCGAGACGACCGACCGCATCGCAACCGAAACCACGTTGTTGCCCATGGCGCACTGCACCGCGGTTGATCATTCGACGGCTGAACTCCGTAACCTCATCGGTCACTTCGCCGACCGCGGAGTACGTAACATCCTCGCGGTACGAGGTGACCCTCCGGGGGACCCCCAAGCTACGTGGACCCCGCATCCCGAGGGTGTCACGTACGCGTACGAGCTGGTTGAACTGATTAAGAATTCAGGCGACTTCTGCGTCGGCGTGGCCGCATTTCCCGAAAAACACCCGCGTAGCCCCGACTGGGAAACCTGCACTCGCCACTTCATTCAGAAGTGCAGAGCTGGAGCCGACTTTGCCATTACCCAGTTCTTTTTCGACTGGCAGGACTGGGCACGTCTGCGTGATGCCACGGCTGCAGCTGGGCTTGATACCCCCATCATCCCCGGTATCATGCCGGTGACCAGCGTGAAACAGATTGAAACGTTCGCCAAATTGTCGGGTGCTGCTTTTCCTACAGCGCTGGCTCGGCGATTGAGAGCCGTGGCCGACGACCCGGTAGCAGTTCGCGCCATCGGCGTCGAGGTGGCAACTGAATTGAGTGAGAAGCTTTTGGCGGAAGGCGCTCCAGGAATTCATTTCATTACGCTTAACAAATCGACCGCCACACGCGAAGTCTGGCAAAACCTTCGATTGATGGCCCCCACCGTGGCTTAGCCGCCGAGGTTGTCGCTGACAGAACTCCGGCGGGCTCGTTAACGCCCGCCGGAGTCGTTCCGCGTCGTGGTTCATTGACCGGATGACGGGTTAGTCATCGTCATCGTCATCGTCATCGTCGTCGTACCGGTCGTCGTCATCGTCGTCGTCATTGTTGACTGAGATGATGGAACCGTTCGTTCCATTGATCTTGAGGTCTTTCCACGTCCCGTTCGACGGTGAGAAGACTTCTACCTCCCAGATCGGCGTGTGGGTGGAGCCGTCCAGTTCCATTTCCAGGATCAAACCATCGGGGACTTCACCGAGGGTTGCAGCCTCGGCGTCGGCGATGCTGATCGCTGCCTTGGCGCGGTCGCTGTCTTCGCGCCAGTCGTCGTCCTCGTCATCGCGCTCGTGTTCCAAGATTTCGCCGGTTGTGGCGTCGACGTCTATTTCGTGCTCATACCCGGGGGAGACCAGGTCCACGTTCCAGACCGGCTTGTCGGACTTTCGTCCCTCCAGTTCGATAGAGGTGACAACTCCGTCCGGGACCGTTGCGGATGCAACTTCGGCGGCGGCCGAAGGACTGATTTCGGTTGCCGTGTGTGGTGTGGGGTCCCCGGAGTTGTAGTCGTCCACGTCATCGTCGGTGCGGGTGCTGTGGTCGTTGTTCTGCGTGTAACCGGATGGGGCGGGGGTGTCGTCGCCAGACAGCGAGGCGGTTGCCACTGCCGCGCTACCCAGCAGGACGGCCGCCGCGGTGCCCGCGATGAACCAGCCTCGACGACGATTCAACAGGGACTTCTTCATGGATTCGTCCTTTCGGATCTGTTGGATGACTCCACGATGCCTCCGGGTACCTGAAGCCAGCCTTAAGTCGCCTGAAGCTTCCTTCAGAAAGGGGTGCCATCGCTGGTCAGAGGGACTTCAGCTGGTCTTAAGGGTTCATGTGCGAGGCTTTGAGCATGAGGCTGTTGATCGTTGAGGATGAGAAGCGTCTGGCCGAGGTCGTGGCGGCCGGTCTGGTGGCTGAAGGACACGCGGTCGACACAGCCCATGACGGGCCCACCGGTCTGGACATGGCGCGGTCCGTTGAGTACGACGTGATCATTCTCGACATCATGTTGCCGGGTATGAACGGGTACCAGGTTTGTGAAACGTTGCGAAGGGAAAACGTCACGACGCCGATTCTCATGCTGACCGCGATGGACGGTGAGTACGACGAAGCCGAAGGGCTTGACATCGGCGCCGACGACTACCTCACCAAGCCGTTTTCGTTCGTGGTGCTGCAAGCACGTGTACGGGCCCTGCTACGTCGGAAGGCGGCGCGAACGGCCCCCACCGTGTGGCGCTTCGGTGACCTCTCCGTCGATCCCCTGGCTCGGACCGCACACCGAGGAGACGTACCGATTCCGGTGACGGCCAAGGAGTTTGCGGTGTTGGAGTACCTGTGCTCGCGAAGCGGCGAGGTGGTTTCGAAAATCGAGATCTTGGAACACGTGTGGGACTTTGCCTATGCCGGTGATGTGAACATCGTCGAGGTGTATGTCTCCAACCTGCGGCGCAAGGTTGACACACCGTTTAAGCGTTCCGCGATAAGGACGGTCCGGGGAGCCGGATATACCTTGGCGGCCGACGGTGGCTAACCGTCGATGGTGGCGACTGGGGTCGGTACGATCGCGCACCACCGTGGGCGCCACGGTGGTGGTGGCGCTAGTGCTGTTGGCCGTCGGAGCGCTGGTGATCTCGATGTTGTCCTCAGGTCTGGTTCAGCGTGAGGAACTCACCGCCGAGGTCAGTGCTCGCAGCTTTGCGGGCCAGATCGCCGCCGGGACACCGCCCATGCTGTTGGATTTCGACCACGGTGATGAGGAGGTGGTTCAGGTTGTCGACGCATCGGGTGAGGTGATGGCCTCCAGCGAGGTGATCGCCGGTCTGCCCTCTCTCATCTCGGAGGAGGAATTTGCCGGGACTCGGTCTCCGACACCGAGTCCGTCTCCGACCGACGATGACGACGATGACGACGATGACGATGACGACGACGATGACAATGACGACGATGACGACGACGATGACGATCGGCCGCCGGCCAACCAGGGGCGAGTGCACGCCCAGGTTTACCTGACAACCGCGACCGTGCACGGTTTGCCCGACGAGTATCGATTCGCGGCGCTGACGGCCACGGCTCCCAACGGAGACGAGTACGGGATTCTTGCAGGGTCGTCTTTGGCCACTCAGCAGGAGACCATCGATCAGCTCACCAACTCGATGTTGCTGGCGTTGCCTGCGGTTTTGTTGGTCGTGGTCATGGTCACGTGGCTTGTCACCGGTCGTGCGCTGCGTCCGGTGGCGGCGATCCGTGATGAGATGGCGGAGATAACAGCCGGTGACCTGTCACGGAGGGTGCCGGTTCCCAGCTCGCACGATGAGGTGCATGATCTGGCCACGACGACCAATGCGACCTTGCAGGCATTGGATACGGCCGTCACCCAACAGCGCCGTTTCATCGCCGACGCCTCCCACGAGCTTCGCAGCCCGTTGGCCATACTCCGAGCGCAGCTGGAGGTTGCGGCGGCACATCCGCACCTGTTGAATCTTCCTGCCACTTTGTCCGATGTCATTCGGTTGCAAAGTTTGGCGACGGACCTGCTGTTGTTGGCCCGTCTGGATGCAGGGGAGAAACCTCCCACAGCGAAGGTCGACTTCACCGATTTGGTACGTGAGGAGGTGGCCCGACGGGCAGGTGGTGACCGATTGCCGGTTCATTTGAACGCTGCGGAGGACGTCACGGTGTCGGGGGTGCGCAACCATCTGATTCGATTGCTGGCGAACCTCGTCGACAACGCCCAGCATCATGGTCGGACGGCGGTATGGATCGACGTGGCGGCCGAGCCGGGTGGCGCCGTGTTGAAGGTCTCCGACGATGGGCCCGGAATACCGGCGAAAGATAGGCGCCGGGTTTTTGACCGGTTCGTGAGGTTGGACGAATCACGTAGTCGGGACGAGGGTGGGGCGGGCCTTGGTTTGGCGATTGTGCGTGATGTGGTGACCGCTCATGGCGGCACCCTCGATGTTGTTGAATCCGTATACGGCGGTGCCGAGTTTGTGGTCAGACTGCCCGGATTCAGTACCGATTGAAGCGGGACCGGCGTTCTTACGCCCCTACCGGTGCAGAATCGGGCGAGGTCCCTGATCCTTTTCGGATCAATGAGGGCGCGATGTGTCCGACCCCATGGGAGGCAGGAAATCTGTTAAAACTTCGGTGTGAGAGTTGAGCTGCAGGAATCGAACCGTCTTGACCGTGTGTTGCGGCGGCTACCGGTTACCCCATCCTCAATGGTGGTTGTAGGACTGGCTTGTGGTCTCGTCACACCGTTTGCGGCGCAGGCGGGAGGTTGGTGGCTGTTCACGGCGGCGCTGCTGGTCGTGGTCACCTTCCTGTGTGATCGATGGTATCCGGCAATTTTTGCGCGAGTGGGGGAACCCGGTCGGCGTTCCCTGGTGTTCGTCCCGGTGGCGGCTCGGCTGGTGGAGGCGTCCTGGCTTTACGGGTTCTGGCGATTGGGTGTTCCCACGGGAGTGGTGGTGGCAGCCGGGGCGGTGTCCGTTTTGCACGAGTACATTCGTGCGCGAGGGCAGATCGCGGGGTTGCAGGAGATTGCCTTTCCCACGCTGGGTGAGCGTTCTTCCCGTTGCTGGTCTGCTCTGGTCGGGTACGGCGTTGCGGGCGCGGTTTCACCGGCCTCCGTCGAGGTGGCGGGTGGGGTCGCGACCGGGGTTGTGACGATCGCGGCGATTGCCTGGCTGTTGTTGGGGATTCTTGGTTTTGTTCAGCTGATGATTGTGGTGTCGGCGGCCTTGCGAACCGAAGATCACGGAAGGTGATGAGGTCGCCCCTACGTCCTTGGTGGAGTTTGCCCCTTCGTCATGGCTTGGCGCGCGAGCGATGACTACTCGTAGTGCGTGGATGATTTCGAACACTGAGTGATTTGTTCGAACAAAATCGCCGATTCGCTTGCGGTTTGGTCGCGACGGGGGTTTACTATCGAAGTGTTCGAACAGGCGTTCGTGAGAACATTTGTTCGATCGCCCGTGACGAGCCGTCGTCTGTCTCCCACCGACCCCGGATGGGCGACGGCTTCGATCGGTTCACCAAAACATCGCCACAGAGGGGAAGAAATGTTGGCGACCATGACCGCGGAGGCGGATCAACCGCTACGCCAAAAAGCTTCTGAGGAGAAGCTACCGACCATCCCGGCTCAGAGCATGCCCAATCGTTCGCCCTTGGAATTGCTCATCATGGCCAGGAACGGTTTGGCCGAAGCCGCTGAGGAGTCTCGGGATGGGCAGCGTTATGCGACTGCGCACCTGGCGGCTCTTCGAGCCGCCGCCGCGGTTTTGGCGATACGAGCCCGACCGGCAACCGGCCGACGTAATCGAGTGACCAATGTGTGGGAGCTGCTGATCAGAGTGGCTCCTGAACTGGGAGAATGGGCGGACTTTTTTTCTCGTACCGCTCGTAAACGCACAGTGGCCGAAGCCGGGGTATCCCAAGTGGTCACCCGTCGAGAGGCAGACGATCTGCTGCGAGACGCCGACCATTTTGTGACCGTGGTGACCGGATTGATCGGGCTGCGGTAGAGACCAACCACGCCGGTGAAGATTCGGATCTCCTGCCCGAAGAGTTCACCGGGAGTCGCTTCACCTGACGCGCTGTGGCGGTGTAGCCGAGGAGGGACGCCGGATACCCGGCGGACCGGCCGGCGTCTGAGGCTGTAATGCCCGTACCGCCCACAGGTGAGCGATGACGGGACCGGGCCGTGCCCTGCCGAATTCATGGCCCGGTCCCGATGCTTTATGTAAACGGGGAAGTGATGTCGGTGCATGCTTTGCAGTTGCCGCAGATGAACGGTTTGCGACCGGCCAGCCAATTGATACCTCAAGGTTTTCCGGTTGATGGTGAACTGAGCGGTGTGCTGCCCTGGCCCAGACTGCGACCCGGGGCTGTTATCGGCGTGACCAGCAGAGCGTCAGCCGGTGTGACCTCGTTGGTTCTCACTCTTTTGGCGGGGCCTTCGAAAGCGGGCGCCTGGTGCGCGGTTGTCGGGGCGGCGCGGTTGTCGGCGTCGGCAGCCTCCCACGTCGGCGTGAAGCTGTCTCATCTGGCATTGGTACCGGACTCGGCCGGTCGCGACAATCAGGTTGCCGGCGTGTTGATGGAGGGAATGGACGTGGTGGCCCTGCGTCTGAACGCTTCGGTTCATCAGAAGGACGCGGTTCGGCTGGCCGCCAAAGCTCGAAGGAACGGCAGTGTTCTAGTGCCTTTTGGGTCAGAGTCAGCTCGATGGCCCGGAACAGATGCGCAGCTGGTGGTGTCGCAGGTTCGGTGGCATGGCCTACGTGAGGGGCGAGGCCTGTTGAGGCACTGCAGCTTGACCGTTTCGTCCGTGGTTCGGGGACAGCATCGCCACGTCACTCTTTACCCCTACGGACGTCCCGAACCGGAAACGTCTCGTGTCCATGGTCGGTTGGCTTCGGTGGTTTCTTTGGTCGACCGTAAACACATGCGAAAAGGAGGGGCCCGGAGTGCGGGTTCTGGTCGTGCGGTGTCCTGAATGGGATGTTGAGGCATCGTTTGAACCGGTGGTCGTCGCAGTGGAAAAACATGCTGCGGGAGTGGAGATACTGCGGCCGGGCCTGATGGCCATGGCCGCACGGGGGCCCGCGTCCTATTACGGAGGAGAGGAGGCGGCGGCTGAGCATCTCGTCGACGCGGTGGCCGAATCGTGTGACGCCGATTGTGACATCGGGATAGCCGACACCTTGTTCGTCGCTTACCTGGCAGCTCATCGAGGACACGTAGTGCCTCCGGGCGGGGCCGCCGACTATCTCAAAGACATCGACGTGAGCGCGGTGGGGCGTCCTGAACTGGTATCGGTTTTGCGGCGACTCGGTATTCACACTCTCGGGGATTTCGCAGCGCTTCCACCTGCTTTGGTGGCCGACCGTTTCGGCTCCGACGCCCGATGGGCACAGCGGCTGGCCGCCGGTGAGGAAAACAGGCCACCTGTGCCCCGGCGTCCTCCTCCTGATTTGACGGTGGCGGTCGACTGTGATCCGCCCCTGGAACGCATCGATGTAGCCGCGTTCACGGCGCGAGCCTTGGCCACTCAGCTGCACCGGTTGGTGGCCGTACACGGGTTTTCCTGTAGCCGGTTGATCGTTTCCGCAACAACCGGTGACGGAGTGGAGTTGGAACGGGTGTGGCGTCATGACGGGGCACTGAACGCTGAAGCGGTAGCGGATCGAGTGCGTTGGCAATTGGACGGTTGGCTCACCGGCGGGCGGATTCGCGGTAGCGGAATAGTCCGGCTCCGGTTGGAACCGGATGGTTTGTTGCCACAGGTGGAGGCGCAGCCCGGGTTGTGGGGGGAAGACGGTTCTGCCGATGATCGCGCAGCTCGCGCCCTGGTGCGTGTGCAGGGATTGCTGGGGGCCGAGGGGGTGGTGACCGCGGTGCCCGACGGTGGGCGTTCCCACGCCGAGCGGATACGCCTGGTTCCGTGGGGCGAACCACGAGAGTCGGTTCGCTCCACGAGGTCCCCGTGGCCCGGCTCCGCACCGAAGCCTGCGCCTGCGTTGTTGTTGGATCCACCACCGCCGGTGTCGCTGTTGGACGCCGAGGGGCATGAGGTTGAGGTAACGGCTCGGTTTGTGATCAGTGGAGACCCTGTTGCCCTCGAGTTCGGGAACGAGCGGGTCTCGGTGATCGCCTGGGCGGGGCCGTGGCCGGTGGTCGAGCGTTGGTGGAGCGATGATCGGCGTCGTTATGCCCGTGTCCAGGTCCGGTTGGCCGATGAGCGGGCTTTGCTGTTGTTCGTCGAGGGACAGCGCTGGTTCATTGAGGGCAGTTATGACTGACTATGCCGAATTGCATTGTCACTCCTACTTCAGCTTTGGAGACGGAGTCGATTCCCCACGCAGATTGGTGACCGAGGCGGCGCGGTTGGGGTTGTCGGGATTGGCCATCACCGATCATGACGGTTACTACGGAGTCGCACAGTTCGCCGAAGCGGCCGCGGAGATGTCGATGCCCACGGTGTTCGGTGCGGAGCTCAACCTCGGCCTGTCGACACCTCGCACCGGTACCCCCGACCCGGGTGGGGAACATCTGGTGGTTCTGGCTCGTAATCCCATGGGGTATCGCAGATTGTCTCGTGCGATGACCCAAGCTCAGCTGCGAGGACGCAAAGGTAAGCCGGTGTATTCCTTGAATGCGTTGGCGCGATTGGCAGGCGGACACTGGTTGATCTTGACCGGGTGTCGTCGCGGTGCGGTGCCGGCCGCGTTGGAGTCGGGCGGAGCGGCCGCGGCCGGCGACCGCCTGGAGCAGTTGATCGGTTTGTTCGGCGCGAACAATCTGGCCGTCGAGTTGACTCATCACGACCAGCCCGGTGACGATGACAGGATCGAAGCGCTTACCTCTTTGGCACGTAGATACCGGGTCCCCACCGTGGCGACGAACAACGTCCACTATTCAACTCCTTCGCGGCAGCGTTTGGCTCATGTGCAGGCCGCGACGAGGTCGGGGAGGACCTTGGAGGAACTCGACGGTTGGCTGCCTGCCGCGGCGACAGCCCACCTCCGAAGCCCTGAAGAGATGGCCGCACGGTTCACGTCATGTCCCGAAGCGGTGACGCGGGCGGCCGAGTTCGCGGCCGAATGTGCTTTTGACTTGAAACTCGTCAGGCCCCGACTGCCCAAATTCACGGTCAGGGGAGGGGGCGGGCCCCACAGTGAGTTTTCCTACTTGGCTTCGCGGACTCTTACCGGCGCCCGATCCAAATACGGTCCTTCCTCGAAGGAGCGAGTCCAAGGGGCTTACCACCAACTGGACAAGGAACTGACGGTCATCAAGGCGATGGGCTTCGCCGGGTACTTCCTGATAGTGGCGGACATCGTTGACTTTTGTGTGCGCCGGGGGATTTTGTGTCAAGGCCGGGGGTCGGCCGCCAATTCGGCGGTGTGTTACGCCCTGGGGATAACCAAGGTCGATTCCGTGAAGTTGGACCTGTTGTTCGAACGGTTTTTGTCGCCGGATCGAGACGGCCCTCCCGATATCGACCTGGACATTGAGTCCGGTCGCCGCGAAGAGGTCATTCAGTACGTGTACGACACCTACGGGCGACAGAACACCGCTCAGGTGGCCAATGTGATTTCCTACCGGCCTCGTTCGGCGGTGCGGGATGTGGCCAAAGCGTTGGGGTACTCCCATCGGGAGGCTCTCGGGTGGAGCCGACAACTTGACAGATGGGGAACTGCACGTGCCGATGAGGTGGAGGAGCTGCCTTCACAGGTGGCGGTGTTGGCGAATGAGCTTCTGACCGTTCCTCGCCATCTGGGCCTGCACCCGGGGGGAATGGTGATCTGTGAATCCCCGGTGTCCGAGGTGGTGCCGGTGGAGTGGGCGCGGGCCGAGATGCGCAGCGTTCTTCAATGGGACAAGGACGATTGCGCCACTGCGGGACTGGTCAAGTTCGACCTCCTGGGATTGGGAATGTTGTCGGCTCTTCAAGAGGCGATTCGACTGGTCGATTCCTATTACGGCGTCAGCATCGATCTGGCCCTTTTGGAGCAAGAGGATGCGGTGTACGACATGTTGTGCGCAGCCGACACCATTGGTGTGTTTCAGGTGGAGTCTCGCGCTCAGATGGGGACCCTGCCGCGGTTGAAACCTCGCCGTTTTTATGACCTTGTGGTGCAGGTCGCGTTGATTCGCCCGGGGCCGATTCAGGGAGGGTCGGTGCACCCGTATTTGGAACGGCGGGCAGCCGAAGCGAAGCAGGAGGGCGGTAGCAGGTGGCGTGAGAAGGTACACCCGGCATTGCATAAGGCGCTGAAGACTACTTACGGAGTGCCACTGTTCCAAGAACAGCTGATGCAGATGGCCATCGATGCGGCGGGTTTTGATCCGGTGGAGGCCGACCAACTTCGCCGAGCGATGGGTTCGAAGCGGTCGGTTGAGCGAATGGAACGGCTTAAAGGGCGCCTGTACTCGGGAATGGCCGAGAGGGGGATTACGGACGCGGCCGCCAACGAGATCTTCGATCAGCTGGCGGGTTTCGCAGACTTCGGTTTTCCTGAAAGCCACGCCGCCAGCTTTGCTTACATCGTTTATTCCAGTGCTTGGTTGAAGTATCACTATCCGGCGGCGTTCACCGCCGCGTTGCTGAATTCGCAACCGATGGGTTTCTACTCCGTTGACACCCTGATCGCGGATGCGCGTCGGCATGGAGTGAAGGTTCACCGACCCGATATCAATCGCAGCGCAGTCGGCTCGTGTTTGGAGTCCGATGAGAGTGATAAGGCGGCCGACGCAACGGCGGCTATTCGGTTGGGGCTGTCACAGGTGAGAGGCATCAACCGCACGACGGCGCAGCGGATCGTCGCCGGTCAGCCCTACCACGATATATCTGATGTGGCCAGACGAAGCGGGGCATCCTCGGGCCAGTTGGAAACGCTGGCCACGGCGGACGCTTTCGCCGGTTTCGGGTTGGGACGACGGGAATCGCTGTGGCTGGTCGGGATCGCGGTCCGGGATCGGGAGGGGATGTTGCCGGGGGCAACGATCGGTGCCGCGGTCCCCGCTTTGCCCGGGATGAGCACGGTGGAGTTGTCCGGCGCCGACTATTGGGCGCTTAGGTTGTCGCCGGACTCTCACCCGGTGCAGTTCGCCCGTAGGTTGCTGGATGCGGGTGGAGTTTTGCGGATCGACGCGTTGGAGGGTCAGCCCAAGGGAAAACGGGTGTGGGTGGCCGGAGTGGTGACACATCGGCAGCGTCCTGCGACGGCAGGTGGTGTCACCTTCCTTAACCTGGAAGATGAGACGGGCATGTTGAACGTGATCTGTTCGGAAGGGTTGTGGCGGCGATATCGACGGGTTGCCAGGACGGCGACGGTGCTTAAGGTCCGGGGTGTCTTGGAGGGCGTCCCCGGGGTGGTGAACCTGGTGGCCGACAGATTGACGGAGCTGGAGCTTCCTATCCGCCCGAACGGTTCAAGAGATTTCCGGTAGCGGGATGGCGTGTCGGTTTGACCGTTCGCCTTCTTCGTAATGAAATTGATTTGCAATTTCATTAAGCCCGAGCGGGCTGGAAGGAGGATGTGCGTGAAGGTCGCGTTTGTCGGTAAAGGTGGCAGCGGTAAGACGACGATGGCGGCGTTGTTTGCTGCGTCGTGCAGTCCATGAAGGACGGCGTGTGTTTGCTGTGGACGCCGATATTAACCAGCATCTGGCCGTGGCATTGGGGCTTTCGGAGGCCGAGGCTGTGACATTGCCGCTGCTGGGTGAGCATGTTGCCGAGATAAAGAATCATCTGCGGGGCGACAACCGGCGCATCGCATCGGCTGAGGCCATGATCAAAACCACCCCTCCGGGTCGTGGATCCCGGTTGCTGTCGCTCGACGACGGTGATGAACTGTTGCAGCGTCTTACTCGATCGGTGGTTGGTCTTCGGTTGGCCGTGACCGGTGGATTTGCCGAGGGTGATCTGGGTGTTGCCTGCTATCACTCGAAGGTGGCGGCGGTAGAACTCATGCTCAACCATCTTGCCGATGGACCCGGCGAATATGTGGTGGTGGACATGGTTGCCGGTGCCGAAGCCTTCGCCTCCGGTATGTTCACCCGATTCGACCGAACGTTTGTGGTGTGTGAACCCACGGTGCGTAGTGTCGGCGTCTATCACCAGTACGTCGAACACGCGGCCGACTATGAGGTGCCCATATCGGTCATCGGCAACAAGGTTGACGAGCCTGGTGACGTGACGTTCCTCCGGGAGCATGTGGGCGAAGCACTCTTGGGTTGGTGCGGCCGGTCGGCCTACGTGAAAGCCATGGAGCGTGGCCGTGTCGCGCCGATCGAGGATGTGGAGCCGGCCAATCTCGCTGTGGTGGATGCCGCCCGCGCCTTGGTGGACCGGGAAGGTCAGGACTGGGAAAGGTTGACGCGTCACGCGCATCTTTTTCATCTGCGCAACGCGAATGCCTGGGGGAACGACCGGGTTGGTGTCGATTTGGCGGAACAGATCGACCCGGATTTCGTGATGGGTTGTGGCGTGTCGGCGGTCTCCGGCTTTTAGTCACCCTGATCGATGCGGTTGTGTCTGATTGGCGACAGCGCGAAACGGCTATTTCGGAAAACATCGACACAACGATCGAAAAGGAGAAATATTCATGTCTCTCGATGTATCGACGGAGCTCTTGGAGAAGGCGGAACGCGGCGACGTCACCGACGCGGAGTTTGCGGAGTGCGTCCGTGGTTCGCTTCCATTCGCGTGGGCGACCGTCAGTCGGATCGTTGACGACCTCGACAGAGGTGACGAGGATTTTGCGGACAACGTGACGCCACCACCGGACGAGCTTGCACGAGGGCAACTGCTGCGAGCCATGGCTTCGGACGCGATTCGAGGCGGAATGGAACGCCATTTCGGAGTCAAACTGGCCTTCCAAAACTGTCACCGGGTCGCCGCGTTTCGCCCAACGGCCGTGGACGGAGATCGCTACCGACGTTTCATTTCTCCCGTAGGACAACTGCGTAACCAATCGCCGGCCTTGCGGGACTGCTGACGGAAAGTCGTCGGTGGCATGCGGTCGGCCGCCGTCACCGACGACCACGGTTGTAGGAGTGCGATTCATGCGGTGTGATCTGTTCCTTGTGGGCGATGCCGTCCACAATGATCCGGCTGCGGTGCCGAGGAATCTGCTCAGATACGCCGTAGCGGCCGAAAAATGCGGATTCGGTGGCGTATGGCTGGCCGAGCATCACTTCATCCGTTACGGCGCCTGCCCGTCGACACCGGTCATGGCGGCATCGATCCTTTCGGCGACCAGACGTCTCACCGTTGGGACCGCTGCCTGTGTTCTGTCCAACCGCCATCCGGTTGCCTTGGCAGAAGAGGCCGTGATGTTGGACGGACTCTCGAACGGCCGTTTTCGCCTTGGAGTGGCGCGTGGTGGCCCTTGGATCGATCTTGAGGTGTTCGGCACCGGCCACGAGCGTTTCGAATCGGGATTCGTAGAGACACTCGATGTGCTCCTATCGTGGTTCCGGCAGTCGCGCGTCTCGTCCGACGGCCGCTTCTTCACGTTTCGGCCGGTCCCGGTGCGGGCCAGGCCCGGCGAAGGCTTCACCGTATGGATTGCGGCCACATCCGCCGCCACTGTCGACGTGGCAGCCCAAAGAGGATTGCCTCTGCTGCTCGGTGTTCACACGACGGACACGGAAAAGGCCGCGATGGTGCACCGATGGCGGCGAGTTGCCGTTGAGCACGGTCACGACGCCGATGCGATTGAACACGCCGCGGTCTATCTGGCGTTTGCCGACGATGATGACGATCGTGCCGCTTCCCGACTACGCGGCCCCATGACGGAATGGTTGTCCACCGGCGTGGGAGACTACCGTCGCGTCGACGGCACGAAGGGTAGCGCCGACCAATCGGCTTACGTTGACCGTCTCATCGAGACGCACCTGGTGGGAAACCCGGCGAGATCGGCGCGGCGGCTGCGCACATCGATGCAAGCCGGCGGCGTGGGACGGGCGTTGCTGATGGTCGAGGGGGCCGCGTCGCCGGACGAGGTCGAAGCCAACATCACTCGGTTGGCTCATGAACTGTTGCCTAACGTGAATTGACCGCCCAAGCCAGCGCGTCCCCGATCGTGGAATGCGTAAATCGGTAACCCGACTCACGTAGGACCGAGGCGTCGATGCGCGCTCCTCGGGTCAACTCGACCGCGGCTTCTCCCACGACGAGACGAAGTGCCGCAGCGGGAATAACCCAGTAAGCCGGGCGGTGGAGCAGCGTGCCGAGCTCGCGCACCAGCTCGGCGTTCGTCGCCGGGTGGGGGCCCACCATGTTGACCGGTCCTTCAATCTGTTCGGTGAGCAGATGGCCGACCGCATGTATCCAGTCCAGAAGCGAAATCCAGGGGAAATACTGGCGGCCGTTGCCAAAACGCCCGCCCAGACCGAACTTGAAGATTGGGACCATCCGTTTGACGATGATGGAATCGGCGGCCAACACATGTCCACTACGGAGGAACACGACCCGGGCGCCGGCCTGTTTCGCCGCGATGGTCGCGTTTTCCCAGTCTCGGCAGTTTCGCCCGAGAAAGTCGTCGGCGGCGGGTGAGGACTCGTCGACCAATCGGCCGTCGGTGTCGCCGTACCAGCCGGCGGCCGATGCGTTGAGCATGATGGGTACGCCTGCTTCGGCGACGCCTTCCGCGAGTTTGGTGGTTGGTATGACGCGGCTCGAATGAATGAGTTCCTTGTATTCGGGCGTCCATCGTTTGTCGGCGACCCCGACGCCGGCGAGGTTGATGACGGCGTCGGCGCCTGTCAGCGCCTCGGTGACCGGCTCACGGTCGTAGGGGTCCCATGTCACTTGGGTGTCGGAGGCCGATGGACGACGGACCAACTGCACGACCTTGTCGCCGCCATGGCGTAGATGACGAACGAGATGTCTTCCAAGGTGGCCGGATCCACCTGCGATCACGATCTTCATGGACACATTGTGTCAGCCGCGTTGAAGGTCGGCGAGGTTCACATGATGTCAACCGATCGGAGTTTGTCGGCCGACTTGTGGTGGCGGGGCGGGTGCAGGAATGTTTGCGGGCTGCCATCCCGGTCGGATGACAGCCCGCAAACGATTCGAATACAGAGGTTTACAGTCCCAGTGCGGCCTCGAAGTCGGCCGCTTCCAACCGGTCCTTGACCGCCGTCAGGTAACGGGCAGCGTCGGCACCGTCGATCAGACGGTGGTCGTAGGACAAGGCAAGGTAGACCATCGACCGCGGGGCGATCACTTCTCCAAGGTCGGGGTCGTTGACGACCACGGCCCGCTTGACGACCGCGCCGGTGCCCAACATGGCCGATTGGGGGGCGTTGACGATGGGAGTGTCGAACAACGCTCCGCGTGAGCCGGTGTTGGTCAATGTGAACGTGCCACCCGCGATGTCGTCCGGTACCAGCTTGTTGTCGCGTGTGCGTTCCGCCAGTTCTGCGACGCGCTTGGCCAAACCGCCCAGGTTGAGGTCACCGGCATTGTGGATGACCGGTGCGATCAGACCCTTCTCGGTGTCCACGGCGAGGCCGAGGTTCTCCGATGAGGGATAGGTGATCGTGCCCGCGTCCATGTCGATCTGTGCGTTGATCTGCGGGTACCGCTGCAGGGCTTCTACGGCGGCGAGGGCGAAGAACGGCAGGAACGACAGCTTGACACCGTGTCGCTGGAGGAACGTGTCCTTGTTCGCGGCACGCAACTGTGCAACCCGGGTGACGTCGACTTCGACCACGGTCGTCAGCTGTGCCTGACTGTGGAGCGCGTTGAAAGTGTTGTTGGCGATCGCCCGGCGAAGACGCGAGATCTTCTCCGTACGGCCACGCAACGGGCTCGGCTGTACCGGTGCACTCTTTGGAGCGCTCGTCGCAGGCGACGGCTTGCTCTTCTGCGCAGCCTCGGCTGCGGCGACCACGTCTTGTTTGCGGATGCGGCCACCCACACCGGTGCCTGAAATCGTACTCAGGTCCACGCCCTTTTCATTGGCCAGCTTACGCACCAGAGGTGTGACGTAGACACCGCTGTTGCCCGAGGAGACCTGGCTCTTCGGTTCCGGTGCGGTCTGCAGAGCCGAGGTCTTTTCGGGCTCGGAGGCCTTTTCCTCGGCCTGTTTCTGTTGAACGGTCTCAGCCCGAGAGGGCTCTGCCTGCTGCTCGGTCTTCGGCTCCGGTTTTGGCTCGCTCTTCGGTTCCGGCTTCTCCTGGTTTTGCTTGGCCGGTGAAGCGCCAGCGGAGTCACCGACGACAGCGAGTGTCGCCCCGACGTCGGCGGTCTCGTCCTCGGGGACCTTGATCTCCAGAAGGGTGCCCGCTACCGGTGACGGAATCTCGGTGTCCACCTTGTCGGTGGAGACCTCGACGAGAGGTTCGTCGACCTCGACGGTGTCCCCGATCGATTTCAACCAGCGGGTGATGGTTCCCTCGGTGACGGATTCGCCCAATGCCGGCATGGGCACATCGGTACCCGATCCGTCCCCTGAGCTCGGTTGGTCGTCACCGGCCGTTGGCGTCTGCTCGGCAGGCTCCGGCTCCGGTTCTGGGTCCTGTTCCTGCGCACCGGCACCGGAGTCGCCATCGGCGTCGGAGGTTTCACCCTCTTCGCTGATGATCGCCAACTCTCCGCCGACGTCGACGGTGTCGTCTTCCCCGGCCACAATGCGGGTCAGGACTCCAGCGGTGGGGGAGGGGATTTCAGTGTCGACCTTATCGGTGGACACCTCGAGAAGCGGCTCGTCGACCTCGACTCGCTCGCCTTCCTGCTTTAGCCATCGCGTGATGGTGCCCTCTGTGACGCTCTCGCCGAGGGCGGGCATGGTTACCGATACCGGCATGGTTTCAACTGCTCCTGTGGTGAGTTAGGCGTGTGCGTGCAGCGGCTTGCCCGCGAGAGCCAAATGCGCCTCTCCGAGGGCCTCGTTCTGGGTCGGGTGCATGTGGATCAGCTGAGCGACGTCGGACGGGAACGCCTCCCAGTTGTAGATGAGCTGGCCCTCGCCGATTTGTTCGCCCATACGGCTGCCGACCATGTGCACACCGACGACCGGTCCGTCCTTGACCGACACCAGTTTGACGAAGCCCTGGGTTTTGAGGATGTTGCTCTTGCCGTTTCCGGCCAGGTTGTAGTTGTAGGTCTTGACGGCGTCGTCACCGTACTTCTCGCGGGCCTTGTCCTCGTTGAGACCCACCGAGGCGACCTCGGGTTCGGTGTAGGTGACGCGGGGGATACCGGCTTCGTCGATCGGCACCGGGTTGAGGCCGGCAATGTGCTCGGCGACGAATATGCCGTGGCCGAAACCACGGTGGGCGAGCTGGACACCGGGGACGATGTCGCCGATCGCGTAGATGCCGGGGACGTTTGTCTGGAGGTGTTCGTTGGTGGGGATGAACCCACGGTCGACGGTTATGCCCTGCTCTTCGAAGCCCAGGCCGCTGGTGGAGGCACCACGGCCTACGGCGACCAGCAGCAGTTCCCCTTCGACCGTTTCGCCTCCGGCGATAGTCAAGGCGACACCGGTTTCACTGGTTTTAACGGTCTCGAAGGGTTTGCCGGTCTTAAACTTGATGCCACGCTTGCGGAACGCGCGTTCCAACATTTTGGAGGAGTCGGCGTCTTCGGCCGGGACCAGACGAGGCAGCGCCTCGACGATCGTCACGTCGACACCAAGCGACTTCCATGCGCTCGCGAATTCCACCCCGATGACGCCGCCGCCGAGGATTATCGCGCTGGAGGGGAGCTTGTCCAGTTTGAGCGCGTGCTCGGAGCTGATGACCTTGCTGCCGTCGATGTCGAGTCCGGGCAGAGTCTTGGAGTACGAGCCGGTGGCCAGAACGATGTGTCGTCCGGTGATCTGCTTGCCGTCGACGTCGACGGTGTTGCGGCCGGTCAGTTTGCCGTTTCCGTTGATGAACGTGATTGCCTTGTTCGCCTTGAACATGCCTTGCAGGCCTTTGTACAGCTTGGCGACGACGCCGTCCTTGTACTTGTTGACCGCGGGCATGTCCACGCCGGAGAACTCGGCCTTGACACCGAACTGTGCCGCCTCCCGGGTGGAGTCGGCAACCTCACCGGCGTGCAGTAGCGCCTTGGTGGGGATGCAGCCGGTGTGCAGGCAGGTGCCGCCCAGCTTGTCCTTTTCAATGATGGCTACCGATAGATCCAGCTGCGCGGCGCGCAACGCGCAGGCGTAACCGGCGCTACCGCTGCCAAGGATCACTACGTCGTAGCCCTGGTTCGGGTCGCTCACGAAAACTCCCATGTCATTCTTGTCGACAGTCAAGGGTCATCCTCGCACTTGCCGGGGCCGGTTTGTGGCCAGACCCTTAGCTTGCGTGCGCACCACCATTCAACCTCGCCCGAACTCAGCGTGCACGTTCGCGCCCCTGTGCCGCCGGACACATCGACGTATATTGTTGTCGTCGTAAACTTGCGGGATCCGACCCCGGTGAAAGGGGGCCACCGTTGTCCTGGTTTCGACGAAAAAAGCGGGCCACCTTCGACCGAGGTGCCCAAAAATACGACACCAAGCACCTGGAAGAGTTCCACGCCACACGTACCGGCGTGGAAGCCTTTGTGGAGCCACGCACGACGGTGACCGAGACCACGGTCATCCTCATCGCCCACGACGGTGAGTGGACACGTCGCCGTGTCGACGGTGCCGCTGCGGCTTTCCGGTTGGGGGATCGGCTTCGTATGCCGGTCTACGAGGTGGCGAAGGTCGGCTACCCGCAGCGTATGCGTGATTATAATGCCCGAAAGCGCCTGGCTCGGCGGAGACGGGCGACCGATTAGTCGGTGCCGTCCTCATGCGCAAAGGCGGTAACTCCGTCGGTTTAACGCCCATGTGGACACTGAGGGCGGCGAGCCAGAACAGGTCGTCACGTGCCCCCAACCACGCAGGGTCCTCGGGGTTCAACAGTTGTCGCCAGGCCGACAGGTCGTCCGGCTCCAGGAAATCTTCCGCCCATTCGACTTGTTTTGCGTACTTGCGGAGGACGTGGTCCATATCGGCGCCCTCCAGTGGCGCCGGCTTGTCGAACAAGACGTTGCGAGTGTGAATTCGGATCAGCCCCGCGTTGCGCAATCCGATGGGCCAGCCGTACGGCATCGGCGTGGCGTCGGCCATCAAACGGCGATAGTTTTGGTGCATGGCCGCTGCCAGTCGGTGGTGAATTCCGGGTTCGCCGATACCCAGATGATCGGGAAGATGCGCCACGGTGGTTCCGCCTTCGGCCACCGCCAGGGTGCCGCCGGATTTCAGTACGTCGGCGAGTGTGCGTAGCGCAGACTGTTCGTCATCGGCGTGATGCAGTGATCCACGCGCCCAGATGAGGTCGGCGGCGCCCCCCGCCCGCCGCCGAATCTCATCACTAGAGTCCTCAAAGGATGCGACTGCGAACGAGATGTCGGGGTGGTCGGCCGCGGCCTCGGCGTAGACCTCGTGGTGCGCATCGAGACCGACGACGCGCAACGACGGGTTGATCTTGCGGGATCGTCGCCGCATGGCGACCGCCATGCCCGCGCCGCCACAGCCGAAGTCGATCACGATGTCATCGGTGTCGCGCACCAGTTCTGCGGCCATGATGTCGTAGAACTCGGCGTCGTTTTGTGCATTGGCGACCAGGTGTGCAGCTTCCGCCGCCCAGTCGAAGCCCTCGTCGGACAAACTTTCTCCTCACACGAGAAACACCCACCGTCCCGTGGACGGGAACGGTGGGTGCGAAAACGGTGGCCGTCAGACGTCCGTCGGCTAGGGGAACTCAACCGCTCTTACGGTTGGTGAACTCCTTATGCCCGGCAACCTTGAGGTCTTTGGGTGTGAAGGCCTGGCCTCGCACGCCGTGGACGATGCCCTTGGTCTTGTTCTTGCCCTTGTTGCGTTTTGCGGCACGTCGCTCGGCGCGATTCAGTGGTTCCGGGGCTTCGTCCTCGGTCGCTTCGGGCGCAACCTGGTGATCATGTGATTCTGTCATGGTGTGGGGTCTCCTTAGTGAGACTGGATCGGGCGCGTGACCGTCACCGGATACGCCCGGGAGGTTTGGCAAGTCGTGTAATATCCCTGGTCGACCGCCAGGAAATACGCATGTTGCGCTCAGATCATCCACATGTTTCAAACGATAGCAGTTGTCAGCGCCGATCACACGCCGCTTTCGGTCACAGCCGTATCAGACGGTCCTGTGCCAATCGGTGAGTCTCCTTGGTGAACAGGACAAGCCGACAGAGGGCTACAGAGGTTTGGGTGGTGTTGATCGTCTGCAACGCCTGATCGATGGCATCCTCAACCGGCCATCCGTACACGCCTGCGGATATCAGTGGGAAGGCGACGAAGGCGGCTCCCAGGTCGTCGGCGACGGCGAGGCAGTTGTGGTAGCAGGATCTGAGCAGATCGGTTCGGTCTTCGGATTCGGAATGGACGGGGCCGACGGTGTGAACAACCCATCGTGCGGGCAGGTCACCCGCAGTGGTCGCCACTGCTTGGCCGGTGGGCAGCCCGTGCTCGTACTCGTTCTTGCGAAGCCTGCGGCATTCGGCCAGGATCCGATCGCCACCCTTGCGGTGGACCGCGCCGTCGACACCGCCGCCGCCCAGCAACGACGAGTTGGCCGCGTTGACGATCGCGTCGACGTTTTGTTCGGTGATGTCACCGTGTACACACTCGATACGCATGTCGACCAACCCTTCCACACAGGCGAGGTTTTCACTCGGTGTCGTGGCCCGAAGGCCACTCGTCGCGTAGTACACCGCACACCGTGGAGTCACGCCACCCGTCTGAAAGTTTCATGGTGTGCCGCAACGTCCCCTCGACCGTCATGCCCAATTTGGTGAGAACCCGTTGGGATCCGATATTGCGTGGATCACAGGTAGCGAAGACTCGGTGCAGGTCCAGTTGAATGAACGCGACGTGCAGCAGCCGTCGCCCCACCTGGGTAGCCACGCCGCGTCCCCACCACCGTGGGTTGACGATGTATTGAATCTCGCCCTACCGATGGCGTTCGCTGTGGATGCGTAGCTCGCCCGAACCGATCACATCGCCTTCAACCGTTGCGACGTAGACTCTGCGACGGATCGGAGTCGCCTGCCAGGCCGCTGCCGCTTCGGCGGTGAATTCGCGTGACCGGTCGGGTGTGTTGGGTCCCCACGACTGGTATCGACACGCCCGTTCGTCGCCGCCCCACAGGTGTAGTGCTCGCCAGTCGCCGGGGGTGATCGGTCGTAGCTCCACGCGCATGTGGTCGACTGTAATCACGACATCGGGCGCAGCCCTTTGGGCGTGACCCTGAAACCCGCCTGCTCCAATATTTTCGCGATCGGTGTCGTGTGGACGGGTTCGGCGTTGACCTGTTCGATTGTCAGTCTCGACAGCCCGTACCGTTTCACGGCCCGTGACAATGCCTCTGCGGCTGCGTGCACCGCTTCGCCGTTGTCCGTAAACGACAGCAGCGACCGGCCTCCACGTTCCACGAACCACACCAGCTCTCCGCGGTCGATCACGACGAGAGCTCCGGGCCTGCGTCCCGGACGGTGACCGGACACCATCGGCCAGGGCAGTCCCGCGCCGAAGGGATTGGCGGGGTCTGTGGCGGACAGGACAACGGTCGTGTCGTGTTCATGCGAACGCAGCCGATCCACGGCGGTCGCGTCGGCGAATTGGGCCGCCCCCAAACCTTGCACAAAATATCCGCGCCGAACTCCGCCTTTCTCCTCCATCGCCGAAAGCACCGGGTACAGGCCCGCGAAGCCGCCCGCGTGGCCGCCCACCGAACCTCTGACGACGATGCCGTGCCTGTCCAGCAGGCTTGCCGAGGCGGCGGCCAATCGTTTCGTCGGATCGGTGTCGACTGGAGGCAGTCGATACCAGCGCCCTCCCGCATGAGGCGGAGAAGGCCTTCGTGTCATGCGAGTGCGGCGGGAAACGGGTCGTGGCCGCGTCGCCCCTCCTCGCAGGAGGCCACGCAGCGGGGCAATGGTGTCGTTGGAAACCCAACCTCCCCACACCAGGTCCCACAACGACCCAAGTATTTCCTCGGAATCGGCGACACCGCCCAACTCGTCCGCCAGGTCGCGGAAAAGCCGCGCCTGCGTCAAATGCTCCAACAGCAGCCGATGAACGTCGCCGGTGATGGCCTTGGCGTCGGGCACCGGCAACAGCAGCGCCGCGCTGTCCGCGAAGGCGAAACGGACGCGGCCGTCGCCGCTCGACAGACGGCCGGAACCCGCCCACAACAATTCGCCCGAAGCGGTCAACTCGTCCAACCAGGCGGGCGAGTAGCCGGCCAGGCGTGCTCGCAGTATCACGTCTTCCACCTCAGAGGCGACGAGTTCACCACCGTGCAGCCGTTCCATGACGTCGGCCAGCGCGTCGACTCCGGTGCCACGCCCGCCGATGGATTGCCATGCGGCCAGAAACGTCGTGTACCTGGACCTTGCCACCGGCGCGATCTCTGCACGCAGCGCAGCCAGGGTTCGGCGCCGCAACAACCGAAGTACATCGGTCGAACACCATTGAAGCTCGGGAGCGGTGAACCTTCCGTGTTGAACCGTGCCGTCGGCGTCCAGCCGATGCAGTGCGTTCTCCACCAGCTGTATCTCGGTCCCGAAGCGACGAGCGCATTCGGCGGTGGTGAAGGGCGGGTGGGTGCGTGCGTATCTCGCGACGAGGTCGTCCAGGGGACGAGAGGGGGCAACCGACAGTTCAGGTGCGAGTTTGTCGGGGAGAACCGTGCCGAGGCCGTGCCGGTAACGTCCCGCGTCTTCGGCCAGAATCAACCGGTCTTCGTCGGCGACGGTGACGGCGATGGCGCGCCCCGCTTCGATCAGGTCCGACAATGCGGCGGCGTCGATGCCTCTATCCCTCAGGGAACCGGGAGCCAGGTCACCGAGAACGCGCAGCAACTCAGTGGCGTCCTCCGGACCGGACAGTCCGCGACCGTCACGCCACTGCAACCAATCGGATACCGCGGCCACGACCTGCGGGTCCAGGGGCAGCTCCCCATCGCCGAGCAGGTCCTCCAGCAGGCCGGAGTTCAACGCGGCCGCTCGCCGTTCGGCCAGCGGCTGATCCTCGCCGTACACGTTGGCTGCTACATAGGAGGACATGAGCGTGTGGGCGAAGGGCGACGCCGATTCGACCGGCGTGGCCACCACGGTGATCCGCCCAAGCCGCACCGACTCCATGAGCGCGGTCAAAGCCGCCATGTCGAAATACTCTTCCAAACATTCTCTGGCGGCCTCGGCGGTGATGGGGAACTCGTCGAAGCGACGAGCGGCAGCGAACAGTTGCCCGGCGCGGTGGCGTTGCTGCCACAGCGGTTGCCGACGATTGACCGCGCGTCGGGGCAGTAGAAGGGCACGCGCGGCACACTCCCGGAACCGTCCGGCAAACAACGCCGACCCGGGTAGTTCCTCGGTGACGACCCGCCGTATCTCCTCGGTGTCGAAGACCATCGAATCGGCGTCGGGCGGGTCCTCCATCTCGGGTAGACGTGCGACGATCCCGTCGTCGGTGGCCATCACGTGTCCGTCGATGCCGTACCGGTCGCGGAGTCGAGCGGCGATAGCCAAGCCCCACGGCCGGTTTACCCGCGCGCCCAGGACGCAGTGGACCACCAGGCGCCAATCGCCCAACTCGTCCCGAAAACGCTCCACCACAATTGTTCGGTCGTCGACCACGACCCCGCTGTGTCGGCGCTGAGCGGCTATATAGGACGCGAGGTTGTCGTTGGCCTCACGATTCACTCCATCCGGTTTATCGGAGTCAAGGGTCCGCAACGCCTTGCCGATGGCCTCACCCAGTTCGGCCGGGCGGCCCATGTCGTCGCCCTTCCAAAACGGCATCCGTGCGGCTTGTCCCGGTGCCGGAGACACCAGGACGCGGTCCGGTGTGATCTCGTCGATACGCCACGATGTGGCGCCCAAGACGAATACGTCGCCGATCCGGGACTCGTACACCATCTCTTCGTCAAGTTCACCGACGCGTGAACCGCGACCGCCGCCGGTCAAAAAGACTCCATACAGGCCACGATCGGGGATCGTTCCGGCGTTCTGTACCGCCACCCGTTGGGCATCCGGGCGGGCACTCAATCGATCGTTCAACCGGTCCCATACGAGTTTTGGTCGTAGCCCGGAAAACTCCGTGGACGGATACCGTCCCGACAACATGTCCAACACCGCGCGCAACGCCTGGTCACTCAGACGAGAGAAGGGAGCGGCTCGGTGAATCACTGCGGACAAAGACTGGACCGACCAGTCGTCCATGGCGACCATGGCAACGATGTGCTGGGCGAGCACGTCGACGGGATTACGAGGCGGTCTCATCGCCTCCAGCTCTCCGGCGACCATGCGTCTTCCTGTGACGGCGGCCGCCACCAGGTCTCCACGATGGGTGGGGAGAACGATGCCGCGAGAGACCGCGCCCACCTGGTGACCGGCACGACCTACGCGCTGCATACCCGCTGCGACGCTGGGCGGGGCGCCGATCTGTACCACCATGTCGACCGCTCCCATGTCGATGCCCAACTCGAGGCTGGACGTCGCCACCACGGCTGACAGCTCACCCGACTTCAGCGCCTCCTCGACCAGCAGCCGTTCCTCGCGAGACATGGAACCGTGGTGTGCACGCGCCAAGACCGACGGGGACCCTGCACTCACCGCGGACTGCGCCATGATCTTTGCCGGTGTCGAGCGGCCCGGCAGAGGAGTCTGTCCGGCCAGTTCGTTGATGCGCGCGCACAGACGCTCGGCCATGAGCCGTGAGTTGGCGAAAACGATCGTCGACCGGTTGGCTGTGATCACGTCCACGAGTCGCCGCGTGATCGACGGCCAGACCGAGGGTTGCCCCGTATCGTCGACGTCGTCGATCTTCGCAAGGTCGGGCACTGTGACCTCGACGTTCACCTCGAGCGTCTTCTCCGCCGGTGGCCGCACTACCGTCACAGGCCGGTCACCACCCAGAAAGGCGGCGGTTGCGTCGACGGGACGAACCGTGGCCGACAACCCGATGCGTTGTGCGGGGGACGGAAGCAGTGCATCCAACCGTTCCAGCGACAACGCCAGGTGCGCACCACGTTTGGTCGCCGCGACCGCGTGGACCTCGTCGACGATGACCGCCTCCACGCCTCTCAACGCGTCGCGCGCCCTGGACGTCAACAGCAGGTAAAGCGATTCCGGCGTTGTGATGAGGATGTCCGACGGTGAACGGGCGAACCTTCTTCGTTCCTGCGGCGTGGTGTCACCGGTACGCATGGAAACCGACACCTGTGGCGGTTCCACACCGAGTGTCCGAGCCGCTTGCGAGATGCCGGCGAGCGGCTTTTCCAGGTTGCGTTCTACGTCGTAGGCCAGTGCCTTGAGTGGGCTTACATACAGCACACGGCACCGCTTCATGGGCTCCGTCGGGCGCGCCGTGTGGGCCAGACGATCCAACGACCACAGGAATGCGGCCAGAGTCTTTCCGGACCCGGTGGGCGCGACCACCAGTGTGTGATCACCGGCGGCGACGGCTCGCCAGGTTACGGTCTGCGCCGTCGTGGGGCGGTCGAAGGTTTCGGCGAACCACGTGCGGGTCGCCGGTGTAAACAGCGCCAACGCGTCACCGGTCATGCTGCCAATCCTGCCTCGCCGGTACGACGCATCGGCGTTGATCGTCGACACCGTCGGTCGGGATCCGCGACGATCCCGACGCTTTGTGTTTCGACGTTCGTCGCGTCGCCGACAAACCGAAACGGAACCGGCCGGGCGTCCTTGTCGGGTTGACGACGTGTGCCGTTCAGTAGCGAAGGTCGGCGGCGACGGGCAGGTGGTCGCTGCCGGTACGTTCAAGCTGCCATGAGCTCGTCGCGGTTACACCGCGCACCAAGATGTGGTCGATCCGTGCCATCGGGAACCCTGCGGGCCAGCTGAATCCGAAACCCGCACCGGCCAGCGCCTGTGTCGACTCCAGTTGGTAGGTGATGGGGGCGAGACTCCGGTCTTGTGCGGTGCCGTTCAGGTCTCCGAGGAGGACGACCCTCTCCGACTCCTCGGCGGCGATGGCCGAACCCAGAGCCTGTGCGGTGGAGTCACGCTGTGAAGAGGTGAAACCGTCGGTTCCCACACGGACCGATGCCAGATGCGCCACGAACACGGCTATGCGTCCTTCGGGTGCGTCCACGAGCGCCCTCATGGCCCGTGTCCAACCGATCTCGATGTCTACGGCCGTTGAATCGACGATCGGGTGTTTCGACCACAGCCCGACTGTCCCGTGCACCACATGAAACGGATAGGCGTCGGCCAGGCTTGTACGGTAGGCGGCCTGCCCCGATGTGTTGAGTTCCTCCAAGGCCACGATGTCGGCATCGGCGGTCGACAGAATCGATGCGGTGCCCTCGACATCGAGGTTGTCGGCATCCACATTGTGTGTCAGTACCCGCAGGTGTCCGTCGCCCTGGTACTTATCCGGTAGGAGCCCGGCGAACATCGACAGCCACAGGATCAGCGGCATGGCCAGCGCCACCGCGGCAGAGGCCGAGCGTCGCAATAGTGCCCACAACGTCAATGGAGGCAGCGTCCAGCCCAACCACGGTAGGAACGTTTCGACCAGACTGCCGAGATTTCCGACGGTGTTGGGAACGAATCGGTGCAAGGCCAAAAGGGTTGCTACCGCCACCGCAAGCCCCGCGCAGAGGAGACCTCGGCGCCACATGCCCGTACGCCACGCACCCGACGTCATCGCACATCTCATCGCCAGTAATGGTAGGAGTCGTCACCAAACCGGTTCCACCCCGTCACATTCCGATCGACAATCTTGCCGCGAAACCCACCATGACCGCTCCCACGGTGCCGGTTCCCAAGGCCGCCAGCCGCTTCCGTCGGCGAAACGCCGCAGCCAACGCGTTACCGCCGAAGATCAACAACGTGAGATAGGTAAGACTGCACAGTTGCACGATCACAGCCAACACGAGAAAGCTCAGCGCCGGGTACGGGTAGGCGGGGTCGACGAACTGGACAAAGAATGCAACGAAGAACAGGATCGCCTTGGGGTTGAGCAGGCTGGCCACCAACGCCCGCCGGAACGGTCGTTCCCGATCGGATATCGGGGCCGTGGAAACCTGTTCGACGACCTCGTGCCGACGACGCCATGATTGCACCGCGCCGTGCAATAGCGCGACACCCAGATAAGCGAGGTAACCGGCACCCGCATAACGAACGATGTCGTACAACACGGGAGAGGCGCGAAGCACTGAAGCCACGCCGGCCGCCGAGGCGAGCATCAGGATCGTGTCACCCAGAAAAACCGCTGTGGCCGCCTGGTAGCCGGAGCGCACTCCGCGCCTGGCCGCGACGGACAACACGTACAGAGAGTTGGGGCCGGGGAGCAGAATCACCAGGACGGTGGCAAGCACGTACGCCCATATGTCGGTAACTCCGAACACGATCGCTCACGTCCCTTCGATCGCCACACCGCTCCGAGTGTCACACCGGGGCGGCGGTGACGGCCATGGCGTCTCACGGGGGTGGCCGTGAAGTCGGTCACGTTTTCGCCCGTGTATACGAAGGTGTCGGCACCGACACGCCTTCGTCGGGTATCGCGGCGCCGACAACGGTTGTCAAGGGAACTTCGCCGGCCCAGTACGCCAGGTCGACGTCGGCCGGGTCCTCGTTGGGCGGGCCCTGTCTGGTTTTGACCGACACCTCGGTGAGGGGTAGCGCGAGTACACCGGTTTGTGCCAGCTCCTTATCCGTCGGTTCTCGCGAATCTCGGGAACGTCCGGTGCCGTAGGTGTCCACCAGCATCTCCAGCGCCCGCCACTTCTCGCGCTCGTCCTGTACCGGTTCGGCGCGGCCGTGGACAATGACACAGCGGTAGTTGACCGAATGATGGAACCAGCTGCGTGAATACACCAGGCCGTCCAGGAGTGTGACTTCCACACAGACGTCGACGCCTCCGTCGCGCGCGTTCAGTAGCGCCCGGCTGCCGGTTGATCCGTGCAGGTACAGAACGTCGCCGACGCGGACGTGCGCCGTGGGGAGCACACGGGGGACTCCGTTGGCGATGTAACCCACATGGCAGACGTATGCCTCGTCCAAGATCCGATACGCGATGTCTTTGTCGTACAGCAGCTTTCCGGGGTTCCGCAATGACGTGGTCCGGTCTGTGGGGGTGAACTTCATCGAGGCTCCAGCCATCTCGAATTATTGTGCTAGTACAATATTGAAATTGTGGTGGAACAATATCAGATCAGTGGCGGCACCGCCGCCGATATAGCGGCCAGCGTGGAAACCGGTGTGCGCTCGGGGCGTTTCGCGCCGGGTGAAAGCCTCCCGCCCATCCGTCGCCTCGCCGTCGATCTGGCGGTGTCCCCGGCTACGGTCGCGGTCGCCTATCGATCGCTTCGTCAGCGCGGCGTCGTCGAGACGGCGGGGCGGCATGGGACCCGCATTCGGCATCGCCCGCCGGTCGCGGTGCGACCGTCGAGTCGGTTGCCTCCCGGGTTGCTCGACCTGTCCAGTGGAGAACCCGATACCGCGCTCCTGCCGCCACTACGGAACGCGTTGGCGCGCGTGGACCCCGCCCCGGGCGGCTACTCCGGCGGCGGGCCGCTCCCACGGCTGCTGGAGATGGCCGCGCATCGTCTGGAGCGAGAACACGTCGTCGGGAATATGACCGTTACCGGTGGAGCCCTTGACGGGATTGACAGGACGCTCGCAGCCCATCTCGGTGCCGGAGACGCGGTCGGAGTCGAAGACCCGACCTGGCCGAACCTGCGCGATCTCGTCGCCGCCCACGGGCTGCACCCCGTACCGATGCCGGTCGACGACGACGGCCCGACCACCGAAGGTCTCGAAGGTGCACTTGCGGCCGGAGTCGGAGCCGTCATCGTCACAAGCCGTGCACAGAATCCAACCGGTGCCGTGATCACCGCCCAACGCGCAGTGCGTCTACGTGAAACGCTGATGCGGCACCGTGAGGTGCTCGTCATCGAAGACGACCATTGGGGAGAGTTGGCCACCGACCGACTCCACCCTGTTGTGGCCACCACCGATCGCTGGATTTTTCTGCGCTCGGTGTCGAAACCTTATGGACCGGATCTACGCTTGGCGGTCGCCGTCGGTGACGAGGCCACCATCGCACGGTTGGAGGGACGTATGCGTATCGGAGCCGGCTGGGTTTCCACGATCCTGCAGCAGACGGTCGCCGCCCTCATGGACGATCCCGACACCAATGCCGTCATCCGAAACGCCTCCCGGCGATACGCCGACAAACAGCGAGCACTCATCGCCGCCCTGGCCGATCACGGCGTGCCGGCACACGGGCGCAGCGGGTTGAACGTATGGATTCCCGTAGCCGATGAAATCACGGTGGTCACGACTCTGCGCGATCACGGCTACGCCGTTACGCCCGGCACCCACTTCAGGAGGGACAGTCCTCCCGCGATCCGTATCACGGTCGCAACGCTGCCCGACGATCAGATCGAGCGGATCGCGGGTATCGTCGCCTCCGTCCCCGCTTCGGCCCCCCGTGTCGTCTGACCTGAGGAAACCACGTGACCGTCCCCACCGTCGACCGTGCCGGGCTTCAGCGACGCACCGTCGGCCTCCTGTTCGTCACGCAGATTCTCGGCGGAGTCGGTATGGCCGTGGGGATCGCCGTCGGTGCTCTGCTCCTTGAAGACCTCACCCGTACGTCCGCTCTTGCAGGCCTCGGACAAAGCAGCGCGGTGATCGGTGGAGCGCTCATCGCCGTCCCCGTGGTTCGCGTCACGGGACTGTGGGGCCGTCGACACGGCCTGGTCCTGGCGTACGGCTGCGGCATCGTGGGCGCGTTGCTTGTCACCGTCGCCCTCTACGCCCGGTCAGCGCCTTTGGCCTTTGTGGGCATGTTCTTGTTGGGGGGCGGCACCGCAGCCAACCTGCAGGCCCGTTATGCCGCGACCGACCTGGCTCTTCCGTCCAAACGTGCACGTCAGTTGTCCGTCATAGTGTGGGCCACGACCATAGGCGCGGTCACCGGTCCGAGCCTGGCCCCGTTGGCCGACAATCTGATGCAGGAACAGATCGCGAGCCCACGGTATGCGGGACCGTTTGTCGCCAGCGCCACCGGTTTCACCGTGGCCGCCATTCTATTGTGGGTATTCCTGAGGCCGGACCCACTCGGCGTTTCCCAGGGCCGTGACGACGGACATCCGAAAGCCAGTGTCACCGGCGGTCTTCGCGTCGCGCGAGCCAATGCCGAAGCACGGCTGGGCATTATCGCGGTTGCGGTAGGACACCTGGTCATGGTGGCCGTCATGGCCATGACCCCCATTCACATCAAACACGGCATGCACGATCTTGATCAGGTCACCTCCGTTGTCGGTGTCGTTTTGAGCTTGCACATCGCAGGCATGTACGCGTTGTCGCCGGTCGCCGGTCTTTTGTCCGACAAGTGGGGGCAACGCCCCGTTATCCTCACCGGCATAGTGCTTCTTATCGCCGCGTGTGTCACCGCGGGCACGGCGGGTCACCACCACGTGCAACTGGCGGTCGGGCTTCTCCTGCTCGGCCTGGGGTGGTCGTGCACGATGGTCGCCGGCTCGGCGATGTTGACCGGAGCGGTCGAGTCGCATGAACGTCCCGGTGTTCAGGGGTTGTCGGATGTGACCATGGGAGTGGCGGGAGCCTTTGCCGGAGCCGCTTCCGGTTTTGTCGTTGAATACGGCGGCTACCCGATGCTGGCGCTCCTGGCGGCAACGGCCGTGCTTCCCGTCACCGTCCTGGTGCTGCGCTCTCGTCGGCCGCACAACGTTCACCGACTTTGAAAGGACAGGCATGCGACTGACCGACTTTTGGGAGAACATGCGCGAAACCTTCGGCGAGGCGTACTCCTCGAGTGTGGCCGAGGACCAGGTACTGCCGCAGTTGGGGGGACGGACCGTCAACGAGGCGTTGAAGGACACCGACGCCAAATACGTGTGGATCGCCGTCTGCGCCGCCTACGGTGACCGTGTCCCGGCAAGGATTCGCCGCTGATCTCGTAACCTTTGGGATTATTCGAACGTTAGTTCGGGTAGGGTCGTGTTCGGGCAGGCGGGGTGACACGTGCACCGGCTGTCACACCTGAGGTCTACCGTAATCGGCATGGCTAAAACACCCAGCAAAAAGACCACCACGGGAGGGGCGGGAATGGCCGCACCGGACAAGGCCAAGGCGCTGGATCTCGCGCTGGCCCAGATCGACAAACAGTTCGGAAAAGGCGCCGTCATGCGCCTGGGGGATCGACCTAAATCCGACATCCGTGCCATTCCGACCGGATCGATCGCGTTGGATGTGGCGTTGGGCATCGGCGGGCTTCCCCGCGGCCGAATCATAGAGATTTACGGGCCCGAGTCCTCCGGAAAGACCACACTTGCGCTGCACGCCATAGCGAATGCGCAGAACGAAGGCGGCATTGTGGCGATCGTGGACGCCGAACACGCACTTGACCCGGACTACGCGAAGGCTCTGGGGGTTGATACCGACGCTCTGCTCGTGTCGCAACCCGACACCGGTGAACAGGCTTTGGAAATCACCGACATGTTGGTGCGTTCCGGTGCGGTCGACCTCATCGTCATCGACTCGGTGGCCGCACTGGTGCCGCGCGCCGAAATCGAAGGGGAAATGGGGGACAGCCACGTCGGCTTGCAGGCCCGGTTGATGAGTCAGGCGTTGCGGAAGATCACAGGTGGGTTGAACAACTCTGGGACCACTGCAATCTTCATCAACCAGTTGCGTGAAAAAGTCGGCGTCATGTTCGGTAGCCCGGAGACCACATCGGGTGGGCGGGCCCTGAAGTTCTACGCGTCTGTGCGGTTGGACATTCGACGGATTGAGACGATGAAAGACGCCGGTGAGGCGGTCGGTAACCGCACCCGGGTGAAAGTCGTCAAGAACAAGGTGAGCAGCCCGTTCCGGCAAGCGGAGTTCGACATCCTGTACGGCCAGGGAATCAGCCGGGAAGGCTCGCTTATCGATGTCGGTGTCGAGCAGGGCATCGTTCGTAAATCGGGGGCCTGGTACACCTACGAAGGCGATCAGCTCGGACAGGGCAAGGAAAAGGTGCGCGCCTTCCTTCGGGAGAACCCGGATCTGGCCAATGAGATCGAGAAAAGGATCAAGGAGAAACTGGGCGTCGGCGCCGCGAACGTCTCCGACGTGCCTGCTGAAGAAGCCGCCGTCGATTTTTAGTCTCTGGTCATGACTTCAATACGTGATGACGGCGAGCGGGCCCGGCAGATCTGCCTGCGCCTGCTCGCCGTGCGCCCACGCACCTATATCGAGTTGGCCGAGGCCCTGACAAAACGCGAGGTCCCCGATGACGTCATCGGGGAGGTGCTCGATCGATACCGAGATGTCGGGATGGTCGACGACGCCGCATTCGCGCGGGCGTGGGTCGCCAGTCGTCACAGGGGCAGAAAACTGTCACGGCGTGCCCTGTCGAACGAGCTGCGCCGTAAGGGGGTCGATACCGAACTCGTCGATGAGGCGCTTGAACAGGTAGACGACGACAGCGAGCGGGAAGCAGCGCGCGAACTTGTGGTCAAGCGATTGCGGTCCATGGGGTCGGTACCGCCGGAGGCCGTCTTTCGGCGCCTGGTGGGCATGCTGGCACGCAAGGGGTATTCGGCCGGTGTCGCCGTAGGCGTGGTGAAAGAGGCATTGGCACAGCGCGATTCGGAGTCGGCCGAGCTGGTCGAGCAGATCGACCCGGACGTCACCGAGGGACTGTAAGGACGCGCGGCACCTCGCCGACGTCGGCGGCCACGTTCACGCCTCCGCGTCATCGCACGTGACAAGAGAAACGCTCGCCTCCACGACCGAGTCGATGTGATCGGCGGCCTTGTACGCATCGGAAACGGTAAAGCTTCCGGTCCCCGCGTCCCGCCACCCCAGGCTGCGGTCGAGAAGGTCGGTGTCGGTACACGGAAACTGTTGCTTGGCGTAGTCGAGAGCCTCTTGTTTGGAGATCACGCTACCGGTGGCCAGGGTGTAGTGAAGCCGCTGAGGCCCCGTGGCCGCCCACGTGACGGCTTCAGGGTTTACGGGATCTTCGAGTGCACGACCGTGGACCGCGCCGCGTAGATGTTCCGCATAATCAGTCCAGTATCCGTTGAGATTGTCGCGCAGCCACTCGTTGACATCGTTGGAGTCCACGCATAGGCCGTGGGCTTGTGGTGTCCGCCCCTTGAGGGTCACGGCGTGGTGGTGGAGCTCGTAGCGAGTCATCACCGGAAGGCGGTCGTGAACCGTGTGGACTTCACCGTCGGTGGCGCGAATAAAGTGGCCGATGCCGTTGTCGCAGAGTTGAGCGGCCGTGACGTACAGGCCGTCGAGCATGGGGATCTCGGGCATGGCGGCGTGAATATTCGCCAAAGACGTCGTGTCGAAGCCGTTGAGCGCCGCCTTGGTGACCGTGACGAAGTCGATGTCACTACGGCCGTGACGATAGGCGCACATGGCGATCGAGCCGGTTAGATGCAACGAGTCGACGAAACCGGGTAGCGCGTCCTCGATGCGCCGCTGATACTCGGCGACGACGTCTTGAGCCGGGCTCGGGATTTCCATGGTGATCAAGCCTAGCGCTGGTCCAGCGGCACATAGTCACGTTGAGTGGCTCCGGTGTACACCTGACGCGGGCGGCCGATCTTGGTGCTGGGATCGGCGATCATTTCGCGCCATTGGGCGATCCAGCCCGGAAGCCGCCCGAGAGCGAACAGAACGGTGAACATGGGGGTGGGGAATCCCATGGCCTTGTAGATCAGCCCGGTGTAGAAGTCGACGTTCGGGTAAAGCTTGCGGCTGACGAAGTAATCGTCGGAAAGCGCGACTTCCTCCAGCTCCATGGCCAGGTCAAGCAGCGGGTCGGGCGAGCCCATGCGATCGATGACCGTGCGGGCGGTTTGTTTGACGATGGCGGCGCGGGGGTCGTAGTTCTTGTAGACCCGGTGGCCGAACCCCATGAGCCGAACATTGTCGTCCCGGTTTTTGACTCGCTTGACGAACTCGGGGACGCTGCCACTTTGAGCGATGTCGCCGAGCATGTCGAGCACCGCACTGTTGGCCCCGCCGTGGAGAGGACCGAACAGGGCGTTCACGCCCGCCGAGACGGAGGCGAAGAGATTGGCGTGACTGGACCCGACCATGCGCACCGTGGACGTCGAGCAGTTCTGTTCGTGGTCGGCGTGAAGAAGGAAGAGCTGGTCGAGGGCTTTGGCGATATAGGGGTCAACCTCGTAGGGCGTGGTGGGCATGCCGAACGTCATGCGAAGGAAGTTTTCGACGTAGGCCAATGAGTTGTCGGGGTACATGGCGGGCATCCCGATGGACTTCTTATACGCATAGGCCGCGATGGTGGGGACCTTCGCCAGGAGTCTGATCGTCGAAGCCTCGACATGCTCGTCGTCGAACGGGTCGAGACTGTCCTGATAGAAGGTGGACAATGCGCTGACGCCGGAGGAGAGAACCGCCATGGGGTGCGCGTCGCGTGGGAATCCGTCGAAGAACCGCCGCATTTCCTCATGGACGAGTGTGTGCATGCGGAGTCGGTGTGTGAAGGCTTCCAGCTGAGCCGTGTTCGGCAACTCCCCGTAGATGAGGAGATAACACACTTCGAGGAACGTCGACTGTTGAGCGAGTTGCTCGATGGGGTACCCGCGGTAACGGAGAATGCCGGCCTCACCGTCGATGTAGGTAATGGTCGACTCGCAGGCTGCGGTGTTGACATAACCGATGTCGAGCGTGACATGGCCGGTCGTGCTGAGGAGCCCCGAGACGTCATAACCGGACGGTCCCTCTGTGGCGGAGCGCACCGGAAGGTCAAGGCTGGTGTCGCCGTGTCCGATTCGGGCCTGATCTGCCATGGTTCCTCCGGAAGGATTGTGTGGCGGGCGGTGCTTATGTCGCGTTCGTGCCGATCGTAGTGGTCCGGCATGCGGGTGGGGCGGGGTTTGAAGGATCGTGTAGGGGCGCCGTCCACGGGCGAATTCGCGGTGCACAAGAAGTACGCCGAAGCCGTAGCGACACCGTTCCATCGACCGGTTACCGTCTGCGTGATGGACTTCAATTACCCGCACGTGGGCATCACCCGTGGGCTGGAACCTCGCCCCGGGTACCGAATCCTGCGGTACACGACCCGCTTGAGCATAGGGTTCGACATGGCTGCCGACAACGTGATGACGTGGCGTATGCACCGCAACGTCGGGCTGCGCCCGGTGACGGGGGCCTCCAGAGCGACCGTCGGCGCCGAGATGGTCTCGCGTATCGGGCCGCTCAAGGCACCCTGCCGTGTGGTGTGGGTCGTCGAGGAACCCAACCGGGTCGGATTCGGTTACGGCACTCTGCCGGGCCATCCGGTTGCGGGCGAGGAGGCGTTCACGGTCGAACGCGACGCGGCGGGTGCGGCGTGGTTCACGGTGGTCGCCATCAGCCGCGCAAACAGTCGCTTGACCCGGTGGGCCGGCCCGTTGGTGCCGATGGCGCAGTGGCTGTTCGCACGCTGGTTTGCACACGGGGCGAATCGGAGGCCGTCGCAGGCGGCGTTAGGCTGGATCGCGCTATGTCTACCACTGTGCTTACCCAAGAACGTCCGCGTACCTACCGCGTGACGACGTACGGCTGCCAGATGAACGTTCACGATTCCGAGCGGATTTCCGGCCTCCTGGAGCATGCCGGCTACGTCGCCGCCGACGGCGACGGTGAGCCGGATGTCATGGTGTTCAACACGTGTGCCGTCCGTGAGAACGCCGATAACCGATTGTACGGAAACCTGGGGCACCTGAGGCCGGTGAAAGCCGCCAATCCCGGCATGCAGATTGCCGTTGGAGGATGTCTGGCGCAGAAGGATCAAGGCGCCATCGTCGCGAAGGCGCCGTGGGTGGACGTGGTGTTCGGGACACACAACATCGGTTCCCTTCCCACGCTGTTGGACCGTGCACGGCACAACGCCGCCGCCGAGGTGGAGATTCTCGAAGCCTTGGAGGTGTTCCCGTCGACGTTGCCGACCAAGCGGGAGTCGACGTACGCCGGTTGGGTCTCGATTTCGGTAGGGTGTAACAACACCTGCACCTTTTGTATCGTTCCGAGCCTGCGTGGTAAGGAGAAGGACCGACGTCCCGGGGACGTGTTGGCCGAGGTGCAGGCACTTGTCGACCAGGGGGTCAGCGAGGTCACCCTGCTGGGGCAGAACGTGAACTCCTACGGGATCGAGTTCGGCGATCGCCTGGCGTTTGGCAAGCTCCTGCGGGCATGCGGTCAGATCGACGGTTTGGAACGGGTTCGGTTCACCAGCCCGCATCCGAAGGACTTCACCGACGATGTGATAGAGGCGATGGCTGAGACGCCGAATGTGTGCCATCAGTTGCACATGCCACTGCAATCGGGCTCGGACCGTGTTCTGAAGGCGATGCGCCGCTCGTACCGTTCCGACAGATTCCTCGGCATTCTGGACAAGGTCCGGCAGGCTATGCCGGATGCCGCGATCACCACCGACATCATCGTCGGTTTTCCGGGCGAGACCGAAGAGGACTTTGAGGAGACACTGGAGGTCGTCCGCCGTTCCAGGTTCAGCGGCGCCTTCACATTCCAGTATTCGATTCGCCCCGGTACCCCCGCGGCGACGATGGCCGACCAGGTTCCCAAGGAAGTGGTGTCCGCCCGGTATCGGCGTCTCGTGGAGCTCCAGGATGCGATCTCGTGGGAGTTGAACCGTGAGCAGGTCGGTCGTGAGGTCGAGCTTCTGGTGGCGACGGGCGAAGGTCGGAAGGATTCCGCGACCGGACGCATGTCCGGTCGCGCGCGCGACGGGCGCCTGGTGCACTTTGATGCCTCCGGCATGGATGTGCGCCCCGGCGACGTCATTACCACCGTGGTGACCCAGGCGGCCCCTCATCACCTCATTGCCGACGACCTTCCGCTGGAGCATCGCCGCACGATGGCCGGCGACGCATGGGAAGCCGGTAACAGCCCGAAGTTGGCCGGTGTTTCGTTGGGCATGCCCACCATCGGGGTACCCAAGGCGGAGCCGTCGGGTGACGCGTGCTGTGGTGCTTGATCAGGCCGTATGCCGATGGCGGGTGTTGAGCCCAAGAAACTCTGCCAACAGGACGGTGCGGTCGTCTTCGGTACTCGGCGACTCGGTCATCAACAGGTCGAGAAGTTCACCTGCGGGACGCTCGGAGCGCATGCGTCGCACAAGGTTGTCGATACCGGGGTCGAAGCCGGCGGTACGACTTTCGACGAGGCCGTCACTGTAAAGAAGTAGTCGTGTGCCCGGCGGCGTCGCCAGTGAGGTCTCCTGGTACTCGGCGTCGGGTAGCGCGCCCAGCAGTGGGCCGCCACGGACCTCGAACGCCCGAGCTCCGTCGTCGGGTCGCGCTATCACGGGCGGAAGGTGGCCGGCACTGGCGATGGTGCACCAGTGTTCGGCGGGATCGTAGACCGCGTAGATACAGGTGGCGGTGACGTCACCGCTGAAGTCCAGGGCCAGATCGTTCAGCCGTGTCAGCAACATTGCGGGGTCGAGCCCGATGGAGGCCAGACTTCGAACGGCAGTGCGGTAATGCCCCATGGCGGCGGCCGAATGGATGCCGTGGCCTGCGACGTCACCGACCACCATGACGACGCGACGGCCGGGAAGAACGATGGTGTCGAACCAGTCGCCGCCTGCGTGCAGGTTGATGCGATTTGGTTGATAGCGATACGTCAAACGTGCTTCGGACAGTTCGGGTAGCCGTTGCGGCAACAAACTGAGTTGAAGTGTCAAAGCCGCCTGTTTTTCATCGCGATACAGCCGCGAGTTGTCGATGCTGAGTGCGGCACGATTGGCGATTTCCTTGAGGAGGACGATGTCCTCCGCGGTGAACGGGTCGCGATCGCTGAAACGGACACAGGTGAGCGCCCCCAGTGTCGTGTCGCGTGCTCGTAGAGGAGCGACAAGGACCGAGGTCATGTCAAGCGGGTCGGTTGCGGACTTCCTTTCGAACGTTTCCACTAGCGACGGCGTGTCGGCCGCATCGGGATTGAGCAGCAGCTGCGGCTGATTCGTCATCAGTACCTGGGCGAATGCGGCGCTCTCGGAGGCAGGGCGGGGGCTGACGACGTGGAGAAGGCCGTCTGCTTCGGGGGAGGTCTCTCGGGCGGCGCCACCGATACGCGATACGAGGGTGTTCTCGTCGAGGATGTCACTGGGTTCCTCGCCGGAAACGATTTCATGGATGACGTCGACGGTCACGAGGTCGCAGTATTCGCGAACGAGCAACTGCGAAAGGTCGTGAGCGGTTTCCCGGTAGTCGAGCGTGCTCCCCAATTGAGCCCCGATCGCGCTGAGAAGATTGAGCCGGTCGCGGCTGCGGTTGGCGTCGAGGAGGGCGTGTTCGCGTTCGGTGACGTCCATGACGGTTCCGCATAGGCCGATGGGCCGACCGGTGGCGTCGACGATGCGATACCACGAGACCGCCATGACGTGCGGATTGCCAGGTGCGGCGGTGGGGAACGTCGGCATGTGCATGTTGACCACGGGATCACCGGTTTCGAGGACCTGACACAGGATGTCTTCATAGGCGGTCATGTCCGTGGAATCGATGACCTCCTTGAGAGGACGGCCGATGTGATCGAGGGCCGGACGATGGTTCAGGCGAGCGAGTGCCTCGTTGACGGCGACGTATCGCAGTTGCGTGTCAAGGATGACGAACCCGAAGGTCGCCTGTTTGAAGAAGGCGTGGAGCAGACCCAAACTGATTTCGGTTTCATAGCTTTCCGCGACGTCGATTCCCAACACGAGAGTGGCCGGTGGCCCGCTGGTTTGCGGGATGGGATGACGGTAGGTGAGGACCGTGCGTGCGCTGCCGTCGGCGCATCGGATTCGGTAGGTCTCGGACTCTCCGGGCGGCTTGTCGTTTTCCTCGTCGGGCACGATGTCGGGAAGGAGCACCTTGATATGACGTCCCACGATCTCGCTGCTCTTGAAGCCGGTGAGACTTTCGGCGGCCTCACCGAAGTAGCTGATTCGGGCGTTGGCATCGATGATGATCGCGGCCACCTGTAGGTCGCCGGAGAGCATTGCACCGAAGGGGTGTTCCATGAGGTCGCCTCACCGTCCACCGCGCGCCGAGAAGTTCACCATCCGAGAATGATATGTGCCGTCACCGTGTGTGATGGGCGGTTGAGTCCGACCGTCGATATCGGCAGGCGGTATGTCGGGTCTTAGAGGCTGTCTTTGATCCCTTAGTGGAGGTATGGGTGGGGCCTCTGGTATTGATCTTGGTGTCTAGTGCGGTGTCCGTTAACGTTTGCCGGGTTTCTGTCAACATGGGATCGACTGTGTTCGGTGTCTGTGTTGGAGGCGTGTGTGGCTGGTCCGGTGAGAGCGCGACGGTTGACCGATATGGAGGGTCAGG
>DXGR01000004.1 GCA_019113825.1 Candidatus Stackebrandtia excrementipullorum | reverse complement strand
GGAAGGGCGAGACCCTCGAGGAGTACTGGGACTGCACCGAACGTGCCCTCGACTGGGGCGACGAGGAACCGAACATGATCCTCGACGACGGGGGAGACGCCACCCTCCTGGTGCACAAGGGAGCCGAGTTCGGCAAGACGGGAACCGTTCCGGACCCGTCGACGGCCGATAGCGAAGAGTTCGAGGTCGTGCTGTCGCTGCTGCAGCGCACTCTCGCCGAAGACCCCGAAAAGTTCGTGCGCATGGCCGCCCAGATCAAGGGTGTCACCGAAGAGACCACGACCGGTGTACACCGCTTGTACGAGATGTTCCGTGAGGGTTCGCTCCTGTTCCCGGCGATCAACGTCAACGACTCGGTGACCAAGAGCAAGTTCGACAACAAGTACGGGTGTCGCCATTCGCTCGTGGACGGCATCAACCGGGCCACCGACGTCCTCATCGGAGGGAAGGTCGCGGTCGTTTGCGGCTACGGTGACGTGGGCAAGGGATCGGCGGAGTCGCTGCGCGGTCAGGGCGCACGCGTCATCGTGACCGAGGTCGACCCGATCTGTGCTCTCCAGGCGGCCATGGACGGCTACCAGGTCACGACGTTGGACGACGTCGTGGAGACCGCCGACATCTTCGTGACCACGACCGGTTGCAAGGACGTCATCACGGCCGACCACATGACGAAGATGAAGCACCAGGCGATCGTGGGCAACATCGGTCACTTCGACAACGAGATCGACATGGCCGGTTTCGCGAAGGTCGACGGAGTGGTCAAGACCGAGATCAAGCCGCAGGTTCACGAGTGGCGGCTGCCGTCGGGTCGCAGCATCATCGTGTTGTCCGAGGGGCGGCTTCTCAACCTGGGCAACGCGACCGGTCACCCGTCGTTTGTCATGAGCAACAGTTTCACCAACCAGGTTCTGGCCCAGATCGAACTGTTCGCCAAGACCGGTGAATACCCGATCGGTGTGTACACCCTTCCCAAGGCGTTGGATGAAAAGGTGGCCCGTCTGCACTTGGACGCATTGGGTGTCAAGCTGACCGAGTTGACCAAGGACCAGGCCGACTACCTGGGGATTCCGGTGGAAGGCCCGTACAAGGCCGACCATTACCGCTACTGATTCCAGCCGGCGACGGCCGGTGCGATGCGCGCACATGGATGGCGCATCGCACCGGCCGTCGCCGTGAATTGGGTAAGGCGTCCCGGCCCGATGAGAACGACTCGGATTCAAGGGGATCGACAAGCGCCACACGTCGCCGGATTCGGCTTTCTCAATCGGTCCGCAGCGATGTCTCAATCACTTGGTTGACTGCGGCAAGTAAGTAAACGGTCGTTGATGGACGTCGGCTCGGGCCGGGTACCAGGGCGTATGTTCACCTCGTCGTTGTCGCTATGGGCACATTATGGAACGGGTTGTGGCGGTCTCCGCCGAATTTCAACCGTTTCGGTGGCCCGGTTCGACTGATCGCGTGAGGTGGCCGAGTGCCGAATAACAAGGTCATCACGAATGGGCGGCGTTTGATTGTCGGGAGGTCATTCGGCGAGGTCCGTGTGCCAAGCTATCTCAATCGACGGATGCCGATCGAGTAAGAGGGAGCATTTTTAAATGCGATTGAGAAGAAAGCCTGCGGCGGTTCTCGCTTCGGGCGTGGTCGCGGCAATGGCGTTGACCGCCTGCGCCGGTGGTGACGGTTCCGGCGAAGGCAGTGCCAACGTCGGTGGGCTGGAAGCCTGCGTCGACGACCCCAATGAATGCAACACTGCCGAACGCCAGGAGGGCGGCGAGCTGACCTGGGCCATGTCCTCGGGTTGGGATGCCTGGAACGGCAACACGGCCGCGGGTAACTCGCTGTACCTGACTCAGGCGACCTCGGGTATTGCGATTCCGACCGGAAACTTCCTGCCGGACGGCACCTGGGAGTGGAGCACCGACCTCCTTGTCAAGGAGCCGGAGCTCATCGAAGAGGACCCGATGAAGGTCCGCTACGAGATCAAACCCGAAGCGGTGTGGGACGACGGCACGCCGGTCGGCAGCCTCGACGACTTCCTGTTCCACCGGAACAGCCTCACCAGCGACAGCGATCTGTGTGACAAAAAGTGCGACCCGGCCGCAGTGAGCTACGGCGACAACGTCGAATCGATCGACGAGGTCGACGGTGGCATCGAGGTCACCTACGTCGAGGGATACCTTGACCCCGAATGGTCCTTCGGTGTCCCGATCAGCCTCCCCTCGCACATTGCGACGGAAGAGGGCTTCGACTGGCAGAACGACCCGGCCGAAATGGGCGACGCCGCGGAATGGTTCAACACCCAGATTCCGTACTGGTCCGCTGGTCCGTACAAGTTGGACACCGATCGTGTCGAGACCGGAGTGTCGGTTTCGATGGTTCCCAACGAGGCATGGTTCGGCGAGATCAAGCCGACCCTGGACCGCATCAACCTGGTCGTCATCTCTGAGCAGCCCACCATGCTGACCGCCCTGGAGAACGGTGAGATCCACGGCTCCGAGCCGGCCTCGCTGGACCCGGACGTGGCCGAGCAGGCCGGTGACCTGTCGGGTGTCGTCTCCGCGATCGGGACTCGCCCGGCGTGGGACCACATCAACATGAACTTGAAGAACGAGTTCCTGTCGGACATCGAGGTGCGTAAGGCGATCTTCACCGCCATCAGCCTGGACCAGATCCTGGACGCCACCTACAACCCGATCACCGACGCGGAGAAGCGCACCAACCACGTCTTCCCCGAATCGTCGGAGTACCACGAGGACGTCATCTCCGACCTGGGACAGGGTTCCGGTGACATCGAAGCCGCCAAGCAGATCCTGGCCGACGCCGGTTACGAGCTCGACGACGATGAAACCTTGACGATGCCCGACGGCTCGGACATCGACCCGCTGAGCCTGGTGTGGCTGGAAGGCAACACCATGCGCGAGATCACCATGACGCTGCTGCAGTCCACGCTGCAGGAGCTGGGCATCCCGGCCAACCTCAACCCGAACGCCCCCGACGCACTGGGAAGCACCCTGGCCGAGGGCAAGTTCGACATCGTTGAGTTCGGTTGGATCGGTTCGCCGCAGTTCACCGGTGCTCCCAGCCAGTACTGGAACTCGTCGTCCGCGTCGAACTACGCGGGCATCAACAGCGAGGACATCGACAAGGCCACCGAGGCCGTCATGCAGACCGTCGACATCGACGAGGCCGGAAAGCTCGCCAACGACGCTGCGAAGCTCGTCGCCGCCGAGTACGCCATCCTGCCCGTCGTCACCACGCCCGGCTTGATCGCCATGTCGGAAGACGTCGCGAACATCCGGCCCAACGGTTCGACCCAGCTTGGTCCGTTCTACAACATTGGGGAATGGGGTCTCAAGGCCGAGTAACGACGTTACGTCGACTTGAGCTGAGAAGGCATTCCTTCTGTTCGATGGTGGGGTTCGCGGATGCGGGCCCCACCATCCCAGCAATAAGGGCGGAATCCATTGCTTGCATACACAATTAGACGGTTGCTGATTGCGGTCCCCATCCTTTTGATCGCGTCGATGTTCGCCTTCGCTCTCGTGGAGGTGTCCAGCGATCCGATCAACACGTATCGGAATCAGCTCGAACAAAACGCCGCGGCCGACGGGTCCGGCACCGAGGCCATCGATGCGTCGGTCGAACTTTTCAAAGAGCGCAACTATTACGACCGGTCGATCCCGGAACGGTACTGGTTGTGGTTGACCGGCATCGGCGGCAACGGCGACATAGGACTGTTGAAGGGGGAGTTCGGCCCCTCGCTACGTGTCGGTTACGACATCAACGACCAAATCGGTAAACGATTCATGATCACCGTGCGATTGGTGTTGGCCGCTTCGCTGTTCGCGATCGGCCTGGCCATGATCACCGGCGTCATCTCCGCGGTACGACAGTACAAGAAGGTCGACTACTTCCTCACCTTCATTGGCTTCGTCGCGTTGTCGATGCCGGTGTTTTGGTTGGCGCAGTTGGTAAAGAACGCCGCGGTTTCCTATAACAAAGCCACCGGTACCGATACATTCGCCACGTACGGCGCCGTGACCCCCGGCGACATATCCGGGTATTCGACTTTCGAATACGTTCTGGACATCGCTTCCCACCTCATCCTTCCCACCCTGGTCCTGATGTTGTCCGGTTATGCTGCGGCCAGCCGGTTCCAGCGTTCGGCGATGCTGGACGTGTTGAATTCCGACTACGTACGTCTCGCCAAGGCGAAAGGTCTTCGCAACCGTACGGTCATGCGACGTCACGCACTACGGACCGCGTTGATTCCGATGGCCACCCTGGCACCGGTCGCGATCCTGGCGTCCTTGGGCGGTGCGGTCATCACCGAGACCATTTTTGAGTGGCAGGGGCTGGGACGGTTTTTCATTGACGCGCTCAACAACCGTGACCCGTTTGCGATTCAGTCTTTCCTGATCGTTTCGGGCGCTTTGACGGTCCTGGGCATTCTGATCTCCGACCTGCTGTACGGCATCGTTGACCCGAGGATTCGTTATGAGTGAAACCACCACGCAGACACAAAGCGCCGAGACGGTCGAAGGGCTGGTCTCGAAGGAACGCACTCAGCTGCAGATGGTGACCCGCCGGTTCACTCGGCACAGGTTGGCCATGGGGTCGCTGATCCTGTTGGGCGTCCTGTTGTTGATCGCCTTCCTCGGTCCGTATATCTGGAAGTGGGGACACGGTTCGCAGGCCGGCGTCATTCCCATTGCGCAGGCGCCAAGCCCGGACCACCCCCTGGGAACCACCCGCAAGGCACAGGACGTACTGGGACTGGTCATTCGAGGGACTCAACAGTCCTTGAAGATCGGTCTCGTCGTGGCGATACTCGACATCGGCATCGGTGCCGTGTGGGGCGCGGTCGCGGGACTGTTCCGTGGCTGGGTCGACGCGATCATGATGCGTATTCTGGACATCATCTTCGTCATCCCGTTCCTGGCCATCGTGGCCGCCATTTCGGTGGGTATCGACTCCGTCAGTTGGTTGGACATCGCGTTGTTGATCGGTCTGCTCGCATGGGGCGGTACCGCGCGGCTTGTCCGCGGCCAGGTGTTGTCGTTGCGAGAACAGGAATTCATCGAGGCCGCACGAGCCGTCGGAGCGTCCAACACACGGATCGTCTTCCGGCACCTGCTGCCCAACGTCACCGGCGTCATCATGGTGTCGGCGACGTTGGCGATCGTCGCGGCGATCTTGACGGAATCCGGACTGTCCTTCCTCGGCTTCGGTATCCAGGCCCCCGACACCTCGTTGGGTGCACAGGTGGCGGACGGAGCGGGTTCATCGATGACCAAGCCCTGGCTGTTCTACTTCCCGGGCCTGATGCTGGTCACCATTTGTTTGACCTTCAACTTCATCGGTGACGGATTGCGAGACGCCTTCGACCCACGGCAGACCATGGAGCGGAAATGACGATTGAGATGGATGCAACGAGACAAGATCTCGACAGCGACGTCATCCTCGACGTCGACAACCTCACCGTCGACTTTTCCAGCGATGACGGGCCGGTCCGTGCCGTCCGTGGTGTGAGTTACCGGCTTCGGCGCGGCGAATCCCTGGGGATCGTCGGCGAATCCGGTTCGGGTAAGTCGGTGACGTCGATGGCGATCATGGGGCTCTTGCCTCGGACCGCGACCGTCAACGGCGCGGCACGTCTGAACGGCCAGAGTCTCTTGGGGCTCAACGACGCCGAAATCTCGAAGATCCGCGGCAACAAGATCGCGATGATCTTTCAGGATCCGCTGACCTCGCTGAACCCGGTCTACACCGTCGGCAAACAATTGGCCGAGGCGGTGCTGGTCCACAACAAGATCGGTAAGGCAAGGGCGCGGGAACAGGCGATCGAACTTCTCGATCTCGTCGGTATTCCCAACCCGAAACAGCGCGTCGACTCCTATCCACACGAGATGTCGGGTGGTATGCGTCAACGTGTGGTCATCGCGATCGCCATGGCGAATCAGCCTGACGTGATCATCGCCGACGAACCCACCACCGCCCTGGACGTGACGGTGCAGGCGCAGGTGATGGAGGCGTTGGAGTCGGCTCGGAAGGAGACCGGCGCCGCGATGGTGCTGATCACCCACGACCTGGGTGTCATCGCCGGTCACGTGGAACGTGTGCTCGTGATGTATGCGGGCAAGCCGGTGGAGACGGCGCCTGTGGACGACCTCTTCTACAGTCCGCGGATGCCGTACACACTGGGACTGTTGGGGTCGCTTCCTCGCATGGACGAGGCGCGAAGCCACCGGTTGACGCCGATCAAGGGCACACCGCCGTCCATGGTGAACCTTCCGCCGGGGTGTCCGTTCGAACCCCGTTGCCCGATTTCCCAGGACATCTGTCGGGAAACCGAGCCCGAGCTGTTTCAGCTTGAGATACCGGGTCGTTCTTCGGCGTGCCACTTCCACGAACAGCTTGTCGACGCCGAGGCGGGCGATGTGTACAAGACCGACACCGCTGAAGCGGAGGAGGCGTAATGACCGTTACCGAAGGCGTTCCCACCACCGAAACCACCCACGGCGACGTGGTGCTGTCGGCCAAGAACCTGGTGAAGCACTTTCCGGTGCGGTCCAAGGGTGTGCTGCGGCGCAAGGTCGGCGACGTTCACGCGGTGTGTGACGTGTCGCTGGACCTGAAGGCGGGCGAAACTCTCGCGCTGGTGGGTGAATCCGGATGTGGGAAGTCCACGACGGCCCGCCTGCTGCTGGGGCTGATCCCGGTGACCTCGGGCACCGTCGAATACGATGGTCGTGAGTTGACCACGCTGTCACGCAACCAGATGCGGCCGATCCGCTCGGAGATACAGATCGTCTTCCAGGACCCGTTCGCGTCCATGGACCCCCGGATGACGATTTTCGAGATCATCGCCGAGCCGTTGCGGGTCCACGGGTTGTTCGCCGGTGGAGGCCGCCAGCGGGTCAAGGATCTGATGGCGATCGTGGGACTCAACCCCGAGCACGTGAACCGTTATCCGCACGAGTTCTCCGGTGGTCAGCGCCAGCGCATCGGTATCGCTCGTGCGTTGGCGCTCAACCCGAAGGTCCTGGTGCTGGACGAGCCGGTATCGGCCTTGGACGTGTCGATTCAGGCCGGTGTCATCAACCTCCTGGAGGACCTCCAGGAGGAGCTGGGGCTGTCGTACCTGTTCGTGTCGCACGACCTGTCGGTGGTGCGACACATCGCCGACCGTGTGGCCGTGATGTACCTGGGCAAGATCGTCGAGACCGGGACGGTCGCGGAGATCTTCGCCTCGGCGTCGCACCCGTACACGCAGTCGTTGATTTCTGCGGTGCCGTTGCCCGATCCGCGCAAGGAGCGGACTCGGAAGCGGATCCTGTTGACCGGCGACGTTCCCAGTCCGGTGACACCGCCGTCGGGCTGTCGCTTCCGCACACGCTGCCCGAAGTTCGCCACCGAACTCGACGAGGATGAACAGCAGGCGTGCATTGTGGAAATGCCGACCTTGCAGCAGACCGATACCGGTCCGACGCAGTCGGCGTGCCACTACTCGGCGCCGGTTGAGTTGTTGTGACTTGATGACGTTCGATTCGGCGTGATCGATACGGGCCGTCCGGGTATCACCCGGGCGGCCCGTAGCCTGTTCGGAGAGCCCGCCGGGGCATGGTGAGGGCCGTGCTCGAAAATCGAACACGGCCCTGGGCATCAACTCAATCTCACCAAGGATGAGCAGGCCGCCGCTTGGTTCGTTCACGACGGCCTGCCGGGATCCCTATGACCGTGCCTCAGTCGGCACCGGGTTGGGCATAATCCATTCACCGCTGATTGCCGCGGCCGCCTCTGCCAGCCGCTTGGCATCGGCCCGCCGACGGTGGAGATCCATGCCGGCACGGCGCAGGATCGTCTCTGTCTCGCGGTGTGGATCCATGACCCGTGAAACCTCCTGATTTCCGGTCGACTTGACCGTATACAGGCACAACAAGTCGCTTATGGAGCGATCGTCCCCTTCGCGTGGTCGTTCGGTGACGGTGATGTTGTCTGTCGAGGTGGCAAGCGTGGTCGGCGCGTGTCGCGCGGCGAGGCATGTGGTGAGCATCACAATTACACCGGTTAAATCGGCGTTAAGCCAGCTCAGGTGCCGGGTCGCAATGTTTCTCGGTGAAACTCGTCGAGATCCCCGACGTTGCCGGCCAGGACCGTCGGCCGTCCCAGCGCGACCGTGTAGAAGACCAGAGCCCCCAGCGCCACCACCCCGATCGGCACGGCAATAGGGGCCGGGAGGTTCGGGGTGACGAAACCCTCGATGGCGCCTGCGACGGCCAGTACGAGGACCAAGCCCAACGCGACGGCGATTCCAGACCTGCCGGCACGGGCGATCGACTGACTGCGTGTCAGGCCCGGCCCCGGCGCGATCCACGACCAGCCGATGCGCAACCCCACTCCGGCGGCCAACAGAAACGCCCCGATCTCGAGGAGTCCGTGGGGCGCGATCAGTCCAAAAAACAGGTCGGCACGGCCGTTGCCGACCATGACACCGCCGGTAAGTCCCATGTTCAGCGCGTTTTGCCACAGAACCCACACTGTCGGCAGGATCATGGCGCCACCCACCAGGGCCAATGCGGCCAGACGCGCGTTGTTGGTCCACACCTGCAAGGCGAAGTTCTGGTTCTGGAATTCGGAGTAGTACTCCTCGAAACTGTGGTTGACCAGCTGGTCGATCTGGCTCTGAGTCCACAGTTGCGACTGAACATCGGGGTGTGTGGCCACATAGGCGATCAATATCCCGGTGATCGTCACGAAGGCCACCGATGTCCCCACCCACCAGCGCCACGCCACATAAATCGCCGCCGGGAATGTGTGAGTGAAAAACCGGACGAAATGGTGCCGGGCGTAGCCGCGCGACCCGGTTATGGCGCCGCGGGCCGCAAGAACGAGGCCGGACAGGCGGGTCACCAGGAGTGAGTCGGGCATGGTGCTCCGAACCACCGACAGATGGGTCGATGCCCGTTGGTAGAGCATCATCATCTCGTCGGTTTCGTCGGCCGACAGGCGCGACGTCCGTGTCAGTTTCTCCAGCCGTCGCCATTCACCGTCGTGTTCGGCGATGTAGGCATCCAGGTCCACACCGGTGACTCTATGCCAACCGGGCAAGACGGCTCGTCACCGACTTCCTTCAAGCCGGGCGACGATGCGGGTGAGCTTTCATGCGGCAAACTGGGGCCATGACCGACATCTCGGCACCCCCGGACGTTTCGGGACGGCTCGTCTCCGGTGAGGCGGTGGAGCTGGACGTTCGCGTGGCACGCTTGGGGTCACGGTCGTTGGCTCTTTCTATCGACCTTGCTCTCCTCGCCGTCGTCGGTGGGATCGTTCTTCTGTTCGGCAACGTTCTGCTGCTCTGGGCGGCCGGGGCCGGACTGACCGACTCGGCATTGAACGCCGCCCTACAGGTATTGCTGTATCTCGTGGTGTTCCCCGGTATTCCGGTCACCGTCGAGACGCTGTCGAAAGGGCGGTCTCCGGGAAAGCTGGTTTTCGGGCTGCGAGTGGTTCGTGACGACGGTGGCCCCATCCGTTTTCGCCACAGTCTCATCCGTGGTGTCAGCGCTCTGGCGATCGAATTTCCCGGTGTTCTGATGCCGGGGTTCACCTGGTTGGTGGCTCTGGGGGTCATGTTGGTCCACCCCGCCGGTAAACGGATGGGCGATCTCATGGCCGGGACGCTCGTCATTTCGGAACGGACGCCTGCGACCCGGTCCTGGACGCCCCTGATGCCGGTGGGCATGTCCGAGTGGAGTCGATCCGCCGACTTGACCGATGTCGACGACGAGTTGGCTTTGGCGGTCCGGCATTTCCTGGCGCGCAATCGAGACATCACTGAGCCCGCGCGGTCACGGCTGGGTGCGAGCCTGGAGCGGGAGCTGCGTGCCGTCGTGGTGCCTCCGCCTCCCGCGGGGGCTCCGGGATGGGCGGTCCTGGCGGCCGTACTGGCCGAACGTCACCGGCGGGCGGGCGAACGTTTGGCGCGTAATCGGGCTCGGACGGCCGAGGTGTGGGACACCCTGTACCGGCAGGAGCGCGCAGCTGCGCCGCCGACCGCCGTTGACGGGCGGTTCTCGCCGACACGGTGAGACGGGCTATATCAAAGTCTTGATGTGTTGACAATGGCTGTGTCGCAGATACGACTAATGTCGAAAATATTGCCCCATAAGGGCTGTATGTCTGAATTGGTTGTCGTTGGCCGTCGATAATCGCGGCTACGGTGTCTTCAGGCCCTAAAGAGCCGGGGCCCCTTAAGCCCGGGTGGTGAAAAGGGAGACACGATCGCCTTAAAAGCGATTGCCGTATGACGGCGTGCGGGTTCGAGTCCCGTTCCGGGTACAGGCAATCGTCACCTGACCGTCGCCATCGGTGTGATGGCGGCCCACGGTGACGAGACGATGAAGGTCGATAGAGGGCGGTGCGCCGACACGGTGGCCACGATGCTGAGAGGACACTGAGAGGCCCCGCCCGGGCATACGGCGCATCGGGTCGGTCGAGGAGCGCCGCCGAAGACGTCGAATTCCTGGTGGGCAAGCAGACCGAGCTGATCGGCCAGGCTTCGCCGAAGCCCGACCTCCCCCATCGTCGGGTGCGACACAGGCAACATCTTTACACAGTCGTTGTCTTCGGCCAGTACGCTTGGGGTCTCTAAAAGTCCCAAGGAGGTTCCCCGCGATGCGGAGTAACAACACCGCACTCAACAGGATGTTGCAGTCCCAGGCGCACAATCACCAGATGGCCCCTGAATACGGCCAGTACGGGCAGATGAGTGCGCCGCCCCAGGTGCAGCCGATGACCCTGGACGACGTCGTCATCCGCACCGCCGGGCTTCTCCTGCTCACAGGTGTCGCGGGCGCGATCACCTGGGTCATGGTGCCGATCAACCCGGCGGCGGCTCAGGGTCTGATGTTCGTCGGGATGCTGGTCACGCTCGGTGCGATTTTGGCGTCGTGGCTGGGATCGGGCAAATTGTTCGCCAACCCCGTTGTGCCCAGCTTGTACGCGGCAGGTGCCGGACTCATGCTCGGTGGCATCAGCTACGCCTACGAATTCGCCTACTCGGGTATCGTTCTGCAGGCCATCGTCGCCACCTTCGGCACGTTCTTCGGTATGGCCTTGCTGTTCAAAGCCAAGATCGTCCGGAACAGCCCACGTTTCACCAAGTTCATGATCGGCTCCGGTATAGGTATCGCCGGCCTGCTGTTGGTCAACATGGTTCTCAGTCTTTTCGGGATGAACCTGGGCCTGTTCAACGACGGAACCGGCCAGGTCACACTGCTCCAGTGGGCCATTGCGCTGTTCTTCGTCGGTTGGGGTGCCTTCTCCTTCATCCTCGACTTCGACATGGTCGAGCAGAGCGTCCGCTACGGCGCGCCCAAGAATCAGGCGTGGGTCGCGGCGTTCGGCATGGTCGCCGGTCTCGTCTTCCTGTACTTGAGCATTCTGCGTCTGCTGAGCTACCTGAGGCAGTAGCGACGACAGCCGATGTCAACAATCGAAGTCGTCGGGCGGGAGTCCCGTCGTGTCATCCAGGGCACGGCCGGTTGGACTCCCGCCCGATGGCGTTTGCCCGCTCCCGAAGGCCGTGTCGACCGTGTGGCGGTCATGCGGGCGCTGATTCAGGAGCTTGCCGATCTCGTGGCCGAGGCCGAGGGTGCGCCGAGGCGCACGGTGCCGCCGCCGGCCTTCGAGACGGGGCTGGGGGACCAGCTTGCCGTCATGGTCTCCGATCTCATGGCCGTCGACCCCTGCCCCCGGCGGTGCGAAGCGGCGATCTCCGCGATACGAAGAACGCACGCCGGGTTGTTTCGAACGTGACCGGTTAATCGAATCGATATCCGCCACCGTGGCCGCATTGACCTGGTGGTTCCATAGCGGACGGCTGTGTCGGGCGCCGCGCCGACGCTACGAAGGTGGACGATCACGCCCGATGCGGCGTAGCGTGTGGAGTTCATACAGCGACGGCTGCGAGAGAGGCGGATTCCTGGTGGATGCCGAGATTCCCGGATTTCGACCGGCGGAACGCCAGCGATTGATCACGCTGCGAGACCGGTTGCGGGGGTTTCGATCGGAGCTGTCGGAAGGACACGTGTCGCCGGAGCTGTGGTCGGGAATCGTTGAGTGCGGCGTGGAAGCCACATCTCTGCGTAAAACGGCCATGGCGATGCTCGACGAGGAACCCGACTCGGACCACATTAGGCAAGGCGCGGGCTACGCCATTCGCATAGAGACCGATATCTGGTCCTTTGCCAATGCCATTGCGGGGCTGTGCTTGAAAGAGTCGAACGCCAACCGGGAAACGGACGGCTGAACCGGCCTTCCACCGGTTGCTTCAATAGGGCATCATCGATCCACCGATCCTCGTTGTCGAAAGGAATCTCGGTGGCCAGTCGGTTGCTCTATTTGGTCCGGCACGCCGCCGCCGACCCCGATCCCGAGGACCCCGTTAACGGCGGAACCCTCAACGATCTCGGCATGACACAGGCGGCGGCTCTGGGGGATCGCCTGGCCGAGGTCCCTTTCGACGGTATATACCACTCCACCGCGCTGCAGGCCGTCGAGACCGCGGACATCCTGGCGTTCTCGCTGACCTTGGTGCCGCGACACGGCGACGAACTACTGCGTGAATGTGTACCCGCCCGCCCGGCCGACGACGTGTTGACACAGGCCCAACGGGATTACTTCGACCGTCTGCCCGGCGTGGTCCTCGACGGCGGTGCCGCTCAGGCACAACGCGCGTGGGAGAACTACAGCCGAGTGGGTTCCACCGACCGGCGGGATCTGGTTATCAGTCACGGCAACCTCATCAACTATTTCGTCGCATGCGCGTTGGACGCTCCCGCCCATGGGTGGCTGCGGCCCGTGGACTACCACTGTGGGCTTACCGTGATCCGGTTCCACGACCGGTTTCCACCGCGCGTCCTGTGTGTCAACGACACCGGGCATTTGGCGTCCGATCTGCGTGGCGTCGAATATCCCGACGATCTCCGGTACTGACTCCTTTGAGGATCGCCGTCGACGGGTGACGAGATTTGCGACGGTTCATCACCGCCCCAGGTCGACAGACCTGCTGCCGACCATGCGAACCGGCCGAGAACCGTACGACAGGGGGCGCGCCTCGCGTATCCCCCCGGTGGACCGGACGGTGACCGTGGGCACTGCGATACGGTGAACTGCGGCGTCACCACCGGTTGAGGTGACCGCCGTCGTGGTGAGGGCACCGCAGGTCGCGGTTCCCCATGGAGCCGTTAAACTCGCAGGCACCGACCCCGCTAGCACAATCGAGGAGCATCGTGGCAGAGCCGCTGAACGTAGAACTGGTCGCCGTCGAGGAGAAGATCTGGTCCGGTCAGGCCACGATGTTGACCGCCCGCACCACCGAAGGTGAGCTGGGAGTTCTTCCCGGTCACGCCCCTCTGTTGGGTCAGTTGGCCGACCCCGGGACCGTCCGAGTCAAGACCGTGGAAGGACCGGAAATGGTCTGGCGGGTCAACGGCGGGTTTCTGTCGGTGACCGGCGACGGGGCCACGGTACTCGCCGAGTCGTGCGAGCCGGCCGAAGCCGCTCCGACCGGACACTGAGACAACGGGGTGTGACGGCAGGGTGGGCGCCAGATGATTGAGACGATCCTCGCCGTTGCCGCTGTGCCCGTCCTGGCAGGTCTGGCACTGGGAGTGCTGTTTGCGCGGCGCGCCTTCCTGACACGTGACGGAGCCATCGCCATGGCGGTACGGCTCTACCAGCGGGTCCCGGGTAGGGGATGGGCGCCCGGTTTCGGGCGCTTCGATCAGGGACGGCTCGCCTGGTATCGGATGTTCAGCTATTCGCTTCGCCCCAAATACACGTTGGATCGCGTCGACATGAAGGTGGAAGAACGCCGGAACCCGGAAGGCGCCGAGCGACAGGTATTTCCACCCAGCATTGAGATCTTGTGTTGCCAGTCTCCGCGCGGCCAGGTTGAACTCGCCATGACCCAGTCCGCGATGACCGGCTTTCTTTCTTGGCTTGAGGCCGCCCCACCCGGGGCGGCCTCAACGCATTATCACCCGGATGAACCGCAGCGTTGACCCGGCGGGTCAGGCGTTCTCGGCGGGCTTCCACAGAACGTCGTTGCCGTCGTTGGCGACCCGGGCAAGGATGAACAACAGGTCCGACAAACGATTCAGGTACACCGTGGGCAGTTTGTGGGTGTTGTCGGGGTAACTCTCCATCAGAGCCCAGGTGGATCGTTCGGCCCGGCGCGCGACCGTGCAGGCCTGGTGAAGGTACGCCGCGCCGGGTGTTCCGCCGCGCAGGATGAACGAGTTGAGCTTCCCGACGCGGGCGTTGAACTCGTCGCACCAGTTCTCCAGCCTCGTAACGTAGGCGTCGGTGATACGCAACGGCGGATATTTCGGGTTCTCCTGCACAGGAGTCGACAAGTCCGCCCCGACGTCGAACAGGTCGTTTTGAACCCGCGTCAGCACGTCCGCCATCTCGTCGGTCAGACCACCCGCCGCCACGGCGACGCCGACGACCGCGTTCGTCTCGTCCACATCGGCGTAGGCCACGATCCGCGGGTCCGTCTTGGGTACCCGACTGAAGTCGGACAACCCGGTGGTGCCTTCATCGCCGGTCTTGGTATAGATCTTGGTCAGGTGCACGCTCATGGCCCGACCCTACCGGCCCCTGAGTACCCGTTAAGGTCAACGGTGTTACCCATCGGTAGGAGGAGTGAGCCCATGGCGGGTCAGGTAGCCATTATCGGAGCGGGGTTGATGGGCGCGGGTATCGCGCAGGTGGCGGCGGTCGCCGGTTGGCAGGTCACGTTGCGCGACCTGACCGACGAGGCGACCGAACGCGGCGTCGCCGGTATCAGTGCGTCGCTGCAAAAGTTCACCGACAAAGGAAAGATGAGCGCCGAGGACGCCGAGGCCGCTCTTTCGCGTATCACCACGACAACCGACCTTTCCGCGGCCGCCGACGCGGACCTCGTCGTCGAGGCGGTGTTCGAGAAGCTTGAGGCCAAGCAAGAGGTGTTCGCCGCCCTCGACGACATCTGCAAGGACGATGCGGTTTTGGCCACCAACACGTCGGCCATTCCGATCACGCAGATCGCGGCGGCGACCAAACGCCCCGAACAGGTCGTCGGCACACACTTCTTCTCGCCGGTGCCGTTGATGCAGTTGTGTGAGCTGGTGCGTGGCCTCAAGACGAGTGACGCGGCCCTGGCGACCGCACGAGCGTTCGCGGAGGAGATCGGAAAGACCTGCGTCGTCGTCAATCGAGACGTGGCCGGGTTCGCCACTACCCGCATGATCTGTGCATTGGTGATGGAGGCGGTGTCGCTGGTCGAAAACGGGGTCATCTCCGCCGAAGACCTCGACGTGGCCTGCAAACTCGGTTTCGGGCACGCGATGGGGCCGTTGGCGACCACGGACCTGACCGGGCTGGACGTGCTGCTGAACGCGACGCGCAATATCCACATCGACACCGGAGACGACAAGTTCTTCCCTCCGGAATTGCTGTCCCGCATGGTTGCCGCCGGCGACTACGGGCGCAAGACGGGTAAGGGTTTCTACGAATACGGCGGCTAACGACGTCCGATCGTGGGGCGGGCGAACGGGTCCGCCCCACGATTCGACTCCGCCGACGGTTTTATAGTCGCCCGGTGGCTTTAAGCATGAGATACCGGTCGACGACCGTGGAGGCGAAGGTCGTGGCCGGCTCGTCGATGACCTCGACGCCGTAACGCGCCAGGGCCGCCGCCACCTTGCGTCGTTCCACCAGCGCCTGCTCTGCCGCTGCAGCCCTGTACACGTCCTGCAGGTTGCCACGGCTGTGCCGCAGCCGTTCGACCTCCGGATCGGAGACGGCGGCGACGACCACCCTGTGGCGGGTGGCCAGGGACGGCAACGACGGCAGCAACGATTCGGCGATGACGCCCGGCTCCAGCGACGTGAACAGCACCACCAGCGCCTGCTTGGCCTCCCTCCGAAGGACCTCGGATACCACCAGCCCGAAATCGGTCTCGACCAGCGACGGCTCCAACGGAGCCGTCGCCTGCATGAGGCGAGGGATCACGGTGCGGTCGGTACCGCCGGTGACGGCGGCTCGGATCTCGGTGTCCACTGCCAGAGCGTCCACCTGGTCGCCGGCCAGCGAGGCGACCGCCGACAGCAGCAGACATGCCTCGATCTGGGCGTCGAGCCGTGGTTCGTCGCCGATCCGGACCGCAGAGGTGCGCCCGGTGTCGATGACCGAGACGATACGGCGATCCCTTTCCACGCGCCAGTTCTTGACCACGATCGACGAGCTACGGGCGGATGCGCGCCAGTCGATGGACCGCACGTCGTCGCCGGGAACGTACTCGCGCAGGGCGTCGAACTCGGTACCCTGGCCGCGCCCGCGCATGGACACGGTCCCCTCGATGACACGTAGCCTCGCGACCTTCTCGTTGAGGTGGCGCCGACTGTGGAACGGGGGCAGGACCCTGATTCGCCACTGCGGAGTCAAGCGACGAGAGGCCCCGTGTCGGGTTTGGCGATCGGCGAAACGAAGCGGCCCAAACGATCGGACGGTTACACGTGCCGCATGCCGATCACCGCGCCGCGTCGGAGTCAGGCGGGTTGTCAAACGCGCGATCGTGCCGGGGGCCAGGTTCACCGAATAGTGTTCGTTGTCGGCCCCCGCCGAGGGCGTCCACGCGTCTCGGATCATTCCGCGAAGCGGCTTGGCTCCGGTGTTGGTCACGTTCAAGACGACCGTGGCCGACTTCCCCAATTGCACCACGGAATCGCCGCTGCGTTCCATCGAGATCCGGTTCGGGTCGGCGGCCAGGAGAAGGTCGACAACACAAAGTACTGCGATGAGGATCAGCCAGAACAGTAGACCGAACCACGGTGCAGGCCACAGTGGAAGCGTGACGAGTCCGACGCCGAGTAGCGCCACCGGCCGCCAGGTGATCATCGCGGTGTGGGGACGCTGGCCAGCAGGGAGTTCAGCACGTCGTCGGGGGTGACGCCCTCCAGTTCGGCCTCCGGGCGAACCAGGATCCGGTGCCGCAGTGTCGCACTGGCTAGTGCCTTGACGTCGTCGGGTGTGACGTATTCACGGCCGCTCAGCCAAGCCCACGCCTTCGAGACCGCCAACAGGGCCGTGGCGGCGCGGGGAGAGGCGCCCAGGGACAACGACGGCGAACGCCGGGTCGCCTGACATAGATCCACAATGTAGGTGAGCACGGCGTCGGTCACCGTGACCGTGTCCACGGCCTGTTGTGCGGTGGCCAAATCGGCGGCGCCGGCCACCGGTTGCAGTCCCGCGGCGGCCAGGTCATGCGGGTTGAATCCACGGTGATGATTCCTGAGGATGGTCACCTCGTCGTTGCGGGACGGGGGTTCCACGGTCAGTTTCAACAAAAACCGGTCGAGTTGTGCCTCCGGCAACGGGTAGGTGCCCTCGTGCTCGATCGGGTTTTGGGTGGCGGCCACACAGAACGGCGTCGGAAGTGGCCGCGGTGAGCCCTCAACCGAGACCTGTTTCTCCTCCATGACCTCCAACAGGGCTGCCTGCGTCTTCGGAGGCGTCCGGTTGATCTCGTCGGCCAGTAGGAGGTTAGTGAAGACCGGACCCTCCTGAAACTCGAACCGGGCGGTGTGGGCGTCGTAAACCAATGACCCGGTGACATCGCCGGGCATCAGATCGGGGGTGAACTGAAGCCTTTTGGTGTCGAGGGACAGCGCCTGTGCCATGGCCCGCACAAGAAGCGTCTTCGCCACACCGGGGACACCCTCCAACAGCACATGGCCACGGCACAACAGGGCCAGAACCATGCCGGAAATGGTCGAATCCTGACCGACGACGACCTTTCCCACCTCACGGCGCAACGCGCCCAACGACTCTCGTGCACCGGTCGTTGTCACCGACGACGGTATCGGATTCACTCGGCTCTCCCTTGTGGTTCGGCGTCCTCGATCGCGGCCAGCAATCGGTCCAGCATGGCGGAAAGTTCCAAAAGATCGCGTTCGTCTGCGGCCTGCGCGGTGAACAACACCGCCGCCACCCGGTCCTTGGGCCAGCCGGTACGCACGGACACCGCCGCGACGACGTCGCCCTCCCGAGTGCGTGACGACAAGCCGACGACGGCACGGATCCGATGCAGTGCACCGGCTCGCAGTGCACGCAACGCCTGCGGGTAGGCGCCCGCTCTGCGGTACAGCATCGCCCGGCCGTGCACGGTCTCGGCTGCGCGGACACTGACCGGCAGCGGTTCGACAACAGGTGGCCCCAGGCGTCGTCCCCGCCACAGTGCCGCCAACACCATCATGATCAGCAGTCCCACCAGGCCGGCCCACATCCACGACGGTAGGGCGTCGTACAACGGGTTGGTCCCGAAGGAGTCCGGGTACGGAATCTCCACGGGTTCGGGTGAATACCCCGAGTCCTCCCACGGGCTGGGAGAAGGCGCAGTCGGCTCGGGTGGCTTGGCCAACGCGTGAACGTCGATCCAGATCAGTCGGTCGTGGTCGTTGAGAAGCTCGACGGCGAATCGGCGGTTGTCGACTTCGTCGATTCGGCGATTACCGAACGGGTCACCCGAACCGACGGCGATGTTCACGGCTGCCCCGACCCGCTGCACGGCAAGGTATCCGTCGTAGCACAGGCGCAGAGAGTCCGCATACGGCGAGGCCGTGTCGGGTTGATACGCCTGTCGTCCCACCTGGACGGCGCCGGCTGGTGCGATGCCCTCACAATCGGATTGCACCGTCTTCGTCGCGATCCGGGCGCCCCCGTCGGTACGCACCCCCAAAGGCACCATCATGCTCTGTGGTGGTTGGACCATCACGATCGTGGTATCGCTGTACTGCAGGCTGTCCAGCAGGTGGAGATCTTCGGGCGTCAGATAATCGGGTGCCGGGAGGAAAACGGTGGAGCCGTTGCCGGCGGCACGCAGCCCCTCGTTCGCGTCGGTGTAACGCCTAATCTCGATGCCCTCGGCGGACAGCTCCTCGGCCAGAATCGACGAGCCGATCTCGCGGGACGAGTTCGGCGACAAGTAGTCGTCGGCCGACGGGGCCGGAGCCTCCCACCACGCCGCGATGAACGTCGCGACGATGAGAATTACGCCCGCCAGCACGCTCCACCAGAAGCGTCGGCCGTGAAACGAGGGCCGACGGTGGGTCGTCGAATCCGTTGTAGTCATACATCGGCCCCTTCAACAGGCCGAGCACCCCGGGCTGCCAGGTTGTTGCGCAGCGCGGTGCTGAACTCGCGCATCGACGCGCCGACGGCGATGTCGGCCTCGCGATCGGCGTACCAGACTTCGGAGAACAGTGTCGAAGCATCGGCGAGCACACCCGACGCGGCCGGTACCGCGATCCCACCCTGGGCGGCGACCTCGGTCACCGTCATGCCCGGAAGATTGCTCACAGCGTCGGCTTCGATCAGGTCACGGACCATCACTCGCAGCCATTCACGCACCGCTGAACGATAATCGCCGGTGGCCATGAACCGCTGTGCGCGGGCCAACAACGCGTCGGCGGGCACCTCGGGTACGGACTCGTCGTCCTCGACAATCACGACGGGTGTCACCACATCGGCCTTCTGCGCCCGTCGACGACGCCATCGATACAACGCCGGGTTCTGCACGGCCAAACCGACAAGGACGGAAACCAGGAGCACTGCGAGGACCAGTCCGTACAGGCCACCGGGGAACCGGTCGGCCACGTCGGCCACCAGATGTGTCCACCAGTACGTCATGACGCCTCCGGTGCCGTGAGCATGATCGGCTCGCCACGCGATTTCATGCGGCCGACGGCCACGTCGAGACCTTCGGTGCGCACTCGGGCTTCGACGTGAATCACAGCGTCCACACACGCCATCATCGCGTACGCGGCCGTGTTCACCGCCGCGTAAACGAGCCCAAGCAGGATCAGGAAATAGTCGAAGAGGACCGTGCTGAAGTCGACGTATTGGAGCAGAAGAAAAGCCGCACAGGTGACGGCAAGCCGGATGAGCTGCCACGACGACCAGGACAGGAACCTGATCGCGCCGGTTCTGACGCCCGAGCGCCCAAACAGTTGCGGCGACCGTGCGAACGATTTCCACGGGGAAAGTCCATCGGCGATCAGTGACGGCACGACCAGACCGAACAGCGCATAGACGACGAACCACGGCATCACACACGCCGCTGCCGCCAGCGCCCCGGCGACGGCCAGAAGCACCGAGAACGACACGACGTATCCCCATTGTCGACTCGTCAACGTCCACCACGACAGGTTCTGCGGGGGTTCGCCGGTGACGGCGGCGACGGCGGTGCGGGTCGCCGGACCGGACAACAGTGTCACCATGAAAATTTCGAACGTCAAACCGACCACGATCCACAGCCAGGCCATGCCCCAATCGCCGACTATCTGCCCGAAGTATCGAGGTAGCACCCGGTCGACCGTGGCCATGCGCAGCCAGGTCATGAAGACCTGTTCGATGACGGCCAGGCCCAATGCCATGGTCACCAGAGCACGCCAACGGCTCCGGAGCAGCGCGGCGGCGGTGTCGAGCACTTCGCCCACGGTGAACGGCCGCAGTGGCAACACCGGAGATGCGGTCATACTCTTCTTCCATGAGGAACCGTTGGTAACGCCTCATCGTGTCATGCAGCCGCCAGCGACCGGCGAATCCGTCCCCGGTTTGGGTTGTGGGAGACGGCGGACGCTTTACGGCCCGACGTTCAGGTGAGATCATGTCCACCGCGCGTAGGTCGACCCGGGCCCGTTCGGCCAGGGTATGCGGTGAGTCGGCGGACGCGGTAAAAGAGTGGGCGGCAATAAGCTGTTTACGCGCAGCTAATGTCATTAGTCAAGAAGCGCAATGTTGGCCAGATGGAAGCATGGGTGTTATGAGAGCAAGGGTTCTGGTCGTCGACGACGACCCCGCGCTGGCGGAAATGCTCGGTATCGTGCTGCGTACCGAAGGATTCACGCCGCTTTTCGTCACCGACGGGGAGCAGGCGTTGACCGCGTTCCACGAGCATCGGCCCGACGTCGTCCTTCTTGACCTCATGCTGCCCGGAATGAGCGGCATCGACGTCTGTAAGTCGATCCGGGCCGAGTCCGGAGTGCCCATCGTCATGCTGACCGCTAAAAGCGACACCGTGGACGTGGTACTCGGACTGGAATCGGGTGCCGATGACTACATCATCAAACCGTTCAAGCCGAAGGAACTCGTTGCACGAGTCCGGGCACGTCTGCGTCGAGGTGACGACGTCGCCCCCGAACGGTTGCAGATCGGTCGCCCCGGCCTGCAGGTGGCGATAGACGTTCCCGCACACAGCGCCACGCTCAACGGTGTCGAGGTCAAACTGACGCCGCTGGAATTCGATCTTCTGGTTGCTTTGGCTCGCAAGCCTCGCCAGGTTTTCACCCGGGAGGTGCTGTTGGAACAGGTATGGGGTTACCGGCATGCCGCCGACACCCGCCTGGTCAACGTTCACGTGCAGCGACTTCGCGCCAAGATCGAACCGGATCCGGAGAATCCGCAACTGATCCAGACCGTGCGTGGCGTCGGCTACAAGGCAGGGACGGCGTAACACGTTGCGCCGGTTCGGCGACCGGCTGGGCGGCATGGGTCGTGCGGCGCTCGGCAGGACGCGACGACTTGCGGCACCGATCGTGCGTGCGTGGAGCGGCTCGATGCAGGTGCGCATCGTCTCGGCCACGTTGGTCTCGTCGACGGCCCTTGTCGTGGTGTTCGGTCTCGTGGTGGCGTCCACCATCATCGGTGGCATGGTCCAGACCAAACTGGATACCGCGTTGAGTCAGGTGGAGAACGCCAGGTCGGTCATCACCCGTGACCTCAACACCGTTGCCACGGCCAAAGAGCCGAACCTTGACGGTCAGATGCGCGGTCTGGTGCGAGAACTTGCCGGCGAGGCACGCGAAAGCGGGTCGCCGACGGTTCTACTCCGGACCCGCGGCGCAGAGCCCATCACGGCCGCCTGGCCCGCCGAACCGGCGGTAGCGAAACAACAACTGCCACAAGACCTCCGCGACGAGGTCCTGGCGGGAAACCTTGTACAGCAATACGCAAGTCTGGACCTCGACGGCGGGCCCAAACGGCCGTTTCTGACCGTGGGAACGCCCGTCTACACCGACCAGCTGACCTACGAGTTGTACTTTCTGTTCCCGCTGGACGCCGAGAACCAGATGGAGAACCTTGTCCGGACGACGCTCGTCATCGCCGGTATCGCGCTGGTCCTGCTCCTGGGAGTGATTGCCGGGCTCGTCACGCGCATGGTCGTCACACCGGTGAGGCTTGCAGCCCGGACCGCTCAACGCCTCTCGGCCGGGCTGCTCCACGAACGCATGGACGTACGCGGAGCCGACGACCTGGCGAGGCTGGCCGGGTCGTTCAACCTGATGGCGGAGAACCTTCACGAACAGATCGTGCGATTGGAGGAGATGTCCCGGCTGCAGCGGCGTTTCACATCGGATGTGTCGCATGAACTGCGTACTCCGCTCACCACGGTCCGCATGGCGGCCGACCTGCTGTACGACAACCGTGAGGACTACCCCGCACCGGCCGCGCGCAGCGCCGAACTACTGCACAACGAACTGGACCGATTCGAGGACCTGCTCTCCGAGCTCCTGGAAATCAGTCGTTTCGACGCGGGCTTCGCACAGCTGGACACCGAACCGGTCGAGATCGCACCGATCGTCACCAACGTGGTGTCGTCGTTCGACGCACTGGCCGAACGCTGCGGTGTCACCGTTGAGCTTCACCTCGAGGACGTCATCGCCGAGATCGACGTACGCCGAGTCCAGCGCATACTGCGCAACCTCATCGGCAACGCCATCGAACACGCGGAGGGTAAAGGCGTCTGCGTCGTGCTCACCGCCTCGGAAACAGCCATGGCCATCGTGGTTCGCGACCGCGGTATCGGCCTCAAATCGGGTGAAGAGGAACTTGTCTTCAACCGCTTCTGGAGAGCCGACCCGTCACGGGCACGGCAAACCGGTGGGACCGGTCTAGGCTTGTCGATCAGTGCCGAAGACGCCAAGCTGCACAACGGGCAACTCGAGGCGACCGGAAAGCACGGTGTCGGATCGGTTTTCCGTCTGACACTGCCGCTGCGGTCCGGCGACCGGGTGATCAGTTCACCGTTGCCCCTCGACTTCGCAGCCGACCCCTGCTCCGGAGATGACGATGAAGAAGCCGTGTAGAGCCGGTCTCCTGCTCGTCGCGATGGCCACGATCGTGACCGTGGCGGCCTGTGGCGTCCCGTCGTCCGGGCCCGCCACCGTCGTCGAGGAGGTGCCACGCGACAGCGCGGTGGACTCCTACGGTGATTCCCTCGCCAGCCTCGCACCCACCGTCGACGCCGAGGAGACGGTGCGCAATTTCCTGGGGGCGGCCGCCGGAGACTGGGTCAACCGCAACGAGCGGCTGGACAAGTTCGCGGGAACCGAAACCAACTGGAGCGAACCCAGCGCGGGCATGCCCATCATCAGGCTGACCGGTGACGAGATCACGGCCACGTCGAGCAGCACGACGTCGGCCACGGTACGGGTCACCGGGTCCATTGTCGGGGTCTATAACCAGTACGGGCAGGTCAAAAAGGCCTCCGGTGACACCTCGTACGTCCGCGAATTCGATCTGGGACGTGAGTACACGTCCGATCACTGGAAGATCCAGAAGCCGCCGGAGCAGGTGGTCGTCAACGACGCGATCTTCTCCGACTACTACCTGGCGCAACCTCTCTATTTCCCGGCCACGTTCGACGAGTCGGACACGCTGGTCCCGGACCTGCGATGGATTCCCAAGTCGCTGTCCGACGCCGGAGTCCGATACGAGAGGCTGCTCGACTGGCTCCTGACCGGTCCGTCCGAGTGGCTGGAGACGAGCGTCAACAGCGCCATACCGCCCGGCACGTCGCGCGAGGCGATCTCGGTGCAGGATGACGGTGTCACCGTCGAGTTCTCGACACGGTCGGCCACTTCGCCGCTGGACAGGTACGAGACGATAAGCGCACAACTGGCCTGGACCTTCGGCCTGGAGCTGGACACGAGCATCACTCTTGTCATCGACGGACGCGAACAACTGCGCTCCGAGGCCAAGGACTGGGTCACGCACAACCGTGCGCCCAGCCGGGACGATTTCGGCGAGAACCGTGACCTGATCTATTACATACAGGACGGCACGGTCATGTCCGCGACCACCGACGCACCGTTTGCGGGCGCTTCGCCCGACGGGCTTCAGGAGGCCGCGTTGGAACCCGGCGGAGACCGAATGGCCGCGATCGTGGCCACCGGAGGTTCGTATTCGCTGGTGGCCGGTCAATCCAACGAGCTCGAACCCGTCGAGGGGTTCAGCGCCACGGTTTTGACGGACGTCCAATGGGTGGACCGTTCGAAGCTGCTCGTCCTCGCCGACGGAAAACCCACGATGGTGCGGGTGAGTACGGGGGAGTCCTCGGTGATATCCATGAGCGAACTCGACGACCCGATCACGGCGATATCGCTGGCACCCGATTCGCGACGTCTCGCCTATGTTTCCGGGGACCGTGCCTACGTCGCGCCGATCACCTACGATGACGCCGCCTCCAACCTCGGTGAAGCTCAACGTGTCGGGCTCAACGTCACGGAGGTACGTGATGTCGGCTGGAGCCAGGAGACTCATCTGGTGATGATCGGGACCGTCCCCGACGCCGAGGAGTGGTTGTGGCAGGTTTCCATCGACAACGCCTACCAGCATCAACTCGAGGGCGCTAAAACCAGTACGACCGGTGCGGTGGGCGACAGCCTCGCCGTGCGGTGCAATTCGCCGCAGCGCAGCCCCGCCGTGGGACAGCCCATGGTCGTGGCGGTGGGCACCAGTATCGCCCGCGTGTACGCCGGAAGTTACGGGCCGCTCGTCGTGGACGACGACGAGGGCAACGAGGTTGACGCGGTCGGTACGTCTCCGTTCGTCTCACCCTGAGACGTCGCGGCCGCGACCGGGCCGCTCTTGGAAAAACCCAGGAAAAAAAGCACTGGCCACAGCGGTGATCCCGTGATGTCATCGGATGATGACCCACGGTGTCCTCGATTGTTTTTACCGGTTGCGGGACCTGGTGGTCCCCGACGAGTGCGGCGCTTGTGGCGACAAGCCCCCACCGGGACGACCGTTGTGTCGACCGTGTGCCGAAACCCTGGTCGAGTTGCGGCCGGTGTCGCGCGTTGTGGCCGCGGCTCGGGTTCATGCGGTCGGGGAATACCGGGGGGTGCTGCGAAGCTGCCTGTTGCAGTTCAAGGAGAAGGGGCGACGGGACCTGGCCGAGCCGCTGGCACGCCTTATGGCGAACCGTGTGGGAGACCCGAATGCTCCTTCCGGTCCGACGGTGTTGATCCCGGTTCCGTCGACACGGCGCGCGGTTCGTAACCGAGGGTTCGATCACTTGCACGAGTTGACTTCCCGACTGGCTCGCCTGATGGGCGGCACCGTGTGGTCGTCGGCGTTGACGATGTTGCCGCGGCGGGATTCGGTGGGGTTGAGCCGGGTCCGGCGACAGCGGCTTGCTCGGGAGACCCTGCGTCCTGTTCCTCGCCGGGTGCGGGCGGTGCGGGCGGCGTTGGCCGTTGGCGCAGTGGTGAACGTGATGCTGGTGGACGACATCGTGACGACGGGTGCGACCTTGGAGGCGGCGTATGCCCTGCTTAACCGTGAGGGAGTAGGGGTAACGGGTGTAATAACGGCGGCATCGGCGGGATCCGACCCCGATCTGATGATGACATCCTGATTCGGACGCGATACTGTCTAGAGATCTCAAGAAGATAACGCGCATGCCGCGATCGGATGAAGGGAGAATGTCTTTCCCGCCGACCCGCTGCGGGTTACAGCCGTCTCGACGGGACACACCCCGAACGGCGTAGCGGGCGCTCCGGTTCATTCAACTCCGATGAATACACGTGGTGATCGTGTGGGAGGTAATGACGTGGAAGTTATCGTCAAGGGCCGCAATGTCGAGGTACCTGATCACTACCGACAGCTCGTCAGCGACAAGCTTCAGAAAAGGGTCGAGAAGTTCGATCAGAAGGTCTATCGCATTGAGGTGGAGCTGCAACACGAACCGAACCGCCGACAACAGGACCAGTGCCAGCGTGTTGAGATCACCTGCCTGTCCAAGGGACCGGTCATCCGAGCCGAGGCCTGCGCCAAAGATTTCACGGCCGCCTTCGAAGCGGCCAACGACAAGCTGAGCTCGCGTCTGCGTAGGCTGGCGGACCGTCGTCGAGTACATCGTGGTCGACGCACGCCCGTCTCGGTGGGGCAGGCGACGGCCGCGTTGCTGGATAACGGCAACAGGAACCAGGCTCCGCTCAACCCCGAGGACATAGACCCTTATGACGGTCTTGTTGAGGAGCACCTTCCCGGCCGCATCGTCAGGGAGAAGGAACACCAGGGCGAACCGATGACCGTCGACGATGCACTGTTCCACATGGAGCTCGTCGGCCACGACTTTTACCTGTTCCACGACAAGGATTCCGGCCTGCCGAGCGTTGTGTATCGCCGTAAGGGTTTCGATTACGGTCTGCTTCGGCTGAACATGTGAGGCCTACTCCGGTAGGCATCCGTCGATGATGGAGGCGGCGGCGACTCTGGCGGTTGCCGCCGCCTTGTCTGCGCGGCGCCAGGGGCATGGGGGATGCCATGGCCGGGTGGCAGCCGTGTGGGCGGTGGCTGCCACCGGCCACGGTCACGCCGTCGGCGCGTCTCGGGCTGATCCCGGTTGGCAAATTTATGGTGATCGATATCTAGCTTGCTGTGGTCGTCACGGGTTGTCAACGCCCAGAGCTGTCGGCTATCTGACACAAAACTGCGGTGGCATCGTCAAAACGTTTGCCTCGCACCGGTTGCGGCCATGGCCCGTCGGGGTCACCGGCCAGCGCATCCTCCGCGTGCACCGCTGCGATGAGCCTTCGCGGCCCTTCGGCCACGGCGGTCTCCATCAGTCGGTTCCACGACCACCCATAGCGATCCACCAGACGCGAAACACCATCGGTGACCAGGAGCGCACGACGGACGTCGTCTCGCTGAAGGACACCGTGTACCCCACGGTAGGCCGCCTCGGGGACTGCGGCGGCAACCCAAAAGCCACCGTCCCGATTGCGCCAGTGGGCCACCTCGTCGAAGCTGTAACCGGGCAGGTGATCCACCTGATCGTCCACCAGGTGCCTGACACCGCCGTCGGCGTGCTCGAAGACCAGGGGGGAGTCCCCGAGCACCAGATACTCGACCTCGTCGTCGATCTCGCGAAGCACGGTGACCGTCGACGAAGGGGAATCCGGGTTGGTCAGGTCGCATCCGGGATGGTCCGCCATCGTCGCCTTGATCGCCTGTGCCACGACATCCGGCAGCCCCGACGGCCGTGCCGCGGACAGGCCCGAAGCCAGATGAGCGGACAACCGGGACACCAACCACGGAACGTCGTGTTCGCATCCGCTGTCGCGACCGGGATCGGTGCAGCCGTCCAACACGGCCGCGAACCGCGGGCCGACCAGATAGGAGTCGTCGTTGACGCCCCCCGGTGCGGGCATCGTGGCGCTTACCTGTTCCATGGCACGTTCTCTTTCGAAAGCCGCAGGATTGTCAAGCCGTCGGGAGGTCGTCGGCCAGAACAGCACCCTGCCAGAGGTCACGGTGTTCACCGAAGAAGGGTGCACCGGCACGGGCGACGCCCTCGGCGACGAAGCCGGCTTTGGTCGCCACCCGGATCGACGCCTCGTTGCCCACGTGCGCGTGCCATTCGATCCGCTCCACGCCCAAGACGTCAAACCCATAGCGACACAACGCTTTCGTCGCCGCCGTCATGTAACCGTGTCCACGCGACCACGGTGCCGTGATGCATCCGATGTCGGCCCGACGTGGATCATCGTCATGCAGACGGATCTCGATGGTCCCGCAGTACAGATCGTCGGCGTCGACGACCGCGAAAACCGCGCCGGTGCCCAACCGCCACACCCGGGTGGCGAACGTGTTGACGAAGTCGACCGAATGTCGTGTCCGATACGGGCGCGGCACGGTGGTCCACCGGCGTGTGACCGGGTCGGCTCCGGTGGCGGTGAGCCGATCGACGTCGTCGTCGGTCAGCGGGCGTAGCGCGACATGCTCCAGCGCAGTGGCCAGGCGGGGTTGTGGCGCGGAGAAGACGCCGGCCCGTTGGCGCCACAATGCATAGTCGACCGGAGGTTCCGACGGTTTCCGCAGTTCCCCCGGCAGTAGTGCAGCGGTCCACGCGTCCACCGGCTCGCCGCGTTGAACGACCCCGTGCCGACGGATGCCCTCCATGGTGAACCCGAGACGAAGTGCAACCAGCCGTGACACGTGGTTCCCGGTGATCGCGCTCCAGGAGATTCGGTGTACCGACAGCTCGTCGAAGGCGTAACGCAGAGCGGCGTGGCAGGCTCGTACGGCGACTCCTCGACGACGCGCCCACGGAGCCGTTTGATACACGATCTCGGCGCCGAACCCCTCCGGGCGTAGCCCGACGGCGCCGAGGACGTCGTCGTCGGCGCCGGCGATGACCCAGCGAGGCCACCCGTCGTCCCAGGAGCGGCGGTAACGGTCGAGGTGGGCGTCACCGTCGGCCGCCGTCCACGGGACGGGCACAAGGGTGTTGGCGACCACTGCCTCATCGGCCGACATCTCGGCGATGCGGGGGAGATCCGAGACACGGGGCATCCGCAACCGGAGACGATCTTCGGCTTCACCGGTTGCCGTCGGCTCCGCCTCAATGGTTAGCTGTACGGGTTCCATCGAACAAACAATGCCTCAGCCGTAGCGTAGGGTCGATCGGGTTTCCGAGCGCAACCGGTGATCACGACCACACACGTACGGACACGTACGATGGAACCCCAGGACGTCCTTGAGGAGCACTGACAACACCGTGTCGATTTTCGAGAAGCTGCTGCGCGCCGGTGAGGGCCGCACTCTCAAACAGGTCAAGGCCGTAGCCAAAGCGGTCAACACCCTGGAAGAAGACTACGTTGACCTGACCGACGCGGAGCTACGCGCCAAGACCGATGAGTTTCGGGAACGGCTCGACGACGACGAGGACCTGGACGACCTGATCACCGAGGCGTTTGCAACGGTCAGGGAAGCCGCCAACCGGGTGCGCGGTATGCGGCACTTCGACGTGCAGATCATGGGTGGCGCCGCCCTGCACCGGGGAATGATCCCCGAGATGCGCACCGGTGAGGGTAAGACCCTGGTGTCGACCCTCCCCGCCTACCTGAACGCGCTTAGCGGCGAAGGCGTTCACATCATCACCACCAACGACTATCTGGCGCAGCGTGACGCCGAGTGGATGGGGGAGATTCACCGGTTCCTCGGGCTGACCGTCGGTGTGATCCTGCCCGGTGCCGGTGCCGCCAAACACCGCGACGCCTACAACTGCGACATCACGTACGGAACCAACAACGAGTTCGGTTTCGACTATCTGCGCGACAACATGGCCCGTAGCAAGGAAAACCGGGTCCAGCGCGGCCACAACTTTGCGATCGTCGACGAGGTCGACTCGATCCTGATCGACGAGGCCCGGACTCCGCTGATCATCTCCGGGCCCGCGCAGCAGTCCGCTCGCTGGTATGAGGAGTTCTCCAAGATCGTTTCGCGTATGAAGCGCGGCGATCACTACGAGGTCGACGAAGCCAAGAACACCGTCGCCGTCTCTGAGGAGGGCGTCGCCCGCGTCGAGGACCGCCTCGGTGTCGAGAACCTGTACGAGTCGGCGAACACGCCGCTGGTCGGTTTCCTCAACAATGCGATCAAGGCGAAGGAACTCTTCAAGAAGGACAAGGACTACATCGTCTCCGACGACGGTGAAGTCCTGATCGTCGACCAGTTCACCGGACGTGTTCTCGCCGGTCGTCGTTACAACGAGGGCATGCACCAGGCGATCGAGGCCAAAGAAGGCGTCAAGATCAAGCAGGAGAACCAGACCCTGGCCACGGTCACCCTGCAGAACTACTTCCGCCTGTACAACAAGCTGGCGGGTATGACCGGTACCGCCTCCACAGAGGCGGGGGAGTTCAACAAGGTCTACGACGTCGGCGTGGTCGAGATTCCGACGCACCGGCCGATGGTTCGTAAAGACCAGGTGGACGTCATCTACAAGACGCAGGCCGCGAAGTTCGAGGCCGTCGTCGAAGACATCGTCGAGCGCCACGAGACCGGCCAACCGGTACTGGTCGGTACGGTGAGCGTCGACCACTCCGAGTTGTTGTCGGACCTGTTGCGTAAACGTGGTGTCCCACATTCGGTGCTGAACGCCAAACACCACGCTCGCGAGGCCGAGATCATCGCTCAGGCGGGACGTAAGGGCGCGGTCACGGTTGCGACAAACATGGCCGGCCGTGGTACCGACATCCTGCTGGGCGGGAACCCGGAGTATCTCGCCGCAGCCGAACTGCGCAACCGGGGCATTGACGAGGCCAACGAGGAAAAGTACGCCAAAGAGTGGGATCGGGCCCTGGAGAAGTGGACCGAGGAATGTGACAACGAGGGCGAGGAGGTCCGCGATGCCGGCGGACTGTACGTGCTCGGCACCGAACGTCACGAGTCCCGCCGTATCGACAACCAGCTGAGGGGTCGTGCCGGTCGTCAGGGTGACCCGGGTGAATCGCGGTTCTACCTGTCGTTGCAGGACGACCTGTTGCGCAAGTTCAACGCCTCGGCGGTTGAGGCGATGATGAGCCGTCTGAACATGCCCGACGAGATGCCGATCGAGAACAAGATCGTCTCTCGCATGATCCAGAGCGCGCAGGCGCAGATCGAGGGCCAGAACGCCGAGCAGCGCAAGAACGTCCTCAAGTACGACGAGGTCATGAACAAGCAGCGTCAGGTGATCTACTCGGAGCGGCTCCGCGTGCTCGAGGGCGAAGACGTCAGCGAAGAGATCCAGAACATGATCGACGACGTTGTTGTCGCCTACGTCAACGGCGCGACCGCCGACGGTTACGGCGACGACTGGGACCTCGACGAACTGTGGAAGGGCGTCAAGGAGCTCTACCCGATCGGGATCACGGTCGAAGAGGTCGAGAAGGAAGCCGGCGGCCGCGACAAGCTCGAGCCGGAGGACCTCGTCGAAGCCATCACCAACGACATTCACAAGGCCTATGAGACGCGTGAAGAGGAAGTCGGCGGTGAAGAGGTCCTACGTAACCTCGAACGCAACGTTCTCCTCGAGGTGATCGACCGTAAATGGCGTGAGCACCTGTACGAGATGGACTACCTCAAGGAGGGCATCACGCTGCGCGCCTACGCACAGCGCGACCCGGTCATCGAGTACCAGCGTGAGGGCTACGACATGTTCAACGTCATGTTGGACGGCATCAAAGAGGACACGGTCCGTTTCCTCTTCAACCTGAACGTCAAGGTCCAGGAAAACGAAGAAAAGGAACAGCAACCGGCGGCGGACAAGAAGGGCAAGGGCCGGGGTCGCAAGCCGAGCCCGAGTTCTTCGGCGATGGCGACGGTGACAGCCCGTGGCGCCGCGGCTTCGTCGCAGCCCGAGAAGCTCAGCTACTCCGCACCGACCCTGGACGGAGAAGGCGGCGTCGAGGTCTCGCAGGAGGTCCCGTCGGCTTTGCGCGGGGGCAAACGGTCCGGTCCGTCGTCCAAGGTCGCCAGCGGCGCGAAGAAGGCCGCCCCCGGTCAACGAGTGGGGACCGCCCCGGGACGTAACGAGCCGTGCCACTGCGGGTCGGGCAAGAAGTACAAGCGTTGCCACGGAGCTCCCGGCGGCAACTGACCGAACTGTCCGGTATTTGACTGAACGAGAATGCGGTTCTCCAGCGTGTGACCTGCTGGTGTGGCATGCGTGTCTGCGAGGCTTTCGGCAGAAACGTCACCCACCGAAAGTGATCAGCTCATGCTCGATCTCACCAGGGGATGGCCCGTCCAACGGCGGGCCACTCACGACCGCATCCGGCTGAGGCCGTTGCCGACCAGCCGGACGCAGGCGAACCCACCCGCCGTCGTCCGGGCGTCGACATCACCGCCCGACGACGGCGAACAGGTCGCCGCTCACATCGTGGCATTGTGCGACGCCGTCCTGTCCGGGCGATGCGCTCCGACCGCGTTGCGGGCGGTCACGACCGAATCGGCTTTCCGACAGTTCTGCCGCTTGAGGCATCGCCTCGTCGACGCCACGAGAGACCCGGTCCGATTGCGCCTGTCGAGCGTGCACCCGGTCGGCAAGGATCGACTCGAGGTTATGGCGACCCTCTCCACATCGGGTCTGGTGAACGCCACCGTTCACAACGTCGAGGGCACCTGGAGGCTGTCGGGGTGCGCTTTGGTACGGCAACCACGGCAACGTGACGCGCATTCCTGACCCGATGTCGGAGCCACCGCGTGCCACACGTGTGAAGGAACGCATAATCGTTTAAATGACGCGGATATACCTGTCGGCCAGCCTGGCTTCGCTGCGCCGGATGCACGAGACCGGCGAACTCCCCGTGCACCTGGTGCACGCGGTGACCCCCGGCTTGCGGGAGTGGTACACCGAGGGAGACATCGAGGATCTCGAGTACGCGGCGTTCACCCGTGCCGCACAGGACGCTCTCGCGTTGCTGGCGGGAGAAACCGGTACATCGGCTCGCCGAGTCGTCGTATCGGCGGATCTACCGGACGGGCAGATCGGTCATGAGCCGGGTGAACTGGGAGACAGTCACGTGACCGTCGCATCGGCGGTCCCGCTGGCCGCGGTGGCGGCCATCCACGTCGACGGTGCCGACGCCGAAGCGGACGTGGCCGCTGCCTGTCGTGTGGTCGAGGCCGCTCGACACGGCGACCCCGACGCGGAATTCATCGTCTCGGCCTGTGAGGATCACGAGCTCGAGTGGTACGACCCCAGCGAGCTCGAGGTCGTGTTGAAAGACCGTCAGTCCTTACGCCGTTGGGTGGGTTTGGCCGAAGACCGGGCCGGCGAGCCCTTCGGTGGACGCGTGGATTGTTTGGGTTTTACCGTCGTCGCCTTCTTCGCCGAGGATTTCTTCTTCGTCGGAGGAGCGGCCGTGACCTCCTTCTGGCGAGGAGTGAGAAGCCCGAAAGCGAGCACTGCGGTCGTGGCGCCGGCGAACAACGCGGTCATTCCACCATTGAACTGGGACTGAGCGCTCAGTTGAAGGCTCAACGAGTCGAGATCGATCTGGCCGTTCGAATTCGGTGTCGCCAGTTGCGTGGCCGCAAGCTGCGTGATGAGTTCACCGACCAGCCAGAGCAAGCCCGCTGCCGCGCCTGCGCCGATGTAGCCGTACAGGCCCGTTTTCGGTGCCTCGCGGCGCAGGTACAAAAACGCCGTGATGCCGACGCACAACCCGGCGACGAGCCCGCTGCTGATCGTCAACGTGCGGTACGAACTGATGCCGCGGCCCAGGAGTTCCAGAAGTTCCGGAGTAAAGTAGCCGCGAAGGAAGAACACCACGAGCAGGACGGCGGTTCCCGCCAGCCCGGCCACCACCAGGTGACTGGATCGCAGCGCCGCCATTCCACCACCGAGAAGCCCCGCGAATCCGGCCACACCGGCGATGAGAACGCCCAACCCCGGGGTTTGGGCGAAGACGAAGTAACCGGCGGCGGCCATCACCAGGGCGACAAGCAAACCTCCCAACAGGGCCGTCACGGGCCGGGGGAGGGCTTTAAGGAAACCCAGGTAACGACGACCGGTGGTAACCATCGTCACACCTGCGACGCCGCCGGCGTACAGGATGCCGACGACGAGGCCGGACAGGCCGAGAATGAGATTCACCACCTCGGCCGGATTTATCAGGACCGCGCCGGCGACCAACGTGCGCATGGCCATTATCTGGAGTGTCAGCCAGACGGCGGCCACCGCGAAGAGGATGACCGTGATCGCCGTGTTGATGGAGGAGACGGGTTGGGTCTTCGAGGCTCTCACGCACGTCAGGGTACGGGGCCTCGCACGAGTGGAAGCTGGGGCATGAGAATGGTGGGACCGTGACAGCATGAACCAAGACACGATCTTGCAAAGGAGCACGAGATGGACGCCCTGTTCCAAGTTCCGGCCCCCGTGAACGAACCGGTGCGCGGTTACGCGCCCGGCACCGCCGAACGGGAATCGCTGACCAGGCGAGTGGCCGAGCTTGCCGATATCGACCACGACCTGACGATGACCATCGACGGTCGGGAACACACCGGTGCGGGCGAGGCCATCAAGGTCGTTCAGCCGCACAACCACGCCGCGGTCCTGGGGACGACCCGAAACGCGAGTGAAGCCGACGTTCAGAAGGCCGTGGACGCCGCCAAGGCGGCCGCGCCGCAATGGCGGAGCATGAGTTTTCATGAACGGGCGGCCGTCTTTCTGCGTGCCGCCGAGCTGTTGGCGGGTCCGTGGCGGGACACCGTCAACGCTGCGACGATGCTCGGACAGTCGAAGACCGCAGCGCAGGCCGAAATCGACGCCGCATGTGAGTTCATCGACTTCTTGAGGTTCAACGTCGACTTCGCCCAGCAGCTGCTGGAGAAACAGCCCAACTCCTCGCCGGGGGTGTGGAACCGTTTCGACCACCGCCCTCTCGAAGGGTTCGTCGTCGCGATCACGCCGTTCAACTTCACCGCGATCGCCGGTAACCTGCCGACGTCCCCGGCGTTGATGGGTAACACGGTCGTGTGGAAGCCGTCTCCGACGCAGCAGCTGGCCGCCCACTACACGATGCGGCTGCTTGAGGCGGCCGGGCTCCCGCCCGGAGTCATCAACATGGTCACCGGCGACGGACAGGCGATCTCCAAGGTCGCCCTTCGCGACCGTGACCTGGCCGGTGTCCACTTCACCGGTTCCACCGGTACATTCCAGCACCTGTGGCGCACGGTGGGGGAGAACATTTCCTCGTATCGTGGTTACCCGCGCATCGTGGGCGAAACCGGAGGCAAGGACTTCGTCATCGCTCACTCCAGTGCGGACCCGGATGCTTTGGTGACCGCGTTGGTCCGAGGTGCTTTCGAGTACCAGGGGCAGAAGTGCTCGGCTGCTTCGCGTGCCTACATTCCGGCATCGCTGTGGAACGCGGGCCTGAAGGACCGTCTGATCGGTATGACCGAGCAGGTCAAGTACGGCGACGTGACGGACCTGTCGTACTTCGGCGGTGCCGTCATCGACGAACGGGCCTTCGCCAAGCACACTGCCTTGTTCGACCGGGTGGCCGCCGAAGGAAAGGCCAAGGTGCTGACCGGTGGCACGGCCGACGACAGTGTCGGGTACTTCGTGGCACCGACGGTCATCGAATCCGACAACCCGGAGCACGAGATCTTCAGCACCGAGTACTTCGGTCCGATTCTCGGCGTTCACGTGTTCGACGACAGCCGGTTCGACGATGTGGTGGCACAGGCTGCCGACGTCGCCGAGTACGCGTTGACCGGCGCGGTGTTCGCGACCGACCGGGCCGCCGTCAACACGGCGGCCGAGGCGTTGCGGGACGCCGCGGGCAACTTCTACATCAACGACAAGCCGACCGGCGCGGTCGTGGGACAGCAGCCGTTCGGAGGTGCACGAGGCTCGGGCACCAACGACAAGGCGGGTTCGTGGCAGAACCTGGTGCGGTGGATTTCTCCGCGCACGATCAAGGAGACGTTCGTTCCGCCGACCGACTTCCGTTACCCACACATGGGCTGAGTCGCTCTGTGACAACGCCTCGGGTGCCCGACGTTTCCTCGTCGGGCACCCGAGGCGTATGTGGCGTCCTTGACATGCAATGTCGTACGGTTAGCGGTCGTCAGGGATGCGCGGTAGCGTGACCTTTGTGGCATCAGACAGCGTTACCGATCCCCGCTTCGGCGAACAGGGTGGACAACTCACATACAACAGCTACCTCCGGATCCCGCAGTTGCTGGAACAGCAGATTCCGCAATCCGACCCGGAGGCACACGACGAGCAACTTTTCATCGTGATCCACCAGGCCTACGAGTTGTGGTTCAAATTGATGTTGCACGAACTGGACGATGCCCGTGATCGCATGCTCGACGGAGAGACCTACCATCCCCGCCTGCGGCTCGACCGCTGCAAGGCCATTATGAAAGTCCTTGTCGGACAGGTGGACGTCATCGACACCATGACGCCACAGGACTTTCTCGCTTTCCGTAACCGGTTGGCGCCTGCCTCGGGGTTTCAGTCCGTCCAGTTTCGGGAACTCGAGTTCCTATCGGGGATGAAAGACCCCGGCTACATAAAACGTTTCCGTGGGCTTACCGAAGCCGAGCGGGACCGGCTGCGGGCCCGACTCGATCAGCCGAGTCTGTGGGACGGGTTCCTCGCCGCGATGCGGCACGCCGGATTTGACACGACCGATTACGATCGCCGCCAGTCCGCTCTCCGACGTATCGCCGCCGATCGGGCCACCTACGGTCTCCTGTGGGATCTGGCCGAGGCCCTGGTCGATCACGACCAGGCGCTGTCATTGTGGCGAGCGAGGCACGTACTGATGGCGGAACGCCAGATCGGCACCAAGCCGGGCACAGGAGGGAGCGCCGGGGGCGCATACCTGCGTTCGCGGGTCGAGTTGCGTTGCTATCCGGAGCTGTGGGAGTTGCGCAGTCACCTGTGAGTCCCGGTTTCGTGCCAACCCCGCATGGGGGGTCCGGCCTTATCGGCGTGCACTGAATACCGTTGTGGCAGACCTTAAAGGGGAGCCCAACCATGAAGCAGCCACTTGCCGGCCGTTACCAGTTCGAAGCCGAGATCGCCCGCGGTGCGGCCGGTGTGGTCCATCGCGCCCGTGACCTCGTGGGTGGGGAGATGGTTGCGGTGAAGGTGTTGCACACCGAGTCCGCCGCCGAGCCCACGATGGCCGCCGCCTTCCTGGACGAGGCCGAAGTACTGTCCGAACTTGACCACCCCGGCATCGTGAGGCCCCGAGATCTGATCATCAACGGTGACCTGATGGCACTGGTCATGGAGCTGGTCGAGGGTGTGGACCTTCGACGCAGCCTTAACGAGAACGGTCCGATGTCGCCGCAGCGGGCGGCGACGGTGGTCTCGGAATTGGCTCAGGTGTTGGCGGTCATTCACGAGGCCGGGATCGTCCACGGCGATGTCAAGCCCGGCAACATCATGTTGCCGTCGAACGGTGGGCCGGTCCGGCTCATTGATTTCGGTGTCGCTCGCCGTATCGCCTCCCCGGACGGCCCTACCCACGGGACTCCTGATTACGCCGCTCCCGAGCTCATCAACGGTGAGCCGTCCTCGGCCAAGACGGACGTCTACGGCGTCGGTCTCGTGCTGTTCGAGGCGCTGTGCGGGCGCAACCCGTACCGTGGGGGTCCGATCGACGAGGTGCTGGCCCGTCACCGCAGCAGCATCCCGCTACGCCCCGAGCAGGTGCCTTCCGAGCTGTGGAGCATCGTGGAGTCCTGCCTGGCGGGACGCCCGGAGGCGCGGCCGGCGGTGGAGTCGTTGCCGAGCATGCTTCGTGCGGTGATGCCGGTGCTAACGGATGTCGCTGCTCCCGCGTTGGCCGAGCCGCCGGTGTTGCGTCCGCGCGATGAAGGCCCGGTATTGCTGCCGGTGGGAGTTGGGGCGCCGATGGAGATGACCCCTCCCGTTGCGATCGATGAAGCTGATTCCATTGATGCGATGTTCGTTTCTTCCGAAGAGTTGCTTCGTAAGGATGAACAAAAACGGGGGCGTGGGGCACTGATCCTGGCGGGTACCGCGGCCACCATTGTTGCTATAGCAGCGATTGGTTTCTTTGCGCTTGGCGGCTTGTCGCCTGATTCGGGTGTTGTTTCCGAGCCGAAAGGTGTAGAGGAAAGCACTTCTGAATCACCTGGCATTGAAGAAACGGACACTGATTCAACCCCGTCTCAGGACCCCTCGGAAGAGCCGTCCGATGAAGAGCCCGAAGACGACACCTCGTTCGACGACTCCAACTCGGACGGTGATACAGGTGGTGACTCGGGGGATGGAAGTGACTCCAGTGGGTCCGATGGAGACTCCCGCGGTGAAGACCTCATTGGATCGCCAATGCCTGGTGGTCCTGGTGGTAACTGACCGGTTTCGGCTCAAATGAGTCATATTGGAGCCTGATTTTCCGGTCGTCAATCTCTACGGTTGTGCTGCGACAGTTGCCAATGGATCGAAAAGGAGCACAATAGATACCCTGGGGTTGAATCCAATATAAAGACGTGGCATCATTGTCGACATGGCAGGAAAAGAACTCAACGCAACTGCAGCCGCCCTGTTGGGCCTGCTGCACGACGGATCAATGACAGGTGGCCAGCTGATGTCCGAGGCGACGAGGCGCCTCGGTCCGTTCTGGACCATGACTCGCAGTCAGGTGTACCGCGAACTTCCGGCGCTGGCCGAAGTCGGGTACGTCCGAGTCGGTAAGCCGGGGCCGCGTGCAAGCGTGCCCTACACGATCAGCGCATCGGGTAAGCGCGCCTTCGCCAAGTGGATCAACGGCGAGAGTGGAATCGGTCAGTTGCGCGATCCCGTCGCGCTTCGCACGGCTTTCGCCGGCCACATGACGCCTTCCGCGCTGTCGGAAATGTACAAGTCGGCCATGGAGTACCACACCGAGGCACTCGCCGACGTCAGGGCCCGCGCGAAGGAGCTCGCCTCCGACGACGCCGGTGCCGCCACCGCGATGGACTTCGCGATCGGCTACCACAAGGCTGCGCTCAGTTGGCTGAGGGCGCGTCAGAAGTAGGAATTCTTCTCCAAGCGGGTGCCAACGCCGTTGGCACCCGCTTGTCGTGTCGCCGGTTTGTCCGGCCGACACGCTTCCGCCGATTCGCCGTTGCCCACGGTGAATACGATGCCGACGCCGCTGGCGCGGTACGCCTGATGTCGTCGGCGATATAGCACGCGTAAGCTCGCTAGTTGTGACCGGTAACGACTTCTCTGCTGAACTGCGCGACCTGAACACCACCCTCGACTCGGTAACGGCGGTGTTGGATCTTGACGCCCTGACCCGCGAGAAAACCGAACTCGAAGCCGCCGCTTTGGCGCCGGACCTGTGGGACGACGTCAACCACGCCCAGAAGGTGACCTCGAGGTTGTCGTACGTCCAAAACGAGTTGAACCGTGTGGGTTCGTTGCGGCAACGGCTTGAGGACGTCGAGGTGTTGTGGGAGCTCGCAGCTTCCGAGGACGACACCTCCGTGGAGGCCGAGGTCGATAAAGAGCTGACGGAATTGCGTAAATCCATTGACGAACTGGAGGTTCGGACCCTCCTCTCGGGTGAATACGACGAGCGGGAGGCTCTCGTTTCCATTCGTTCGGGCGCGGGCGGCGCCGACTCGTCCGACTTCTCCGAGCAGTTGATGCGCATGTACCTGCGCTGGGCCGAGCGTCACGGCTATTCCACCGAGGTTTACGACGTGTCCTACGCCGAGGAGGCGGGCATAAAGTCGGCGACCTTCGCCGTCAAAGCGCCCTATGCCTATGGGACGTTGTCGGTTGAGCAGGGGACTCACCGGGTGGTGCGAATCAGTAAGTACGACAACCAGGGACGTCGCCAGACCGCGTTCGCCGCCGTCGAGGTCGTTCCGGTCGTCGAGCAGACCGACGACATCGAGATTCCCGACGACGAGATTCGCGTCGACGTCTACCGTTCCAGCGGGCCGGGTGGGCAAGGTGTCAACACCACGGACTCGGCGGTGCGAATAACGCACCTGGAGACCGGGATCGTCGTCTCCTGCCAGAACGAGCGCAGTCAGTTGCAGAACCGTGCGACGGCCATGAGCGTTTTGAAGGCGAAGCTTCTCCAACGCAAACGTGACGAGGAGCAGGCCAAGATGGACGAACTTCGGGGTTCCGTTGCGGCTTCCTGGGGGGAGCAGATGCGTTCCTACGTTCAGCATCCGTACCAGATGGTGAAGGATCTGCGCACCGGCTGGGAATCGGCGAACGTGATGGCCGTTTACGACGGTGACATCGACGGTTTGATCGAGGCCGGTATCCGTTGGCGCAAGCAACAGGACAACCGGCGCGACACCACGGTCTAGTGGGACGCACTGGGCCGTTCGGATGGCCTGGTTATCGTATGTTCGATTGATTCATGGGTATCTCCTATGGCCGTTTACGCCCATTTCGGTAGGGGGAGTGGCAGCTTGCCCAGGCGGCGGGCGTAGACTCTCGCAGCGTGATTCGGCTTGAAAATGTGACGAAGCATTACGCGAGGTCCAACCGTCCCTCCGTCGAAGACATCAACGTGTCCATCGACAAAGGCGAGTTTGTTTTCTTCATCGGCCCCACCGGTGCCGGCAAGTCGACCATTATCAAGTTGCTCCTGCGTGAGCAGGTGCCCGACAAGGGCAAAGTGTGGGTCAACGACAAAGAGGTCACCGGCATGCGTCGGTGGAAGGTGCCCGCGTTCCGGCGTTCGCTGGGCTGCGTCTTCCAGGACTTTCGGCTGTTGCCCCACCGTACGGCTGCCGAGAACGTCGCCTTCGCTCTGGAGGTCATCGGTAAGTCGAAGACGGTTACCCGTCGCGTGGTCCCCGAGGTCATGGATCTGGTCGGTTTGGGCGGAAAGGAACACCGTTACCCGCACGAGCTGTCCGGTGGTGAGCAGCAGCGCGTCGCGATCGCGCGCGCGTTCGTCAATCGCCCTCTGATTCTTCTGGCGGACGAGCCGACCGGTAACCTCGACCCCGACACCTCAATCGAGATCATGCGTCTCCTCGATCGCATCAACCGCACCGGCACCACCATCGTCATGGTGACTCACGACTCGAACATCGTGAACCAGATGCGGCGACGCGTTATCGAGATCGAAGGCGGTCACATGGTCCGCGACCAGGCGCGCGGCGTCTACGGCTGACACGGTCGAACCCCCACCCCTCACACCGGGGTCACTGAAAGCTGACTTCACAGGCGAAAACGGCGGAAGGCATATAGAAGCAAATGCGTGCTAAGTACGTATTGTCAGAGGTCGCTGTCGGCCTGTGGCGCAACATCAGCATGACGATCGCCATGATCATCACCATGGCGGTGTCACTGAGCATGCTCGGCGCCGGTCTGTTGCTGTACTTCCAGGTTCAGTCCATGGAGGACTACTACCGCAGTCAGGTTGAGATCATCATCTATCTCAACAAGGACATCGCCGACGACGACGAGGCCAAGGTGCAGCTCGAGCAGGAGCTGCAAAGCGACCCGATGGTGCAGACCGTCGAATTCAAGACCAAAGACGAGGCCTGGATCCACTTCCAGGAACTCTTTCGGGACACTCCCGACCTTGTCGAGAGCGTCGACCCCGAGCGATTGCCGGCTTCATTCGAGGTGAGTCTCCACGACATGGAGAACGACGCCGACGCGTTTATCGCGAAGTACCAGGACTTCGGTGACGAAGTCGTGGAACGCATCATGAACCAACGTGACGCCCTCGAAGAGGTCTTTGCGTTGATGGGCGGCGTCCAGAACCTTGCTCTCATGGTGGCGCTCGTTCAGGGAATCGCGGCACTGTTGCTGGTGGCGAACACCATTCAGGTCGCGGCCTACTCGAAACGCCGCGAGGTGTCGATCATGAAGCTGGTCGGTGCGTCGAACTGGTTCGTGCAGGCGCCGTTCGTTCTGGAGGCCGTCTTCGCGGGCCTTATCGGAGCGATCCTGGCGTTCCTGGCGTTGGTCGCGGGTAAGGCGTTTTTGGTCGACGGAACCTTCAAGTCCTTGTTCGACATCATGACCGAGATGTCGTGGACGAGGATTTGGCTCATGCTCCCGATCCTGGCCGGTATCGCCAGTGTTATCAGCGCCATTACGGGTTGGGTGACCTTGAGATTCCAAGTGAAGGTCTAACCCGTACTCAACGATCGGCGACGCCCGACGGCCCCGAGTGGTCCGTCGGGCGTCGCCGTTTATTACCACAGTGGGCAGCCACGGACGGCAGCTGTCGGGAAGTCGTCGAATTTGGTCGTGCGACACGCCGACGGCACACCCGGACATTGCGGGTTGCCGTGATAATGGGGTGACGCAGAGTACATTGCTCACATGAAGGCGAGACTATGGACCGCAGCCCTGCTTGCGGCGCTCGTCTTCGCGGGAACCGCTTCCGCCGAATCGGCTTCGGAGAAGGACCGCGTCGACCAGAAGCTGGCCGAAGCCGAGGCCACTCTGGAAGGCGCAACGGAAGCGGCCCGCGAGGCAGGCATCGCATTGGCTGAGGTCGAACACCTACTGCCCGAGGCCCAAGACCGAGTCAACAGCGCTCGTGGTCTGGTTGCGGCCGCTCGAGTGTTGGCCGACAGCGCCATCGGAAAAGCCGACGATGCGCGCGCCGACTACGACGACGCCGTGGAGGAGTACAACAAGGTATCCGACGAGGTTCAGTCCGCCAGAGAGGAGTTGGGAGACCTGGTTTCCCTGTCCTACCAGGGGGCCGGGCTCATATTGGTCAACAACGTCATCAACGCCACCGACCCGTTCGAGGCGGTGGAGCGTATGTCGTACGTCGACCGGCTCGCCGATCGTCAGAACCGGGCTCTTGACGATGTGGTGCGACTGCGGCAGGAGGCCCGCAACGCCGAGAACGCCTCCGAAGTGGCCCGAGAAGCCGCTGAGGACGCGGAAACGGCGGCCTTGGAAGCACTCGACGCCGCCGAGCTGGAAGTCGCCAACGCCGAAACCGCGGAAGCGGATCTGATCGATCTGTTGGACACTCAAACCTGGGCGCTCGAGATCGCTGAGGCCGAACGGGAGGAAAGCCTCGCGCAGTACGAAGAGGTCAAAGCCGAGAGCGAACGCATCAAACAGGCGTTGCAGGACGCCGCCAACAGCGGCTCGGGCAATTCAGGTTCCGGCGGCCATACCGGCGGCTCCGACTCGGGCGGAGGCAAGCTCCTTATGCCGGTGGCGGGCTGGAAATCAAGCGATTTCGGCAACCGTTACGACCCTTATTACCACGTGTGGCAGATGCATGCCGGAGTGGATTTCGCCGCGGCGGGCGGAACACCGATCTACGCCGCGGCGGCAGGCGAGGTGGTGTATTCGGGTTGGAACGGCGGCTACGGGAACTACACATGCATTTACCACGGCGGTAGCCTGTCCACCTGTTACGCCCACCAATCGTCCATTGGAGTCTCTCATGGTCAGTGGGTCGAACGCGGCCAGCGGATCGGCACCGTCGGCACCACCGGGGCCTCGACAGGTGATCACCTTCACTTCGAGGTGCGCGTCGACGGCGCTCCGGTCGAGCCACTGGGCTGGCTTCCCAGTTGCCTGTGCTGAAACGGTCGAAAGGTCCGCGAGCCGCCGAATCTGGCTCGCGGCCCTCCGGCCCGGACCGTTAGGCTTGACGCATGGCCAGGGAATCGGGAACCAAACTGATCACCTCGAACCGGCGCGCCCGGCACGACTACGAAATCCTCGACACCTACGAGGCCGGCATAGTCCTCACCGGAACCGAGGTGAAGTCACTGCGCACCGGTAGGGCGTCTTTGGCCGACGCCTACGCCGACCTCTACAACGGTGAGATCCGTATTCACGGGATACACATTGCCGAGTACAACCACGGGACCTGGACCAACCACGCTCCGCGGCGTATCCGAAAGCTTCTGTTGAACCGCGGTGAAATCGACAAACTCACCGGGAAGCTCACCGAATCCGGGCTCACGCTGGTTCCGCTGTCGTTGTACTTCAAAGACGGTTGGGCGAAGGTCGAGCTTGGTCTCGCACGAGGTAAGAAAAACTACGACAAGAGGCAGACGCTCGCCAAACGCGACGCCGACCGCGAGATCGAACGCGCTGTTCAGCGCCGTGCAAAGGGCTTCAAAGACTGATGATCGGGATCACCACCGGATATCGGAATGCGGTGACTCGACGAGGGCGTTAAGATTGCCGTATGACCGTGTGAAAAACTCGGTCGTGACGGTGCCGTCCGGAGACGAAAGTCTCGAGCGACACTGGAAACAACTCCATAGAGGGGCCGATCGGTTTCGACTCCGTACGTAGATGTAAGGGAAGCGGGTCGAGGAAGCCAACGTCGTCTCGTTAATCGTCGTTGGAAATCACAAGTGCGAATTCTAAACGCGCTGACTTCGCCCTCGCTGCATAAGCAGGGAAGGAAGTCTGTCGGTCCGGGCGCGCGTCCGTCCCGGTCACCGGCATAATCTTAGGACGCTAGGCGGTCAGTTCGGCCACGGAGCCGACTGCGACACCAACAGTGGCTGGAGCCCGTCACACCAACTTGTTCGCGTGATTGGTGGGGCTCGAGTAAAGGCATAGTGAACTGCACCCGGAGAAGCCTTACTGAACCGGCGGAGGACCAGGGTTCGATTCCCTGCGGCTCCACAAGAAGGTCACCTCACACGTCTCGACGTGTGAGGTGACGATAAAGGTGATGTCTTTACGGAGACATCACCTTTTTGTGCCTCGTTGTCACGATCATGGTCGACCTGTGTCGCCTCGGCCGTTGCCGACAGGGTGTAGTCGATTCGCACGTCCGTGTAATCGACGTGAGCGCGTACCGGCTTGGGGAAGCCCGAGCGCCTGGACGTCGTTTCGGAATCACTTTTTTCGTTGAAGGCCACCTCCACCTCCGGTTCGGAATGGAAACGAAGATGTGCGGCCCTCACCGTCGAATTGAAGCGAATGTCGGGTCGTCGTTTGCGATCGCTCACTATTTCCCCTCCGTATTGACGGGTGCTGAAGTACGGCTGATCCTCACTCATCAGGGTCCCGGCTTGCCGCCTTGGCGGCGTTCTTGGCGCGGAGTCCCACCGACTTGGCTGCTTTACCTGCGGACTCGGTGACTTTGCCGGCACGCCGACCGACGGACCTTGCTGCCTCTTCGGCCGTATCCGTGACCTTCGCGGCGAGCTTTCCCACCTCACCCACGATGTTGAACGAGATGCCTCCGTCGGATGGCTCGCCGGCGCCGTTGGTTCCGTTGCCGACGTCCTTGACGGTGTCGCCTGCTCCGCCACCGACCTCTTTGACGGTGTCGCTGGCTCCGCTGCCGACGTCCTTGAC
>DXGR01000026.1 GCA_019113825.1 Candidatus Stackebrandtia excrementipullorum | reverse complement strand
CCGATGTGTTCGCCGTACCCGTGAACCAGAAGAGCGATGTAGCGGGGCTGCTCATTCGGCCAGACTCGTGTCACCACGTTACCGGCGGTACCTGGAAACTCCCACTCGTGCGTCATCAACCGACACCTCTCCTCGTCTCGCGGACAACCCAGGGTAGGCGCTTCGCAGTCGTTATGGAACCGGGAACGTCCCGATACGGCCGTGGCGTTTTTCGATTGTCCTCTGCCCGGCGCCAACGCACGGGCTTCGGGTGGTGTGACGGCGGGAGGCGTCGGCCGCAGGGCATGTCACAGGTGGGCCGTACGGTGTTCTCGAGCGGAAGGACAAGGGTTCTGTGGCCGTGGCCGTCACGTGTGTGCCGGCCGGTCGACGCCAAGACCACCGGGAGGAGCCGAACATGACGGTCGCCGCAGACCAGGGTCGAAACACGCCGATGGGTCCGACAACAGTGGGGGGTTTTGTCGGAATAGTCGAAAGCCACACAGCCGCAACCGGCCAAATTCCGTCTTATTGGCTAGGGTAGACATTCCTCAACGGATCGCACCCACCGCCACGCTTCAGGGGCACCGGCGGTGGGTGCGGTCTCCTAAGGAACTCATCTCGGGTCCGAGACGGTGCACCGCTGTCGAAATACGTCCGGTTTACCCACCCGAGGCGTCGGCCTTTACCGACTCCTGAGCGTAGATGTACACATTGTGGCCGGCCACGGTGGCCGCAACCCAGTCGCTGAGTTTCGCGGCGTCCATGTTCTCCCAGTCCGGGGTGGACAACACCTGGTTTTCCCCGAGCCGACGTCCCAACTGCACCAGTCGGTTGCCGTTGTCGTTGCGCCGCTCGTTGTACACGGCGACGGCGTCGCGGACGTCATCGGACTCTCGAAGCACCTCCTCCAGGCACAGCGCGTCTTCCAACGCCTTGGTCCCGCCACTGGCGGTGTGAGGTCGGGTGATGGTACTCGCGTCGCCGGTCAACACGAACGGTGCCGCGGCGCACCGATCCAGCTCAAGATCGAAGATCGGCTGAAACGCCTTGATCGTGTCGGGAGTCTGTTGAACGATGCGCGCCCACGACGGAGAAATCGTCTCCTCGACGATCCGGTTGAAGAACGGGGTCAGCTGTGCTTCGAGGTCGGCCGACGCGTACGACATGCTCAGTCCGATATCGACGGACTCGGGCGGGGTGGTGTACATCAGCCAGTTGATGCGGCGCTGTCCGTCGGGACCCGGGATGGGGTAGTACATGACGTGCCCGCCGTCGAAGCCCGCCGTGGCCGCGCTCGATGTCAACTGTTCAAGCGCTTCGTCGCAATCGACCAAAGCGTCGGCGTCGACGACTCCGCGCCACGTGACATAACCGGAATAGTTCGGCGTCGTGTCACCGACCACAAGACCACGGACAATGGACTTATAGCCGTCGGATCCCACGACGAGGTCGTAGTGGTGCTCGGCGCCGTCGACGACCACCACGGCACCGTCGTCGGTCGGACGCACCTCCGAAACCGAACTGCCCAGGCGGTACACGTCGTCGGGAACTCGTGACCGCAACGACTTCCACAATAGGCCCCAGTTGAACGCGGCCATTCGCGACGGCGACGTCCACAAATGCCGGTGCTCACCTTGTTTGTCGAGAGTGAACCAGTGGCGGTCGTATATGTCCCAGACCGGCAACGATTCGTCGAGATAACCGGCTTCGATGCACGTCTCCAGCAGCGTGTTGGGAAGACAGATGCCGAACCCGCGCTCGGCCAGGTCTCCGGTGCTTCGTTCGTACAGCGTCACTTCGTATCCCGCCTTGTACGCGGCGATCGCTGCGGCGCAGCCGGCAATGCTGCCACCGATGACGGCTATCTTCCCTTGTGGGGACGGTGTTGCCATGAGCACGCTCCTGTTATCGAGGGACTACGGGTATTTAACCAGCGGCGGTGCGGTCGGGCGAGGCGCCGTCGGCCGCGGCGGCGTCAACGGTCGGGGTGAATTTGTGGGGAGAGGGAGACCGGCGGTCACGCTGTATTCGGAATGTAGTTCTGCAGTTGACAGCGATGATGCAGGCCTTCACGATCAAGACAATCGACGTGAACGGAGAGACAGCATGTCCATTTTGTCCGCACGGCCTGGAGGCCGCTCACCTCGAGCAAGACGGTCCGGCCTGGTAGCCGTGGCGCTTTTCGGTGTCGTCGCTCTCATGCTTGTCGCCGTGCCGGCGAAAGAGGCGCAAGCCGACCACGGTCTGCACATCGAGGTGCCCGCCGCGGACGGTCGCCAGTTCGTCTACCCGTTGCCCTCGTGGGTGGCGTCGACCGACCACTACTACCCCGACAGTCCACACACCGGATCCGCCGACCTGGCTGCGCCGATTCACACCCCCGTTTACCCGGCGCGGGCGGGCACCGTGGTGTACAGCGGATACTCCGGTGGTTCTTACGGCGTGCGCATTCAACACGAAAACGTCGGCGACCACACCTACGTGACCGGATACGGCCACCTCTTGGAGAAGCCACTCGTCACAGTCGGGGACGAGATCGGGCTCGACACGGTCATCGGCTATTTGGGACAGACCGGAAACGCCAACATGAGCGGTCCGCACATTCACTTCACCATTTCGCAGCAGGTGGACGGCAAGAGAACCCCGGTGAAGATTCCCGACCTTGATTTCGGGGACTGGGTCGACTCAGACGATTACATTTTCGGTGACTACGAGGGCCTCGACCCGATCACCGACATACCGGAACGGCCCTTCACGGTCGAGTCCATCGACAACGAACTGCGGATGTACGAGAACACGACTCGTAAGTCCGCGGAAATGATCACGAAGGTACCCGCGGGTGAAGCGTTGCCCGTCCGGGACACCCATGAGGGCCAATACCTGGTCGAGTACGACGGCGAGACCGGCTGGGTGGCACATTCGGGGACACGTCCAGAGGGGACTGAAGTTTTCGGCGTCGAGATCACCGCCTCCGTTCAGGCGAACGTACGGTTTGAGCCGAGCCAGAACAGTCGACGTATCGGTGTCGTCGTGCCGGGTCTCCTGCTCGGTTATGAGCGCCACGGCTCATGGCTCAAGGTGATGTGGCCGTGCAGCGGAACCACGAACCGCGCCGACGCCGATACCGGCGACGCAAGCCGGGCCTTGGGCGGCTGCCCGGGCCGCGCCGACGACGCAGCTCCATTCTTCAAGTACGGCTGGCTGGGGCCCGCGATCGCCACCGAGACCGAGGACATGACGGTCCGTACTCGCGTCCTGGACATGGAGGTGTACCGCAACACCTCGTCCGGTGGACAGAACCGGCCCGACTGCCCGTGCAACCCGGGGTCGCCCAGCCGGATCGGCACCATTGACGGCATGCGCGTTCAGGTCGTGGCCGAAAGTTCACGCAACGGCTGGTACCAAATCACCTACAACGGACAGACCGCGTGGGTGAAGGGCTGGCATACCGCCGGCCCCCAGTCCACCCGCCCCGACCGGCAGTAACACCGCCGACGATCACTGTGGGGTCGCCGTCGACCGATCAAGTAAACGGCGACCCGGTCCTTTCCGAGCGCAAAGTTTCGCCGCACGACAATCGTCCACTGTGTGGTTACGCATTGTTGGTGCTTATGCATGAAAATGTTCCCATGGGACATGTGCGTGACGATTCAACGGCGAATCGTGGTATCCGGGCTTTTGTGACCCCTCAGCAGTGGGCCGTCGTGTGTCGGCTTGGTAGTGGCGTGTCGTATAGGGCGAGGGAGGTGATGCTGCGGCAGGGCGACACCGGGTCGACGGTGCTTCTGTTCCTATCGGGGCGCGCCAAGGTCTTTTACGGTGCTCCCGACGGGTCCCAGACCCTCTTGTCGATTCGGGGCCCCGGCGACGTCGTCGGCGAGGTTGCCTGCACTGTGGAGGAGCCGAGAACAGCCACGGTGCAGGCGCTGGAGGAGGTAAGAGTCAGGGTCATTCCGTTTGGCGAGTTCACCGATGCCGTCAAAAAATTTGGTTGTGGTCGGCCGCTGCAACGTTACTGGACGGACCGGTTTCGTCAGGCATACCAAGACACGTGGCGCATAGCGGGGCAAACGCCGGCGCGGAGGATCGCGGCGCTGTTCGTCGCGATGATGGATGCAGGTGGCGAGGGGGATTGGGTGCCCATGACTCAGGAGGAAATCGCGGTCTCGTTCGGCCTATCGCGTCGCACGATCGGCGTCATTCTGCGGAAATGGCAGGAAGAGGGGATCGTCACCGTCCGACGGTCCCGGGTGGACATCCTTTGCCGTGGCCGCATTCGCTCCATATTGCCTGATGGAATGTGACAGCGGCCATGCCCGCTGTGGGAAATTCTGCACATAGGGGAAAGAGTCAGTCACGCAACATGATTCTCAGTCGTCGGGCGCCCGCCCGATAGTACAAAGGAGACGAATCATGGATGCGACCATGGACAAGGTGCAGTATCTACCGGGCAGCGTCGGAATCCTGGTGGTGGACGTCGAACGGTTCAGCGCCCACAACGATGTTCAACAGCGCCGTATCGAAACGGCAATACCCGACGCTCTGAAGGAAGCCGCTGACCTGTGCGGTATCCCGGAGATCTGGGGCAAACGTCGATTTCCGACCTCGACCGGCGACGGATACGTGATCGGTATCGACGAAGTTCTTCTGCCTCACGTCGTTCACGGTTACCTCACCTCGCTCCAAGCGGTGCTTCGTGAGCTCAACGAAAAACTACGCGGCGACGGCATCGTTGTGCGAATGCGGTTGAGTCTGAACACCGGACCGATCACGATGCTCGACGATCTGCGCCTAACCGGGCACCAGGGCACGACCGTCGTCGACGCACACCGCCTCGTCGACTGCCAACAGCTTCGAACGCTGTTGAAGAAATCCGACCCCACCGTGACCTACCTGGTGGCGGCCATCGCCGAGCCTGTCATCACCAAAGTCGTGCGAACCGGATACGCGGCACGCGCGGAGTCGGAATACGTGAAGACATCTGTCGAGATCGTGGCGAAGGATTACAACGGCGTCGCATATCTACACGTGCCCACCCTGTCCGGCGAAATACTCGCGAACGGGTTGTCGGGCATTCAGGAATCGATTGAACCCGACGAGGAGAAGGTCGCATCCGAGGCGCCCGCCCCCGTCCCGGCGCAATCGACCGGAGACACCGAGGGCGTTGCGGTCAACGCCGGTGGCTCGGTCTCCGGTTCGACCATCGGTCGGGAAATCGACAACTCTCAACGGGTGGACAACAGCTCACACGGTCAGACCGTCGACAACTCTCAGTGGATGGACCGTAGCGCCGTCAATCACGCGACGAACAACCATGTTGGCGGAGACGTCAACCAGAGCGCAGATGTCGTCAACGGCGAGAAGTACGCACCGACGAACAGCCGGGGACGTTTTGGGCGGTTCGGCTCCAAGGGCGGCGAACGATGAACCGTCAGATCCCGTTCACAGCTCCCGAGCGCCTTGGCCTGCGCCCCTATCGAGGTGCACAGCACAGGCAGTTCCCGGCCACCGACGACACGGATGCCGAGACGGCACCGGCTCCCGCCGTGGTCGAAGCGATGGACCCGTCGCCTGAGCCTGACGATATACCGGTTGACCCACGGGAACGTGAAGCCGACGTAGTGGTGCCACCGGACGCCAAGGCCGAGACCGAACCCGATGACGACGTGCCGCCGGCCAACCACGACGAGACCACACCGGACCGCTGGAACGAGCCCGTTCAAGCCTTCACCAGCGCCGCTGGGAACTGGGTGCGGGGAAACCTCAGCCAGGAGGTCAACAAGACTTTCTTCATCGGTCAACATCCGCAGAAACGCCGGTGGAAGGCCGACTGGCGCAACCGCGAATCGCTCGCCACCGAGGCGCAAACGACCGTTCCACCGATTCAGGTCGAAAACCTGGTGACCGTTTTGTCCAGGAACCGTTTCGTCCTGCTGTCCAGCCCCAAAAAATCGGGACAGCGTACATCCGCCCGGTACCTTGTGCACCACATGATCGAATCGGAAATGGCAGGTGAGACCCTCCGAGCGGTCACGGTCCTTCTGGAGTCGACGGAACTGTCGCTGACCGACGCGGTCGAGGCGCATTCGGACGCCGCTCTCATCGTCGACCTCACCGACGACGAAGAAACGACCGAAAACGTTCTGGGAGAACTGGACGTCATCGGGGAAAATCTGACCAAAACGGACAGCTACCTGATACTGATTCTTCCCGACGGCAACATTAGACGAAACCTCGCCGATCGGTGGCCGGTTCACACCCTGCCGACACCCGGCGGCCACGAGGTGTTCCGTGCGAAGGCCGGCACCGTGATTCCGTCGACGGTGATCGACGAACTTCTTGCGGAACAGTGGCTAGGCGCGGAGCTGGACACGGCGCGTCCCCCAACGGCCGCATGGCTGGCTCACGCCGCCACCGATCTATACCTGTCAAACACCACGGTCCCAGACATGGTGGCGGAGCTGAAAGACGTCGGAAACGACTGGCAAGACCGCCTGGAGAAGGATATCGGGGAGCAGGCCGACGCGGAGCTGCGTTCCCTGACCATAGCCGCATCGTTGCTCCCGAAAGCCCCGGCGGGGGTGATCACGGCGGCCGCTGACGAGCTTCAACGCATCACTGGAACCAAGGAGGTCATACCACCGCTGTGCCAGAAGAGCCCGAACCGGCGGTTGGAGGTTTTGAATGGTCTCGGGTTCGATGTCCCGGAAAGGGAGTTTCGGCGCCCCGGCTACGGGGCGGCGATCATGCCGTATTTCTGGTCGACGTTCATCGCACTTCAACCGGCGTTGAGGCGGTGGTGGGTACGTCTTATGACCCACCCCGACCCACGGGTGTTCGATCTGGACACGACCGTCCGAGCAGTAGTCGATGTCTCAGCGAAGGTAGACACCTCAATCGCCGAGATAGCGGCCAGACTGGTGTCGCCGCCCAAGGATGTCACCGACTCCGAGCGCGCCCGTGGGGCAAAGGCCGCGGTCGCCCTGTTGGGCGCGGCTGCCGTCGACGGTACTCAGGGCCGCCGGGTGCGCCGTACCCTGTGGATATGGGCTCGGTCGAACCATCGCGATCGTCAGCTCGTGGTGGCCCGAGTGTGTGCTCTGGAGTTCGGGCAACGATATCCGCAGAACGCCTTGACTCGACTGAAACACCTCATGGACACAAAGGACGATGTGGTGCGGGGCGCGGCCACTCATGCCCTGCGGGAAATGGCGGTCCACGTCGGTTTCGTCGAGATCGCCAACGTGGTCACGAAGTGGAGCCCCGATACCGTTAAGTCCGAAGAGGTACGTCGCGTCCTTCGCGAACTCATTATGGAACCGGCTGCGGTTGAGTACCTGGCCGCCGAGGCGAAAGGCCCTCGACTGTGGGGGCAGCTTCTCGACCTGCTCGACTACGACGTGAAGCCACTGGTTGACAGGCTACTTGCCAAGGCTGTCGAGCTGCCGCCGGACCGGCAGGATGTTCTGGTGACCGATCTCGTTGCCTCCATCGACGGCAACCAGCACCGGTACGACCTACTGTTGTTCTCCGCGAACCGTTCCTGGGCTGAATCAACTTCGGACGTGGAACGTCTCCATGTTCGGGTCCTGTCCGAGCTCGATCGCATCGGGCCACCTGTGTTGGCCGCAGCACGCCGTGAGGTGTCGTCATGAGGCACTGGCTCAACAGCCTGATCCGTATGGATCAGGCTCCGTATGCGCACCCACAGGTCGTCGACGGCGGTGATGTGGACGAGGACCCCACGACTTTCCGGGTGGTGAGCAAAGAAGGCCTCCACTTCGAGGTTCGTGCCATCGTGTACTTTCGCGCGTCGGCTTCGGTGATCACACCGGATCCCATGAGTATCGCCGCCGTCTCAATCCGACGTCGCGCCGAACAGATTTGCTCAAATGTATCCCTTATGGACGTCGACAGGCTCGAGATGGATCTCGAGGTGGAACTCGGGTTGTTGAAGACCACAGACCACGCACAGGTTGACGCGTGTGCGAAAGCGGTAAGCGTCTCCGCCGATCAACGTGAGATCGATGCCGTCGCCGAGTACGAACGTTCACGGGCCCTGGCTCTGCTCGGTGACTGGCAATGGGAACAGCGCCAGGCGCGGGCGACGCAGATTATCGAGCTGTTGTCCGACCCGCGCCGGGCAACGGCCTGGTGGCTGGCATCGGACCCACCCAACGACCTTGACAGTGCGAAACAGGTGGCATTGACGTTTGTCGACGTCGCCGAGATCTTGAACACAGGTACAACGCCCCACAACGGTGCAGTCGACGTCATTTCCCGGCTGTGGAACGAGCTGGATCCGGTCGGAAGAGGTGGAATGCTCCACGTTCTCGGGCAGTATGCAGCTCAGGCCGGTAAAAACGAACTGCTGGAAGCACTTGAACGACTCGAACGCTGACCGTTCGGGAGCGGCCGCCGTTCGGAGGCGGCCGCTCCGCTTTCTATCGTTGCTCCTAGGTGGCCACCCGTTCGGTGGACGGCGCCGCGTCGCACGTTCATTCACAATGGTCTTGTGACGGATTCACCGGGAAACCCGCGAGAACACTGGCTCGCCGCCGAACACGCCGCTTCTCGGCCGGTTCGTGGCGCGGTTCCCAAGCTGTCGACCTACGCCGAATTCAGTGAACGAGTGAAGGTCCGCGGTGAGCCGTGGTTGTCTCCCCTGTTGAATCTCGGTCTTGCGTTGTTCCTGCTGGTGTACTCGCTTATGCCGAGCTCCGGGCTACTCGATCTGTCGCCGGAGACGCGGCGCATCGTATTGCAAGTGTTGGCCGCCTGTTTTGCCCTCGGCGCATTGGTGGTCTTCGTATGGGACAGGCAGACGCGAGCGAAAGCAATACGCGAGGAGTACGACGCCTTCGTTGCGCACGGATGTGTTGTCGAGGCGTACCGCACGTCATTGAACACCGTGACGAACGGAGA
>DXGR01000025.1 GCA_019113825.1 Candidatus Stackebrandtia excrementipullorum | reverse complement strand
CAGCCCTGATCGCCACGTAACCACAGGAAATCGTCAAGGAAAGGGGACCGGTGAGAGGTCGCCTCTCACCGGTCCCCTTTTCGCTTGGCCACGTGGACGGCTTCTTTCCACGATGAGCACCGTCGATCGTGGTCTGTCCGAACGATGGAGGTACAGGTGGCGGGAGCGTGGTTGCATGAACCATTCCGACCGACTACCAAACGTCACCATGGACATGTATGACACGAATTGCCCAACTCGACAGCATGGTTTTTGAGGCGCGCTCGCCGGACCGGATGATCGTCATGAGATTGACGGGCCACCGTCGAGTCGCGATTCGTCTGACCGACCTCGACGCTCTTCAGCGGTATATCCGGTGTCCGGACACGTTGGCCCACGGGCTCGCCACCGGGCTCAACCTACTGTGGAACGACTATAAAACCACCGTGGACCGACTCCTGGCGGAAGCGGGTTCACGGCCGCCGACCGCAGACCACTGGGACGCCGACATCCGCCGCTATCGCGCCGAGGTGCGATCGATGCGGGTGATCGGCATGTCGCCGGGGAAGATGCTTCGCATCAGCTCGGTCAACATGACCGACTTTTCGGTGAGGATACGACCCGGCTCGATGGAGGGAATGACCGAACCACGGTTGGTTCACGAAGTCAACGGCGCCCTCCAGAACATGCAGGCTCATCACCGGAATCAGCTGAACGAACTCAAGAACAAACATTTCAATCTGGGGACGACCGCCAAGACGGTTTCCGCTCCTCTCCTTCATCGCCCTGTTTAAGGAGCCGACATCATGACTGACGAATTCGTCGGTGTCGTCACCGACACCACAGCTCTGTGGCTGTGCGGTACGTCCTACATCCCCCGCATAGGCGAAAGCCTCGGTATAGCCGGAAGCAAGCTCGCCGGCACCGCCACACACGACGGCGCCTTCGAACACTCCGTCAACAACGCACACGGCGTTTACGACACGGTCGGCGCCACAGGCGCCAACTTCATCTTGCTGCGCGACGAACTACAGAACATCATCTCCGCCTCGGTAACGAACATCTTCGAGGTCGGAGACGCCTTGGAACGGGTCGCCTGGGCCTATGAAACCACTGACGGAAACAACGCCACCGGCCTGAGCGCGGCCGTCGAAGACTATCTCGACGACGACTACAACGGCCGCACCCGAATCTGGACGGACGAGGAACGTGACGAGCTGATCCCGCCCACCACCGAGTGAAGACATACTGAAAGGCGATCTCGATAATGAACGACCAGATGTTCGCACCGTCCGCACCATTCACCCCTCGCGAAGCCTTCATCGGAGCCGACGGCTACGCCCGGCAGATCCACGACCTGGCATACGAGGTCATGGGAGAACACGAACGGGGTCTGATCCCGCTTGATTCGGAAGTCGCGTGGATGGCCGGAAAAACATACCTGGACGTAATGGAACTGGCCCGCGACGATCCTGAAAAAGCCGACCAATTCCACCGGAACAGGCCGTATGGAATGAAAGAGGTCGGTGACATGCTGTTGAACAACATCTATCTCGGGACCGCGGCCGACTGGAAAGAGATAGAGGATGCCATCGACTGGGTTCACGGCTGTTGGTTGGAGAACGTAGGTCCCGACCCCGACCAGTTCGACACGATGGTGTCGTCCGCCGCTGATGCCGCCACCGCCCTGTACAACGAGCACACCGGAGTGGGCTCGGCCGACGCGCCCTATCGCAGCGCTTCCACGGCGGTGGAAGGTTGGGAGAGCGAAGCAGGCCGTGACTTTCGTGATCACTACTGGTACCGCCTTCCCGGAGTCATCGGAAACCAGGCGGCCACCGCCGCCGTCCTCGCGCACGGCGCGTCGGCCATCAGGGCCGCATGGTCACGTCACCGTGCCGACCTCGAGGACATCGCCAAGAAAACACTGGCCGCATTGGAGGCGGTGAAAACAACGTCCGAGGCCGACTTCTCGTCATTCCTGACCATCACGGGTGGTCTGCTGTCCATTGCCGGAGGAATCATCGCGATTCCCGCATCGGGGGGAGGCTCGTTGGCGTTGGCGGGCGCGGGGGTCTCGATAGTCTCCGGTGCGATCACGGTCGCTCAGGGCACGGTCGGTTCGGAGGGAGAAGACACTCAGGAAGTTCCGCTTGGCGGTGAAACCGTCCTGTCGGTGCTGCTCAACATGTCGTCGGCGGTGGCAAGCGCAAAAGCGGAGATCACCGGTGCCGATCGAACGATCGCAAAGGGTCTTAACGGCGTATACGACACCGTCTGCAGCGGCGAAACCGCGCACGACAGTGGCGTGGACACAAGCGACCTACCTGACCAGTACCAACCGCCCACCGACGGTCTGACCTATCGGGACCTTTACGTGTTTCCCGCACCCCTGATCGTCGGCCCCTCCCAAGAACTACCCGAGCCCCCGATGGCGACGTAGCGTACACGGGCTCATCGGTACGCCGACCACAGTCTGAAGATCGCTATTCTGGCCCCGTGCAGTTCGAACAGATGTGGAATGACCTGATACCGGTGGGCCGGTCTCGCTCGACCGGCGGCTATCGGCGTTTCTCCTATACGGCGGCCGAAGTCGAATGCCGTGCCTGGTTTCATCAGGAGGCGGCCAAGCGCGGCCTCGTATCGGAAACCGACGGCAACGGCAACCTCTGGGCGTGGTGGGGTGACCCCACGGCCGGGGATGCGGTCGTCACCGGAAGCCATCTCGACTCGGTGCCCGACGGCGGAGCCTTCGACGGTCCGCTCGGCGTAGTCAGCGGATTCGCGGCCGTCGACGCACTCCGCGCGGCGGGCGCCGTTCCTCGTCGCCCGATCGGTATCGCGGCTTTCGTCGAGGAGGAAGGTGGCCGATTCGGTATCGCCTGCCTGGGCTCGCGTCTGCTGACCGGCGCCATCGACCCGGCGACGGCCGCAGGCCTCGTCGACGCCGACGGCCACCGACTTGACGACACCATGGCCGCCGCCGGTTTCGATCCGGCAGGGCTGGGCCACGACGCACAACGCCTCGCTCGCATCGGTGCCTATGTAGAGCTTCACGTCGAACAGGGGCGTGCTCAGGTTGACATGGACGCACCGGTTGCCATCGGTACCTCGATCTGGCCGCACGGCCGCTGGCGCATGGAATTTCGTGGTCGCGCCGATCACGCGGGGACGACACGGCTCGAAGACCGTGCCGACCCGATGTTGACCTACGCCAACACCGTGCTCGCCGCCAGGAAGAAGGCCCGCATCGCCGGGGCCGTCGCCACCGTCGGCAGAGTGTTCTGCTCCCCCAACGGGACCAACGCGATCCCGTCAAAGGTGACCGGGTGGCTCGACGCCCGGTCGGCCGACCAGCAGGCACTGGACCAGGTCGTCGCAGAAGTGGAATCGGCGACCGTCAGCCGGGCCGAACGCGACGGAACCGAAGTCACGATCAGCAGGGAATCCTTCAGTCCCGAGGTCACCTTCGACGTGCCGCTACGATCCCGGTTGGCGAGTGTCCTCGGTGACGTGCCGATGCTGGCAACGGGTGCCGGTCACGACGCGGGCATCCTGGCCTCGGCCGTTCCCACCGCGATGCTGTTCGTGCGCAACCCCACCGGTATCTCCCACTCCCCCGAGGAGTTTGCGGAGACGGCCGACTGCATCGCCGGTGCCGAAGCCCTGACCGCCGTGCTGCGAGACCTGGCATGCTGACCCGCTACTTTGCCGACCAGGCTTGGCTTTCCGCTGACAAGGGAGTGTCGCGGTCGGTTTCCATCGACGTCGCCGACGGGCGCATCGTCGACGTCACCGACGACTCCGTCCCCCACCGGGACGCGATCCGGTTGCCGGGGTTCGTGATCCCGGGGATGGTAAACGCGCATTCGCATGCGTTTCACCGCGCGTTGCGTGGGCGCACGCACTGCGGCACCGGGGACTTCTGGAGTTGGCGGCGGCAGATGTACACCGTCGTGGAACGACTGAGTCCCCAGCGTTACCTCGACCTGGCACGCGCCACCTACGCCGAAATGGTGCTGGCCGGTATCACCACGGTCGTGGAGTTCCACTATGTTCACCACGGTCGGGACGGCACACCCTACGAGAACCCTGCGCACATGGCGGCCGTACTCGCACAGGCCGCCGCCGAGGCCGGTATACGGCTGGTTCTACTCGACACGTTGTACATGCAGGCCGATGTCGATGGAACCGCACTCGCGGGCCCCCAACTGCGCTTCGCCGACGACGACGTTCACCGATGGGAATCTCGTCTTGAAGCGACCACGGCGATCCCGGGAATCACGGTCGGTGCGGCCATTCACTCCGTGCGCGGCGCCCCTCCCGAGGCGATGCGGCACGTGGCCACCACCGCCGATCGGCTCAACATGCCGCTTCACATCCACCTGTCGGAGCAGGTCAAGGAAAACGAGTCCTGTCTGGCCGTACACGGCCGCACGCCCACACAGTTGTGCGACGAAACCGGAGTCCTCGGACCGGCTACCAGCGCCGTCCACGCCACCCACCTGACCGACACCGACATTCGTCTGCTCGGTTCATCCTCCACGGTGGCCTGTTTCTGCCCGACGACCGAACGCGACCTCGCCGACGGGATCGGGCCCGCAGCCCGACTACGAGAAGCCGGAAGCCTGCTGTCGCTGGGATCCGACAGTCACGCGGTCATCGACATGTTCGAAGAGGCAAGAGCCGTCGAACTCAACGAACGGTTGCAGACCATGCGACGAGGTGGACACTCCGCCGACGCCTTGTTGTCCGCAGCCACCTTCGGCGGTGCGATCAGCGCCGGACTCGGCGGAGGCGTCGGAGAGATCAAGTCGGGGCTGTCCGCCGACCTGGTTGCCGTCGACACCGACTCGGTGCGGCTCGCCGGCGGAGTCGACCCCGTTGCCGCCACCGTTTTCGCCGCCACCGCCCAGGATGTGACACACGTGGTCGTCGACGGTCGTCTGGTTGTCAAGGACCGAGCGCACCTCACGGTCGACGACGTCGCGTGCTCGTTGCGGACATCGATCGGGCGGCTCTACGACTAGGAGCCCCACGTTGCAGCGGAGGCCACTGGACATCGGGAAGTGGACCGGCGGGCGCGTGGGAAAGCCGGGACGGCGGAACGGGTGGGAAAGCCGGGACGGCGGGTGGGGCGGGGAACCAAACCTGAAGAAACCTGAAATCGCGTTGACATTGGAGAACACGGTGTGAGATCTTCGTTACCGACCCCAGCGGGTGGTTTGCCCCCAGGACGGGGTGGGGCGTGAACGTAAAACAGCTACCCGCACCCCCGAGCCCACCGGCCGCCTGTCCGTCGACGTCCCGCGGCTCGGGTACTGTCGCCGGGTCGTCCCTTGAAAGCGGTGAGGGTGCCCGTGTCTCCGACACCACAGACAGAGACCGTCGATGTCGCCGTCGTCGGGTACGGACCGACCGGTGTCACGGCGGCGAATCTCCTGGGCTCCATGGGTTTGAGCGTAGTGGTTCTCGAGCGGGCCCCGGACGTTTTTCCAAGGGCTCGAGCCGTCTCCTGTGACGAGGAGGTCATGCGCATATGGCAGCGGGTCGGGTTGGCCGAACGGCTTAAACGGGACATGCTGATCGACCGTCCGGTCGCTTTCGTGGATGCTCGTGGCCGTCCAATGTTGACCGCGCGGCTGCCGTCACGAGGGCATGGCCATCCGCCGCAGATGTTTTTCTATCAACCGGCGCTGGAACAGGTGCTCCGTGCAGGAGTCGACCGCTTTCCGTCGGTGGATGTTCGGTTGGGTCATGAATGTGTCGGACTTCGTCAGGATGACGACGGTGTGGAGCTTGTCGTTCGGGCGCCGTCCGGTGCGACGAGCCGCGTGACGGCCGCTTACGTCGTCGCAGCCGACGGCGGTTCCAGCCCGACAAGATCCCGGCTCAAGATCGCCTACCAAGGGCGCACCCACGCGAAGCGTTGGATGGTGATCGACGCTCGGGTTCTCAAACCGTGGTCGGGCGGCGACCACATGCGATTCCACTGCGTACCGTCCATGCCTGCAGTGGACTGTCCTATGCCGCTGGGGCATCACCGATGGGAGTTCCCGATCCCGCCCGGCCACCACGGTGACAAAGTCGACGACGACGTCGTGTATCGGCTCGTGTCTCGGTTTGGTATCGGCCCCGACGACGTCGAGATACTGCGGGCTGTGACCTATGAGCACCATGTTCGTGTGGCAGAACGCTGGCGGGCCGGTCGAGTTCTCCTGGCCGGGGACGCCGCTCACGCCATGCCACCGTGGATAGGCCAGGGCATGGGAGCCGGCATACGGGACGTGGGAAACCTGTGTTGGAAACTCGAGGCCGTCATACGTAAAACACTTCCCCCGGCGGTGTTGGACTCCTATGAGGTTGAACGTCGTGCACATGTACGTCGTATGTCCAACAACGCGGTCTTCGTGGGACGCATCATTACCGAACCCCGACGAGTGGTGGCCGGCGTTCGGAACCTGGCGCTACGGACGGCCGACACGATTCCCGGCATGGCGGATCGGTTGCAGGATGCGAACTGGATACCGGCCGCACGTCATCGCCACGGGTTGATCGCCCGGCCTCGGACGCGGGCGTCGGGCGCGATGTTGCCTCAGGTTCACGTGCGCACATCCGATGGAACACGCCGCCTACTCGACGACGCGTTGCCCAAGGGATGGGTACTGCTCACGACCGGACAATCCACGCCCCAACCGCACTGGTCGACCGTTGAACGGTTCACGGTTGCCGCTGCGGAAGACCAACCCACGCCGGGAACCATCGTCGATGAACAGGGCACGCTGCTGCACTGGTTGGATGAACGGCGAGTCACCGATGTGGTTGTACGCCCCGACGGATACGTCTATGCGGCCGCTCGGTCCGGGCGCCGACTCCCCGACCTGCCTCGCGTGGCTTCCGGCTGAATCGTCCCGGTCGACGCACACGGTCTCCGCACCTAAAGTTGGAGGGGCCAACGCCGATCCACCGTCTCGTCACGTCCCTGCCTGCGCAGATAGGCCTCCAGCGAAGCGGCGTCGTCGGCGTGCCAGCCGATCTGCGCGGTGTGGAGTTCTGCGGTGTTCATACGGGCGACCTGCCCGTAGCGGTGCCCGATGGCACGGGCCAGGGACACGGCGGCCGTCGCATCGGCGGCGGCGCTGTGGGCCTGCGTCAATAGGACGTCGTAGTGTTCGCAAACCGCGCTCAGGGTCCGTTTTCCCTTACGCCACTTGTCGCATCGTTTATCCAAAATGAATGGATCGATTACTCGAAGGTCGTTCCAGGGCACCGGTGGAATCCCATGCCTGACGAGTTCGTTGGCCAGCAGCGTGAGGTCGAATCCCGCACGGTAGGCGACCACCGGAACGTTCTCCTCCGCGGCTTTGGTCAAGGCACGCACGATCTCGGGCAATGCTTCGGCCGGTGATACGCCCTCGGCTTGCGCCCGCTCGGTGGTGATGCCGTGCACGGCGCTGGCGGCGGCGGGAATCTCCACACCTGGGTCGATAAACCATGTGGACACATCGGCACCGTCCACAACGGCGGCCGTAACGATACGGTCGGTCCCGTTGTCGACGCCGGTGGTCTCGGTGTCGAAGCCGATGAGGGGATCGGTGTGCCAGGTCATGAGGCCACCTCGCTATCACGGTGGACAGCCGGGGGTCGTCGATCGTGTCCAGCATGTTCAGTCATGCGTGACAGACTACGCACCGGTTGCGACAACAAACAACGCCCACGTTGGAACAGCCGTTCACTTCGCGCGAAGGGCCTCAAGGAGTTCGGGGTCGCCCTCACAGTCGACAACGCTGAACGGGACACGTCCCCACAAGGCCAGATACACGTCGGACGCCGGCCCGGCCGCCCGCGCGTGAACCGGCTGCCCCGGAAGGTCCTGATCGTCTCCACTGACGAGGGTGTAACGCCGTCCGTCCCGTCGAACGAACCATTCCCTGTCCACGTCGGTGGCGAGCAGATGCACCAGCCCGGACGCATCGCTTTCGGACATCCGGCGGCCGGCCGGCAGAAACGAGTCGAGAACCTCGTCGATGCCCTCCGTGGCCAGCTCCGCCGCCACCGGTTCGGCCCCTGCCACCGCCATTTGCGCGTCCCACCGGTGCACGGCGGTCTCGCAGGCGGCACGCCGGAACCAGAACCACGCGGTGTCGGCCATCGGTGCCCAGTTCCACGCCGTGTCGTCGAACTCCGCCGTCGACAGCGACGTCGTCAGTGACGCTGCGGACTCGGCCAAGGCGGGCCGTGGATCCGCGACGTTCTTGGTCGTCGACCGCGCCTCCGGCGCCGGCGGTTCGGGTGAACAGATCCGGCGCACATACCGACGCGCGACGGTGTCCATGTGAACGATCAGATCGTTCAACGTCCAGTCGGGACAACTCGGAACAGGCGTATCGAGATCGGCCGATACAACAGCGCTCCAGAACAACTCGAACTCCCGCTGCCAACCCGCCGTGTATCCCGCCTTGTCCACGACATCTTCCCGTCTGCCGACTGATGAGACCGTAAGCTTAAGCCCTTACACGGCGGTTACTCGAGCCCCTTACACGCCGAACACCTTTCCCGAATCTCCGCCGTCGACCTCCACTCGAGTTGACGTGGAACGACGGCGCGCGGGTGCTCGAGATGACAGTGTCGCCGACGAAGATCTGCGCGCGTGACGTGCAACTTCGGGAAATGTTCCCGCTCAGCGTGTGTGCCCGCTCGTTGCCGGGCGACGGCCGTGGGCTGCGCGCCACCGACGCACCCCACCGCACAGCAGCGGGTTTGACGACGGAGTGAGGCTAGTAGGGTATTGCCGTGCTTGGGAAGACCACCGGCCGATTGTCCGGCTACACCACGTTGCGGCTCGGCGGCGAACCGGATTCGTTCGTCGAAGTCGACAACGGCGACGAGCTTCTCGCCGCCGTCCGGTCGGCGGACGAAACGGGAACGCCACTGTTGTTGGTCGCAGGTGGAAGCAACCTCGTCGTCGCCGACGAGGGGTTCGCCGGGACCGCCGTGCTCATCCGCACCGACGGGGTCGCGGTCACCGACGAGGAAGACCACGTCACCGTGACCGTGCAGGCGGGCCACACCTGGGACGAGCTTGTGCGCCAAGCCGTTGCCGAAGGTTGGTCGGGTATCGAATTTCTGTCCGGCATCCCGGGTTCCGTCGGGGCGACGCCGGTTCAGAATGTCGGTGCCTACGGGCAGGAGATCAGCGAAGTCTTCGTCCAGGCCGACGTCCTCGACCGCCGGACCGGCACCGTCGGGGTTTACGGCAACGACGACTGCCGCTTCGGATATCGCGACAGTCTGTTCAAACACACCGACCGGTACGTGGTTCTGACCGTGACGTTGAGGCTGGCGAAATCAGCACGTTCCCAACCGATCCGGTACGCCGAAACCGCTAAGACGCTCGGGGCGGCGGTCGGTGACACCGTCACGTTGGATCTGGCTCGTGAGACCGTGCTCGGTTTGCGCCGCGGCAAGGGAATGGTTCTCGATCCAGACGACCCCGACACCTACAGTGCAGGCTCGTTCTTCGTCAATCCGGTCATCACCGCCGACGAATTCGAGGTATTGCGGAAACGCGTCGACCACACCCCTCCGCACTGGCCTGCGGGGGACGGTGTGAAAGTCCCCGCCGGCTGGCTGATCGGCCGGGCCGGATTCGATCCCGGTTACGGGCAGGACGGCGTCGCGATCTCCCACAAACATCGGCTCGCGCTGACCAACCGCGGTGACGGCACGACAGCGGCTCTGTTGAATCTTGCGCGGGAGATTCGAGACACCGTTGCGCGGGATTTGGGCGTCACCATGCATCCCGAGCCGACACTGGTGGGCGTGCGGTTGTGACATCAACGACGGACGATATACAGGTCGGTCTCGTCGAGGTCGGCATCGTCGGGTAGGAATCCGGCGATGTCCACGGTCACCTCGGCCGTCGACGATCCCGGTGACACGGGTCCGATCTCCGCCCCGTTACCCGACATTCCCTGGTAGGGACCGCCTCCGACGATGTCGCCGTCACCGTCGCGAAAAAGAAGCACGACAAGTCCGTTGGTCGGCTCCTCATACGTCGATTCGATCTTCATCGACGCCGACAGTTCATCGCCCTCGACGGTCACCTCCGCCGAGTGGACGGTGATCACACCCCTGGCCACCGTTTCCGGGTCCTGCGTGCACGCACCGGTGGCGTCGAAGGCCACTTCGGCCGGCGGCTGGGACATCAACGCCATACCCGACACCGCTACGACCGCGGCGGGATGCAGCTCCTTGAACGTGAAGATCTGAGCCGTCTCAGGTTCCGATCCGTCGCCATACCCCAATTGCCGCCCCGACTCGTCGAGGAACGTCACTTCAACGGTGCCTCCGTAGCCGACGGTGGTCGAGGCACTGGTGTTTTCGACGACCGCGCCGAAGGAGATCTGCACGAGGTCGTCGTCACCGGGTAGGGCAGACCATCCGTGGTCGACGATGTCGAGTGGGCTGTGTGTTCCGCAGCTGGTCTCGGGAGTTCTGGTCTCCTCTACAACGACCGGATCGTCGGACCGGTCGGAGCAGCCGGTCAGGGCAAGAAGCATCATGCTCGCGCACAACATCGCCCTCGAACGCATGAGGCCACTCGCTTCGCCGTCACCGGATTTGCCGGTTGCAGCCTACCGTGTCGGAGTGTTACCCACGGTGTTCCGGAGCGATCGGATCGCCGGCGGATGGCAAGCCGTTGAAGGCGCAGCCTCGCCGACGCCGTCACGTCGGTTGCCGCTCAGTTCTGCCCGTCCAGGTACGTCAACACGGCGAGGACCCGCCGGTTGTCATCACTGGACTGTGCGAGGCCCAGCTTCCGAAAAACGTTGTTGCTGTGTTTGTCCACGGCCTTGTCCGTGACGAACAATTCTTTCGCGATCGCGGAGTTGGAACGGCCTTCGGCCATCAGGCCGAGCACTTCCTGTTCTCGCGGAGTCAGCTCGTCGAACAACGATTTTCGGCTGTCCAGCAGGTGGGTCACCACCTCGGGGTCCATTGCGGTCCCGCCGTCGGCGACACGTCGTAGCGTCTCGACAAACGTCGGGATGTTCGACACCCGGTCCTTCAACAGGTATCCGACTCCACCTGCCTGGTCACGCATCAGTTCCCGCGCGTACAGACGCTCTACGTACTGCGAAAGAACGAGCACCGGCAAACCGGGTACCTCGCTACGAGCCTCGATCGCCGCACGCAGCCCCTCGTCGGTGAACGTGGGTGGAAGACGCACATCAATGATCGCGACGTCCGGACGATGCTCCAACAACGCCGGGGCCAGCCGTGGGCCGTTGTCGACCAACTCCACCACGTCGAACCCGTGAGCGGTCAACAACCGGGTCAAGCCGTCCGCAAGAAGGGCGTGGTCCTCGGCGACGACAACCCGCATCCGGTCGTCCACATCGGTGGTCATGGTTCGAGCCTACGACTCCTCTGAAGCGGTGCCGCCGACAGGCTCGCACGGTATCTCCAGCGTGATGACGGTGGGGCCACCCGGAGGCGAAACCACACCCACTTCACCGTCGAACGGTGCCAGGCGGCGCACCAGCCCCGACAGTCCCCCGCCGTGTTTCAGTTCGGCGCCCCCCACTCCGTCGTCACGGACCGTGATACCCAACCGCGGGCCGGGAACCCACTCGGTGTCACTGCGTGGCCGAGGTGGGTAGCCGAAATGCCCGATCATGACCCGAACCGTGGTCGCCTTCGCGTATTTGGCGGTATTCGTCAAAGCCTCGGCGATGGCGAAGTACGCCGCCGACTCCACCGGTTCGGGCAACCGACCTGGAAGGTCGGCGATCACCGTCACCGGCAACGGATGGTCCAGGGCCAGGGCTTCGACCGCCCCCACCAGACCGCGATCGGCAAGAACCGGGGGATGAATACCACGCACCAGATTACGCAGCTCGATGAGCGCGTTGCTCGAGTTTTCGCGGGCCTCGGCCAGCAGCCGGGCCGCGGCCTTGGGGTCGCTGTCGATGAGTTCCTCGGCCATACCGAGGCTCATGCCCAGCGCCACCAACCGTGCCTGGGCGCCGTCGTGAAGGTCGCGTTCGATGCGGCGCAGCTCAGCGGCGGAGAAGTCGACCGTATCGGCGCGGGACTCGGTCAGTTGTTCAACCCGCTGCTCCAGTTGCGAGGACTTGGTGGAGCGCAGCAGGACGGTGGCCAGGCGCGCGTACGAGGTCAGCATGATCTCGGCAAGCCACCACCAGAGGCCGACGAAAACCATGGTCAACGGCCACAGCAGCATCGCGGAACCAAAGGACTCCACCGGGATGAAGCCGAACATCTCACCGAAATGATCGGGCCAGGCCAACCACAGGAACGGGTAGACGAAGTGAAACGGGATGAGCAGGAACAGGCCGATGGAGATCAGGTAGACGACCACCCCCAGCGACATGTTGACCGCATGCCAGGCGATGTCGCGCCAGGTTGCCGCGTCCTTGATCAACGTCAGCAGCTTGACACCGATGTGTTCGCGGGACCACGGCTGATAGGGGTTGTCGATACGCATACCGAAGAGGTGTCGAAACAGCGCCCGTTGCGCTCGCGCGATGCCTCGGTTGAGCCAGATGGTGGCAACCGCAAGCGGGATACCGATCGAGACGAGGACCAGGGGTGCGGACACCAACGTCGTGAGCATGAGCACCGCTCCGGGAACCGCCAATCCCAGGAGCGCGAACGCGGCACCCAGTTGCGCGAACCTGCGTGCCGCGGGCCCGTACGGGGGCGATTGCGTGACCATCTCCCCATAATGACCGGTGATCGTTGTTACTCGGGAAGGTCGTCGACGTGGTCAGTGGTACTCGACGTGGCATCCGTCGGCGGAGACATCGACGGTACGGGTGGTGACCGCCGACGTTGTGACGTCCACCTGCGTCGTCTCCTCACCACCGCATTCGGCGGCAACTCGGTACGTCTGGCCGTCGGCGGGCAGCCGGATCGTCACGGTGGCGGTATCGGTGACGACGTCGACGGTTTCGGGTGCCGTCGCGAACGTCAGATCAACGTAAGCGTCCGAGGTGACGACATCAACGAGGTCCGCGCGAATCTCCGTGCCGGTGACGCCGTTGCCGCCACCGGTAACACGGATGTCACCGAAAACTCGTGACAGCTCGACGTGACCGGTGTCGACCTCAACGTCGACGTCTCCGGTGACGTCGTCGAGGTAGACGTTGCCGATGTCGGCGACCACCGTCACCGGCCCTGTGGACCTCTCGGAACGAATGTCGCCGAACTCGGTGGTCAGCGTCTGGCCGCCCGACAACCCGGTCGCGAATATCTCGCCGTCGGTGACGGCGACGTGCACCGTCGTGTCGACGGGCACTGTGACGGTGTAGTCGATCCAGCAGTCGTTTTGCCCGCAGCCGGTATAGCCCATCGACAGGGTCCGGCCGGAGATCTCATGGTGCCGTTGCGGCTCCTGACCGACGTAATAGGTGTCGTATTGGACGTCGATGGCGTCACCGGCGGCTTCGATGGACACCTTCCCCCTGTCGATGTCCAGGTCGACACGGTCGATCGGTTGGTCGAAGGAGTCGCTCGCCGACGAAGACATCGGTGGTGAGGACTCGCCGCCCATATCGGTCACCATCGAGACGGCACCGCACAATACGACGACGGCAAGCAGCGCCTTCAAGACCATGCGAGTGCGGCGCTCGGTGATCGGATCGGCGACGGTCACAGCTTTCCTCATGGAGACGTGGTTGGAAACCCGGCGCTAACCGTAGTGGAATTCGAGGTCTCCGCTGCCGATGTCCACGGTCACCTTATGGTCCTGCCCGCCTTCGGCGACGGAGACGTTCGTGTCTCCACTGCCCACGGTCAGATCGACGGCGTACACGGTGCCATCGTCCGGCACGAGCAGGTTGACGGAACCCGAGCCGGCAACGATGTCGACGGCCGCAAAAGCCGCGTCGAACAACAGGTCCAGGTCCCCGGAGGACACCTCCGCCTCCAGCCGTTCGACGGTGAGTCCCCGCGCACCGATTTCTCCCGAACTCGCCGACAGTTCGGCGTTGGTGGCTGCACCGGACAACGTCATGTCGCCGGAGGACACCTCGGCCGTCAGTGAACCGACCGCCATGTTCTCAACGGTCATGTCGCCGGAGGAGGCGTGCAGGGTGAGGTCACCGGTCGGGTCGGAGATGTGTATGTCGCCCGACGAGATGGCGATGTCGTGAGTGGCAGAGACACCGGACACCGATACGTGGCCGCTTCCGCTCTCGATGTAGACCTCCGTGTCGGCCGGTAGCGCGATCTCGTAGTCCACATCGCAACGTCCGAACGGGCCGAAGTTGCGACAGTCGTGCGCCGACAGACGCAAAGTGTCACCGTCGACGTCGATCTTCGGCTCGGGTTTGTCCCCCGTCCAACGGAGGCGCTCCCGAACGCTGATCTCGTCACCGTCGGTTGCCGTGATCGAGACGTCCCCGGAGCCGTTGGTCACCTCAAGTCTCTCCACGTGATCGGTCACCCGGTGGTCGCGTGTCTCGCTGGAGAGGTTGTTGAATGCGAACACCGCCACCCCACCCACGATCAGCATCACCGCGACCACGACACCGATCACGACAAGCCCCGCCCTACCTCTCCTCACCGTTTCCGCATCGGACACGGGCACACTTCCTTACCTCGACGTTCGGTCATGTCCACAAGATACGTCGCCGGGGTTGTGCTCGCATCGGGGTAATCACCTAGGTTTGACTACTCGGGAAGGTGCCGTTCCATGATCGCGGCGGTGTCCACTCCGTCGGGAAGGTCGCCGTAGGTAAGCCCTCTGTCGTTGGACAACCGTGCCGCACTGAATGCCGCCGCCACCGGTTCCGGTGCGTAACGCCACAACAACGACGCCTGCAGGGCGAGCGCCAGGTCTTCGGTCAGTTTGCGAGCCTGGGACTGTTCGATGTGCTGGCCGAGCCGTTTCCGCAGCGAGGCCGTCAAAGCGTCGAGCGTGGGATCGATGCCGGTGCCGATCTCCACCTCCGTCAGGAAGGCGTCGACGGTGGCGGGTTCGGTGGCCATGGCACGCAGGACGTCGAGGCTGATCACATTGCCGGAACCTTCCCAAATAGACATGAGGGGCTGTTCCCGATAGCGCCTCGCCAACGGAAACTCCTCGATATAGCCGTTGCCGCCCAGGCACTCCAATGCTTCGGCCGAGTGAGCCGAACCGCGTTTGCAGACCCAGTATTTAACGACCGCGGTGGCCAAACGGCGAAACGGTGCATCCGTCTCGGCGTCATAGGCGGATGCCAACCTCATCATGGTCACCGTCGCGGCCTCGGCCTCGAGGCACAGATCGGCCAACACCTGCCGCATGAGTGGTTGGTCCCACAACCGTCGGCCGAACACATTACGGTGCCGTGCGTGCCACAGAGCTTCGGCAACCCCCTGACGCATTCCCGCGGTGGAACCGATGACGCAGTCCAACCGAGTGTGGTTCACCATCTCGATAATGGTGCGGACCCCTCGGCCTTCCTCACCGACCCGTTGCGCCAACGCGTCGATGAACTCCGGCTCGGCCGAGGCGTTGGAGCGATTGCCCAGCTTGTCCTTCAACCGTTGGAAACGGATACCGTTCCTGGTGCCATCGGGGAGGACACGAGGCAGAAGGAAACATGTCAGGCCACCCGGGGCCTGCGCGAGAACCAGGAACGCGTCGCTCATCGGCGCCGAGCAGAACCACTTGTGGCCACGCAGCAGGTACCCATCGGAGACCGGGGTGGCGGAGGTGGTGCCGGCTCTGACGTCGGATCCCCCCTGTTTCTCCGTCATGGCCATCCCAAGGAGTACCCCGCGTTTGTCCGCCGGTGGGCGCAGTCCCGGATCGTAGACCGAGGCGGTGATCTTGGGCCCCCATTCGCCCATCAGCTCCGGGTTCAAGGCCAGCGTCGGGACCGACGAATACGTCATGGATATCGGGCACCCGTGACCGGGCTCGGTCTGCGCCAGCAGCGAGAACAAGACCGCGCGACGTGCGTGTGCCCCCGGGCCGGGGTCTTGCCACGGCGATGCGTGGACTCCATGGGAAACGGCCAGGTCCATGAACGTGTGCCATGCCGGGTCGAAGTCGATCTCGTCGATGCGGTGACCGACACGGTCGTGCGTCCGCAGGACAGGCGGATGATCGTGGGCTCGGGCCGCGAGTTCCGCCATGTCGGCGGTGCCCAACACGGCGCCCAGTTCCGTCGCGGTCGGCACCACACCGGCACTTTTAGTCCATTGTGTTGCCTCTACCAGGGGGACGTTGTCCGTGAAAATATTTCGGCCCACCATCGGCGGGGGCTGATTGACGACTTCATGAGTGACGGCCATGATCGGTTCCTCTCTCCTCGGCAAACCGAGATGTGTTCCGTGTCGATTTCATGATGCGGCTTGTATACCGCCTGGTAGGGGCGTACAAAGGAAGTACGGAACTTCGCCGACGTTTCACCGACATGATCAGGCAACGATCGAGCGGATCTTCCGCGCACAGCCGCCGGGAACCCACGTGCGACCAGCCGCGGGACGGCCCGTCGGATGGGATGAACGAGGTATCCCTGGCCGACGACTTTTACGAGCGCGCCTGATAACCCGGAGTGGATGTGGATACGAAAGAGTCCAGCCGCACGGCGACTGGACTCTTTCCGTGTGCGGCGGTCAGTAGACCGACGAACCGATCCAGTCGTCGTATCCGTAACCGACCGGGTTCTCATAGTCCCGGGAGGTGAACTCCAGCCCGCCGGCACCGCATTCGGTGAGGACAAGCGCCGCCTGCGAGTCGGGACCGTCGAAGCCCACGCAGAGATCGAGCGCTTCGGCCGGGTGAACACCGACCTCATCGATCACGAAGTCCTGGTTTGCACCTCCGTGGCAGTCCCACAGCGTCAACGGTGCGCCCAAGACGGCGTCACCGGCGACGTCCATGCAACGGTCGTGACTCAATTCGATGTGAATCGACTGTTCCGTCGTGTCATGGAAGAAACCCTGGTTGCGACCACCGTGGCATTCGTACGCCATGAGCCTGGTTCCGTTTCGAGAGTCGTAGCCTTCGGCGTCAACGCACAGCCCCGTGTCCGGGTCCTTGAGGTCCGAGAACTCGAACATGCCCTCGTACAACACCGCGCTGCCCGTGCTGGCGGGGTCGACACACGTCGCGTTCTGCCAATCAGGGTTGGCGTACATCTGGGTGACACAGTCGGCGAAGGCTCCGTGACCACGGTAGTTCGGGTGTAGCGATTGACGGAAGGCGTGTTCGCTGGGCAGTTCGCCCAGTTCCACGTACACCCCACGTACCCAGGTATTGTCGTCACATGCATGATGGCCGTCCATGAGTCTGCCGGCGTTCAGGTAACGGGCGTTCTGGTTCATCGCTCCTTGGCGGACCCCCATCTCAAACAACGGAACAGCCTTGTTGCGTGCGAAGGCCGCGTCGGCCAGGTACATCAGGCAGCCGCCGCGGTACCACCCGGGGAAGTCGGGGTTGTCCTGAACGTCGGGGCCAACCGGGCTGCCGTAGGACATGACGACCAGTTCATAGTCGGAGCCCGTGTAGCCCGCGTCGGTCATCGTGCTCCGGATGCCGGTAATAGCGTTTTCCACACCTTCTTGGGTGACCTCGACTCGTGCCGCCCAGTCGTCGGTGAATTCCGACCAGCAGGGGCCCATGAACAGCACCCGTTTGGTGACACAACGGGTGGCCACCGGACCGAACTCGATGCCATCGGAATCGTTGGCGCCGATGGTGATCCAGATCAACTTGATGTTGGTGTTGCGCGCTTTGATCGCGAGATTGTCGCCTTGGTTCAGCTCATCCCACTGTGTTTCTCCGGTGGACTGGATCAGGTGTGGGCTGGCTGCCCCGGAGCAGGCGATGTTGTACTGCACGTCGCTGTCGATCCCCGTGCGAAACACCGCTTGGTCGTATGAGCGGTCGCACCAGTTGCCGTCGCGGTGGGTATCGGGGTCGTAGTTGCCCACACCTTCACCGGATATCTGGCTGTCACCCATCGTCAACAACGATGTGGCCCGGTCTTCCATGGGGCGTATTTCGGGGCTGCCGTACAACTCGGTGGCTTCGGCGGCACGAAGAGCTTCCAGATGCTCGGGCAATTGTTGAATCGTGGGCCGGCTATCGGCGGCGGTTTCGGCTGATGCGGGGGCTGTGATCAGCGAGAGGGCCAGTCCGGCGGCGGTGGCGGTGAAGACGGCATCGCGCCATCGCCGGCGAACGGCCGGACCGCTTCGATATCGGGTCACTGTGGTCTCCCTATTTCGAGACATCGACATTGATGACTACTTGGGAGCGTACAGCTACGGGTCGGTAATGTGAAGTTCTCTCATGAATTCACGGCATTCGTTGTGGCCCCGGGAAATCGCGCAATCACCGCGGGGCCACACCCACCACCGTTTTTAGATACGACGAAACCCCGAAAATTCGCCGGAAGAACGTGGCATCAACGTGCCAAGAATGTTGCGAATGGACAGATACGTCGTGTCGACCGCGTGGACCGCGATCTAGAAATACCCCCTACCGACCGGCGTTAAAGTCGCCATACTCACCGAAGGCCGTCGAAAAACCTTCGCCAGCAGGGCATCGAGACGCCACACCTGTTTGCCGTGCTGCGCATCGATCCAGAACCTTTGACGTGTTCCTCCGGCATTGAAGGCCACCTCTACGCCGGGAATGTTCGGGTCGGCCGACCAGCGCACGTCATCGAGGTCCGCCAGCCCCGAATCGACTTCGACCTTGATGCGGTTGAGAACCCTCGACTGCTTGGTGACGATCACATGGCGCCTGGTCAACAGCAACAGGTGGTCACCGGACAATTGACCGTCGGGACGCAGGCAGTGTGCCAATATCACCACCTCGTCGTCACAATGGATGCTCCGCCGGAAGCTGGGGACGTGACGGCTCAACGTGATTGTGGCCAGTCCCGATTCGGCGGCGGCGGAAAGCAGTGTTCTAGAAAAGCGGTCCATGTTTTGTCGACCCCATCTTCTTGCCGTGAACGGCGATGTTCTTGTGAGGTTCAACGAAATCTGTAGATGCAGGTAACGGGTCACCGTCAGAAATCCGTCGGTCACCCGTCGGAGTGTCAACGTGAAAAACCCATGGCCGACAAGGCAAAATCGGCGCCCGTGCTCCCCACTTTCGGCGGCTGGGCACAACGCCACAGCCTCACACCCGGTTCACCGCATGAACTCCGCAGACTCCGGGCCGTCATCTGCCGGGTGCTCGGAACCTTCGGCCGGTTCGTCGCCCGATGCGGTCTCGTCACCGCCGGGGGATTCGGCCGACTCGTCACCGCCGAACTCGCCCGGTTCGGACGGTTCGGCGTCACCGTCGGAAGGTTCCGCCGGTACGCCCGACCCGGCGTCCTGGCGATCGGACGGCGCCCCACCGTCGCCCTCGCCTGCCGCGTGATCGCCCCAACCGGGCGACTCGGGCGACGGTTGGTCGTCCTCCACCTGCTGTCCGTCCTCAAAATCGTTCTGCGGTGGCGACGCGTCCTGATCCACGTCCACACGCGCATCGTCGCCCTCGTCGCCCGCATCGGCCTCCGGCCACTTCTCCCGGTCGACGAGCCCACCCGACTGAGGATGCGTCGCGTCGAACTCGTTGTCGTGACCGAACGACGCCTGGGTCGACTCTTCCACGTGCGGTGGCTTGTCCGCCGGGAATCGCTCGACGGTCTCACCGCCATCGGGTTCGGCAGACGGCCGCTCCGGCGACTGCGCGGATTCCGTCTCCGGGAACTCCTCGACCGCCACGACGGCCGCCACAGCCTCAAGGACGTCACCGGGCTCGAAGGTCTCCGTCGGGCTTATCACCTCGGCAAGAGCGGGCGCCCCGACGACGAGGCGCGCTCCGTCGGGCAGAACAACGTGAACGGCGTCGCCCTCCACTGTGATCTTCCATTGTGGCAGGTCGACCCCCGTCGGCGGTCGCGGTCCCCCGTCTCCGGCGTCGGCGCACAGAACCGGCATCGAGTCACACCAGGACGCGGGTGCGCCCTCGAAAAAGTCATCCGGCAGAACAACTCCACCATCGGGCGAAGGCCTTGTGGACCCGTCTTGATCGCCCCCGTCCACAGGGCCGGACTCGGGTATCCCCCAACCGGGGCCCGGCTTCGATGTCGACGCATCGGAGCCCGTCGACGGCGACCCGATCGGAGGCACCACGCTTCCGGACGCCCCCGGCGCCGCATCACCGTCCCCGGGTCGGTTTGAGTCGGGTTTTCCTCCCGGAGCCGTCTCCACCGAGGGAGGGTCGAAGGGTATGACCACCGGAGGCTCAGGCTGATTGGGCATCGGCGGGGCGGCGTCGGCCGCCGCTCCGGGCAACGGCAACGGGGTGTCGGGAAGCCCTGAAATGCCTTCCGATACGGCGATCCCCACCGAAACCGATGCCGTCATGGCCAACACCATGACGGCGACGGAGTGCGGGCCCGCCCAGCCGAGCGGCGAGACTGCGCCGTCTTCAGAGAAAGTCCTCATGGATCCCACATTCGTGGAGGGCCCCGTCGAGCTACGCCGTGGTCGAGTGTGTGATCATGCGAAACTCCACGAGAGCATAAGTTTTAGCCACACCCGGCGGCACCGGTTATCACGCTTCATCAAGCCGGAGGCGGACCCCCGCCACTCGACGTGCCGGACCAACACCGTTCGGTGACGACAGTACAGCCCAACCTTACCAGTTGTAGATTTGCAACTACTTTGAGTAAATTCGCCAGTCACCACGTGTGTCTCGCGGCGGCTTCTGGAATGCTGGGGTCACCCCATATATTTCGGCCATCGCGTAAGACCGGCCACCCCGGGCTTCCGCACACCTGAACAGGGAGGACGTAGATGGTCAACGGCGATCAGAACCGCGCAGGGCCCAAAAAGAAGGCCACGACGCGGCGCAAGAAGGCTGCCAAGACCGGTGACACCGAGATGGTGCAGCTACTCACCGCCGACGGCGAGCGGGTTACACACCCCGACTACGACGTCGACATGACAGATCAGCAGTACCGGGACCTGTACCGAGACATGGTCATCGTCCGACGCCTGGACAGCGAGGGCACCGCCCTGCAGCGCCAGGGACAGTTGGGCATCTGGGCCAGTCTTCAAGGTCAGGAAGCCGCCCAGATCGGTTCCGGCCGTGCCCTCGCGCAACAGGACATGGTGTTCCCCACCTACCGTGAACACGGCGTCCTGTGGACTCGCGACATCGACCCGATCATGCCGTTCGGACTGTTCCGCGGCGTGGACCTGGGTGGGTGGGACTCACGGCGATACAAGTTCCAGATGTACACCATCGTCATCGGTGCGCAGGCGCTTCACGCCGCCGGTTACGCGATGGGTGTGACCATGGACGGCAAGGTCGGCAGCAACGACGGCGAAGCCGTCATCGCCTACTTCGGCGACGGTGCGTCCAGCCAGGGTGACGTGAACGAATCATTCGTATTCGCAAGCGTCTACAACTCACCGGTCGTCTTCTTCTGCCAGAACAACCAGTACGCGATCTCCGAACCCGTGTTCCGCCAGGCCCGAAGCCCGCTGTACAAGCGCGCCGACGGCTTCGGGTTCCCGGGAGTCCGCGTCGACGGTAACGACGTTCTGGCCACCTACGCAGTCACCAAACAGGCGATGGACCACGCCCGCAACGGCAACGGCCCCAGCCTCATCGAGGCCTACACCTATCGGATGGGTGCCCACACCACCACCGACGACCCGACGCGGTATCGCGACCCCGGCGAAGTCGAGGCGTGGCGCGCCAAAGACCCGATCTCGCGGATGCGCACCTTCCTGGAACGTTCGTCGATCGCCGACGGCGACTACTTCGACTCCATCGACGAAGAGGCGAACCGGCACGCTCTCGACCTGCGCGAGCGGGTTATCGCGTTGCCCGACCCCAGTCCCGAAGCGATCTTCGATCACGTTTACGCCGAAGGCTCACCACTGGTGGACGCCGAACGCGCCGAGTTCTCCGCTTACCACGCGTCCTTCGAAGGGAGTGGCCACTGATGACCGAGACGATGCGTATCGGACAAGCTGTCGGTGCCGGCCTGCGCCGTGCCATGGAGGATGACCCCAAGGTCATGCTCATGGGCGAAGACGTCGGCAAACTCGGAGGCGTCTTCCGAGTCACCGACGGCCTTCAGAAGGACTTCGGTGAGGACCGGGTCATCGACACCCCGTTGGCCGAATCCGGCATTCTGGGCACCGCGGTCGGTCTGGCCATCCGCGGATGGCGGCCGGTCTGTGAAATCCAGTTCAACGGGTTCGTCTACCCGGCGTTCGACCAGATCGTGTCCCAACTGGCGAAGATGCACTACCGCTCACAGGGCACGGTACGGCTGCCCATCGTCGTTCGCATCCCGTGCGGCGGCGGTATCGGCGCGGTGGAACACCACTCGGAATCTCCCGAGGCCTACTTCGCTCACACCGCCGGGCTGAAAGTGGTGTCGTGTTCCAACCCTCACGACGCCTACTGGATGATCCAGCAGGCCATCGCCTCCGATGACCCGGTGATCTTCTTCGAGCCGCTACGGCGCTACCAGGAGAAGGGCGAGATCGACTTCAGCGGTTCCATCGACTCGGCCTATCCGCTTCTGTCGACCAAGGTCGAACGAGAAGGCACCGACGTCACGCTGGTGACATGGGGCTCCATGGTCAAGGTGGCACACGACGCGGCCACCGCGGCCGCCGAAGAGGGTCGCTCGCTCGAGGTCATCAACCTACGGACGCTCTCACCGCTGGACATGGGTCCGGTCTACGAATCGGTCAGGAAGACCGGTCGCATGATCGCGATCCACGAAGCGCCGTCCAACGTCGGTATCGGAGCAGAACTTGCGGCACGCGTGACGCAAGACTGCTTCTACTCCTTGGAGTCACCGGTTCTTCGAGTAACCGGCTACGACACCCCCTACCCGGCCGCACGGCTGGAAGAGGAATACCTGCCCGACCTCGACCGGGTACTGGACGCGGTCGACCGGACGTTCGCTTACTAGGGGGAGTCGATGGCGAAACTGCAACAGTTCAACCTTCCTGATCTCGCTGAAGGACTGGTCGACGCCGAAATCATCAAATGGCTGGTCGCGCCCGGCGACACCGTCGAGCTCAACCAGCCGATCGTTGAAGTCGAGACCGCCAAGGCACTCACCGAGATTCCATCCCCCTACGCCGGCGAAGTGGCGACACTTCACCACGACGAGGGCACGACCGTCGACGTCGGGCAGCCGCTCATCACGATCGACACCGACCCCGGCGGCACCGGCGGCGGGAGCCCGTCGACAGCCGACTCGGACGACAACGGAAACCTGATCGGCGAAACCACCGCCGACGGACGCACCGCCGTCCTCGTCGGGTACGGCCCCAAGACCGTCACCGCAAAACGGCGCCCCCGCAAGAGCGCCGCCGCTCCGTCCCCGGCCCCGACGGCACCGGTCGCTCCGGCGCCCGTCGCCCAGGCGCCGGTTTCACCCGCGCCCGTCGCCCCGGCTCCTGCACCCGCCGGAGCGGTGCGTGTCCTGGCCAAGCCTCCCGTGCGGAAGCTGGCCAAGGACCTGGGCGTGGACCTGACCACGTTGACGGGGTCCGGCCCCGGCGGCTCGATCACTCGAGACGACGTGACCACCGCAACGACGACTCCGACCCCGACACGTCAAGCGACGGCACCCGTCGGTGGTGAGGAACGCATTCCCATCAAGGGCGTGCGCAAACTCACCGCGGAGAACATGGTCAACAGCGCGTTCACGGCTCCACACGTCACCGAGTTCCTCACTCTCGACGTCACCGAGATGATGGACGCGGTGAAGCGGCTGAAGGCGCACCCCGACTTCGAAGGGGTCCGAGTATCGCCGCTCCTGCTGGTGGCCAAGGCACTGCTGCTGGCCGCCAAGCGTCATCCGATGGTCAACTCGACATGGGACGACGCTGCGGGCGAGATCGTGGTCAAGCATTACGTGAACCTGGGTATCGCCGCGGCAACGCCTCGCGGTCTCCTGGTGCCCAACATCAAGAACGCCGATGCAATGACCCTGCGTGAACTGGCCGAGGCGTTGAACAACCTCACCGCGACGGCCCGGGACGGCAAGACCGCACCGGCCGACATGAGCGGCGGCACCATGACGATCACCAACGTCGGCGTGTTCGGTGTTGACACCGGTACTCCGATTCTGCCGCCGGGCGAGTCCGCGATCCTGGCTTTCGGGGCCGTCAAGGACATGCCGTGGGTCCACGAGGGCCAGGTCGTCCCTCGTAAGGTCACGACGCTGAGTCTCTCCTTCGACCACCGCATCATCGACGGTGAACTCGGTTCGAGGTTCCTGGCCGATATCGGACGTTTCATGGCCGATCCGGGCACCGCCCTGTTGGCCTGGACGTAGCGCTTCGCCGATTGGTTCCTCACGGTCCGCCACCGCTCGTCGGTGGCGGACCTTTTTGCGCTTCGATTCGAAGGCCGCTGCAACGTCCAATCCGCGCCCCTGGGTTGAGCTGGGGTTTCACCGCCGACAGGGTACTTTTCTCCGTCTTCCACACGAACAAATCACGAAGGAAAGCTACCAAGTAATCGACGTCACGTGAGCGTATTCACCTTAAAATCGATGGCAGATTCACAGTTTTTGCGGTGTAATAGATGGGACGACGAGATCAGAACCTTAGGGGAGACGACAAGTGAGCACCTTCACCAAGATCAAGAACTACCGCCAGCGCCGCGCCGAGCTGACCGCGCACCGTATCGTCGCGCGCCGCAGCTTCGAGTCGCCGCACGAAACCGCGCGCCGCGAAATGCTTCTCTACGGCAACCGGGTCATGTAATCCGGTTCCCCGATGAACGAGTCGGGCGCCCTCACCGCCTGACAACTCCGCAACACAAGACGAACTTCCTCCCCCGCGCACAGACCGGCCGACTGAAAAGCCGCCGACGCGCAGCGCACAAACCGGTGATCGGACACATTTTGTCCGGTTACCGGTTTTTTGTATCCTTTTTGCATAACGGTCGGTGCCATGTGCAAGCCTGGGTAGTTGACCGGCGTTGACATCGGTTTGGGGCAACCCGGTAGCGTGTAACCGACTATCAGGTTTGAGACTCCACGTGCGTCAGGTGCACGTCGGCTTTGCAGGAGGCGCAATGACGTCCGAACAGAACAACCCATCGGCGTCGCCAGGCGACCCAAACGCCCAGCCACCAGGCCAGGATCCGAAACACGACGAAGACAGCACCGCGATTATTCAGCCTGGGCAGGTCAGCGGCCCTCCAGAAGACCCAAGCACCGCCGCGCTGAAACCGAGTGGATCACAGCCTCCGCCACCCCAGCCGCCGACCGGCCCGCCACCGTCGCCGCCGAGCGGTCCGCCCGCCCCGCCTCCGTCTCCCGGGTCGGACGACACACAGCGGATCGACACCAGCCAGGTCTCCGCGCCACAGCCTCCGCCCATGCAGCCGCCCGGTGGTGCACCGCCGCCCGTCAGCCCGCCGCCTCCGGGGCCTCCTCCGAGTGCACCGGTCTCCGGTGGTCAGCCTCCCGCAGCACCGACGTCCGGTGGCCTTCAGCCCGGTGTACCCCTGTGGGGCGCGCCGAGCGGGCCCGCCCAACCCTCGCAGAACCCACCGCCGACGCCCGGTGTCTACCAGTCGCAGCCTCCGCAGCCCGGGACCACGGCCCCTCCCCCGGCGCAGCCGGGGCAATACGGTCAGCCCGGCGCTCCCGGTCAGCCCATGCAGCCCGGTCAACCCGGCGCTCCGGGACAGCCCATGCAGCCCGGTCAGCCCATGCAACCCGGCCAGCCCGGCGCTCCCGGTCAGCCCATGCAGCCCGGTCAGCCGATGCAACCTGAACAACCCGGATATAGCGGGCAGCAGCCACAGTGGGGAACAGCAACGCCCGGCGTTCCGGGTGAGACTCCACAAGCTGGAGCCGCCGGCGGCTGGTCGACCCCGGGTGACCCGCAGCAATCTGCACAGCCCGGCCAGCCCGGCCAGCCCGGCCAGCCCGGCCAGCCCGGCCAGCCCGGTCAGCCCGGCCAGCCCGGCCAGCCTGGTCAGCCCATGCCACCCGGCCAACCCACAGAACAGCAGCCGTACGATCCGAACCAGCCGCTTCACTCGGCACCAGGAGGCGGACACGGCGACATCCCGGGGATGCCGCCCCAGACGACCGGCGCGGTACGCCGGAAACCCAACGTTCTGCTCCTGATCGGGATCATCGTCGGCGCCCTGATCCTGGTCGGCGGAATCATCTTCTTTGTGTTCCAGGCGTTGGGAGAAGACTTCGTCGTGGGCGGCTGTGTCGAACAAGACACCGAACAAAGCGCCGATGAAGAGGGAAAACGGGCGTACGCGGTCGCCTGTGAGGACGTCGAAGAAGGCCAGCCCGGTGTCTACCTGATCACCAAGGAAGTCGAAGACAAGGCCGAATGCGACGACCCGACCCAACCGGTGGTCGAGATCGATGGCGGCCCGTCCTACTGCTTGACGCCGTACGGCAGCGAGACGGAAGAACCGGCCGACGAACCGCAGGACGGCGAAGAAACCGATTAAGCAAGTGACGATGCGGGCCACGAGTTCACACTCGTGGCCCGCATCGTCACATCACCCACCGATAAAGTGACCCGTCCGGCCGTCTACAACCGCGACGGGCGCATATCCGAATCCCAGTGGCACTCTTGAAACATGACCGCCACCTCTCGTGTTCGTGCACCCGAACTGACCGGAACCTGGCTCAACGCCGACACCACGTTGACCCTGGCCGACCTTCGGGGCAAAGTCGTGCTGCTGGACTTCTGGACGTTCTGCTGCATCAACTGCCTGCACGTCCTCGACGAACTTCGGCCGCTGGAGCAGAAATACGGCGACGCGCTGGTCGTCGTCGGAGTCCACTCCCCGAAATTCGCGCATGAGCGAGACCTCGACGCGTTGGCCGCCGCCGTCGAACGTTACGGCGTCGAACACCCCGTCGTCGCCGACAACGACCTGACCACCTGGGACGCCTACGCAGCCCGAGCGTGGCCGACGCTCGTCCTGATCGACCCACACGGTTACGTCACCGCGACCATGGCCGGCGAAGGCCATGCCCAAAGCCTCGACCGCATGATCGGCGACCTCGTGGACCGCCATTCCCGTGACGGCAGCCTCGACACCGGCCAAGGACCGTACATTCCTCCGCCGGTCGCCGACACCCTGTTGCGATTCCCGGGTAAAGCCATCGCTCTGGACAACGGAAATCTTCTCGTCTGCGACTCGGCCCACCACCGGCTCGTCGAACTGGTCGACGACGAAGCCGTCCGTTTCATCGGGGACGGAACCCGCGGTCACGCCGACGGTCCGGCCGACCGGGCACGGTTCAACGAGCCGCAGGGACTGTGCGTGCTTCCTGCCGCCATCGCCTCCGACGTCGGATACGACGTGGTCGTCGCCGACACCGTCAACCATCGTCTCCGGGGACTGCGCCTGTCGGACGGCGTCGTCACCACCGTCGCCGGTACCGGAAAACAGTGGCGCTCCGAACCCGACGAGCACGCACACGACGCCGTGTCCACCGACCTGTCCTCCCCCTGGGACGTCGCCTGGTTCGACGGCAAGGTCATCGTGGCGATGGCCGGCATTCACCAACTGTGGTGGTTCGATCCGGTCAAACGAACCATCGGCGTCTACGCGGGCACCACCGTGGAAAGCCTGCGCGACGGGACACTGCCCGATGTGTGGTTGGCTCAACCGTCCGCCCTCGCCGTCGACCGGGAGCGACTGTGGATAATCGATTCCGAGACCTCGGCGTTGCGGTACGTCGAGAACGGACGACTCCACACCGTCGTCGGCCAGGGGCTGTTCGACTTCGGGCACGTGGACGGACCGGGAAAGACCGCGCTTCTGCAGCATCCCCTGGGGGTGGCGGTTCTTCCCGACGGACGTATCGGCATCGCCGACACCTACAACGGCGCCGTCCGCTGTTTCGACCCCGAAACCGGAAACGTTTCGACGCTCGCCGACGGACTCGCCGAACCCGGTGACCTCGTCGTCAACGGGACCGACGTCATCGTCGTCGAATCGGCGGCGCACCGCTTGACCCCACTGCGCATCGCAGAATCCGTCGTCGGCGGACAACGACAACAAGTCATCCGGACGGCCACCGAAGTCGGCACAGGGGCGCTGACGTTGTCGGTGGTGTTCACTCCGCCACCCGGGCAAAAGCTCGATGACAGCTTCGGTCCGCCCACTCGGCTCACGGTGACGTCCGACCCGCCGGAACTGTTGGTAGACGGTGCCGGGGAGGGAACCGACCTGACGCGGGCGCTCACGATCGCCGACTCCGTGGGAGAGGGCGTTCTTCAAGTTGTGGCACAGGCCGCCAGCTGCGACATCGACGCGGTCAACGCCGCCTGCCACCTGACTCGGCAGGACTGGGGCGTTCCCGTGAGGATCACGGCCGACGGCCCAACACGGCTCGAGCTCACGCTGCACGGACGCTAAGCGGCAAAAACAACCCCTGCCGTCGGTACGACGCCCCCGGCCTTACCGGGAGCCTGCTGATGCCTCCAGTACAGATTCGTGTGGGCGATGACCTGGGCCGCGGACGGTACACCGGGAGCCGCAATATCATCGGTGGTGTGTGCGTCCTCGACGAGGAGGACGTCATACCCACGTGTGAAGGCACCGTGGATCGTGGAGCGGATGCAGGCGTCGGTGGACGCGCCGGTCACCACCAAACGCCCCACCGCGTGATCGGACAGCACGGATTCGAGCTCTGTGGCTTCGAAAGCGTCCATGTAGTTTTTCAGGACCAACGATTCCGACGCGTCCGGCTTCAATTCCGGCACGATGTTCCACCCGTGGGAACCCTTTTCCAGGTCGTCGTCGGAATGCTGAACCCAGACAATCGGCGTCTGCTCGTTTCGTGCTCGCTCAACCAGGCTCGCGATATTCGCGACAACAGCGTCGCGTTCGGCGGCGTCGGCGACGATGTCGTTCTGAACGTCGATGACCATAAGCGCGGTGTTCGGTCGGTCTGGCAGTGTCGTCATGTTCTTCCCTTCGGAGGGCGGAGAATTGTGTGCAAGATAGCAGTGATCACCGACATCGACCGGTCTCCACAGGATGACGTGACAGCCGGTGCTCTACCGGCCGGTCACGCAAACCTGGCGCCGGCGTTTCAGTACTGAAGGCTTAGTCCACGAAGTTCGACCCCGTCCTGCCGGTCACGAACACTGAAATCCTGTAGCAACGTCACATCTGACAACACCGTGAATCCGGCTTCGACCGCACAACGGAGTGCCGCGAGGTTACGAGCGGCGGGCCGAATTGTCAGCGACTCCAGCTTTCGAGCGCGAGCCTGG